>JAGXIG010000113.1 GCA_024635815.1 Salegentibacter sp.
CAGCAGTCCTTCTTTTATAAGACTGTCATGAGTTTTATAAAGTTGCGCCTTGGTTTCATCAATTTTTTTATTGATTAGCCGGCTTTCAGAACTGTTACCAATAAGTTTACTGGCAGCTTGATTCCACTTGTCAATCGGAATAGTTCGTTTTAAACTAATTTCAAGGGATTTACCATTTACGGTAATTCGGGCATAGAGGAGGGCTAATTCAGGTTGTTTTTTCTTTTTACGAATGATAAAAGAAATAGAAAAGGTTTGACTAGTACGCATAGCTTTGTTGTTTAAATGAAACAATTAATTAAGGCGAAAGTCAAACTACCAATACATAATTATGGAGTACCGGTAAGCTAAAAATACAAAAAAATAACTCACGATTAACTCACAAATTCACCGTGAACTCACGATGAACTCACATAAATTTTAACACTATTTGTTAAAATTTGAGCACAAAAAGAAAGGGTAACTATATGAAAACCATACAATTACCCTTTTTTTATGTTAAAATACAACTTGTAAAAGTCGGGGTGGCAGGATTCGAACCTGCGGCCTCCTGCTCCCAAAGCAGGCGCGATAACCGGGCTACGCTACACCCCGAGTAATTTATTAATCGCGCTCGGCGCGATAACTGGGCGGAGTTTATTCTGATAAATGTCAGAGCTAAATTCCATAACTGACAGCTTTCACTATCATCAAAAATTTTAGCCTTTCCGATCCAAAATACTCTTTCAAAAAGCAGTCCGGGAGACGGAGGAAAATTATCCCTATCTTTTCCAGAAGAAAAGGAGAATAAAAATCCGCAGACTAAAAAATTTAGCGGAGAGTATGAGATTCGAACTCATGCGACAATTGCTCGTCGACAGTTTAGCAAACTGCTCCATTAACCACTCTGGCAACTCTCCAATATTTAAGAACGCGCAAACATTTTTGCGGTTGCAAATGTAAGTTTTACTTACCTATCTTCCAAACATTTTTCTACTAAACCATCCAATAAATTAAGGGAAGATATTTAAAGGCTTTGTCATCAGAAATTTAAGTTTAAAAGTTTTTAAATATTTATCTTTTCCTGGTCTATTAGTCGAGCTACATTTTTAATAATTCGTCGATGATTCTTCACAAACGGATTGCTCTTATTCCAAACATAACCGGCCAAAACTGCGCAAATTTGTTCTTTTATTTCAGTTTTGGGCATTTCGTGGAAAAACAGCTTTTGTAAATTCCCGGTGTACCATTCTTTTACATAACTGCTAAACACCGAAATTCCTGCTTCCATATATTCAGCATAATCTTTTTCCCAATCAACCTCATGGCCTTTAATTTCAATTCTGGCCAATTTAGCCGCCTGTAAACCAGATTCGGTTGCAAATGCAACTCCGGAAGAGAACACAGGATCCAGAAATTCTGCACTGTTCCCGGTTAAAGCAAATCCTTCGCCATAGATTTTCTTTACGTTTCGGGAGATATTTGGCATTTTTATGGGTTCAAAAAGAAACGGTTCATCATCAAATCTATCGTGATAATATTCCAGCTTTTTCAGCATTTCCTTAAAAGCTGTTGAATTATCACTGCTAAAATCTTTAAACCAGTCATTATTACTAACAAAACCCAGGCTTGAATTTCCGTTGGAAAACGGAAAATACCAGAACCAGGTTTTAGTACCCAAAACTTCAAAAGTTATCAATTCGCCTTCTTTTCCCTTTGGACGGTTTTTTTCTTTAATATGTGTAAAAATGGAAGAATTCCCCGTTATTTTTGGGGATGCGTTCAACTTTAACTGACTGGCTAAAACCCGTCCGTTACCGCTGGCATCAATTATAAAATCAGCTTTGATCTCAATTTTTTCCTCGGAATTAATAATAGTTTCCGTAGTAGACTTTTTTCCGTAGAAGTTTATATTGGTAACTTCAGCGTTAAAAAGGATTTCCACGCCTTTTTTCTGAATCTCATTCGCTAAAACCAGATCAAAATCGGCCCTGGGGACCTGCCAGGTCCAATCCCAACCTTCTCCAAATTTTTCTCTGAAATCAAATTCCCCAACTTTACCTTCTTTTATAAACCTGGCGCCGTATTTTTTCTGAAACCCCGCTACTTTGATAGCTTCCAGTAATCCTGCCTCCTTGAAATTATCCATGCTTTTGGGAAGTAGGCTTTCACCAATGCTAAAACGCGGAAAGGTACTTTTCTCTACCACTAAACAATCTATTCCGGATTTCTGTAAATATCCGGCAGCGACCATTCCAGAAGGGCCGGCGCCAATAATTAAGATTTGAGTGCTAAGCTGTTTCATTTTAAAGGTTTCGCCGATTTTTAATTAGTAAACAACCTCGCGGCAAGCCCACGAAGCATTATTGGTAAATATAATTTGATTTCGAGGTAAGTCCGCCTGAATGATTCGGGCAGGCCTCGGAGCATTTAAATCTCGATTATCGAGTAATAAATATTCGTTCTAAATCTAAAATCGGCAATTTTTAATACGGGCTAAATATAGTACATTTGTTAAGATTCCTAAGAATAATGCGGTCTATGCTCCAGATTAATGATACTCTTAACCTTGATGATTTTTATAATGTTTTGTTTGAAAATACTGAAATTCAGTCTTCCTTACAAAGCCTTGAAAAGATCGAGACCAGTTTTAAGTTTTTAAAAGAGTTTTCCCAGAATAAGGTTATTTATGGTGTGAACACAGGTTTTGGCCCTATGGCGCAATATAAAATTAAGGATAAGGACCGCATTCAACTTCAATATAATTTAATTCGAAGTCATTCCTCAGGTTCCGGAAAACCAATGGAGCCAATCTATGTTAAAGCTTTGATGCTGGCCCGTTTGAATACGCTTTCCTTAGGAAAATCTGGAGTACATAAATCGGTTGCTGAAGTGATGCATCAACTTATAAATAAAAATATTACGCCTCTAATTTTTGAACACGGTGGGGTAGGAGCTTCAGGTGATTTGGTGCAACTCGCGCATTTGGCGCTAGTTTTAATAGGTGAAGGAGAAGTTTTCTATAATGGGGAACGTCGCGAAACCAAAGAAGTATTTGCTGAAGAAAATATTGATCCCATAAAAATTGAAATCAGGGAAGGCCTGGCTTTAATGAATGGCACTTCCGCAATGACCGGCATTGGAATTGTAAATATCATCTTCGCCAAACGCCTGCTTAACTGGTCGGTTTTTTGTTCGGCCGTCATCAATGAAATCGTTCAGGCTTACGACGATCATTTATCTGAAGAACTTAACACCGCTAAAAAACATATAGGTCAGCAAAAGATCGCTGAAAAAATGAGAAATCATTTAAAAGATAGCAACCTAACGCGAGACCGTAATGAGCATTTGTATAATGATGAGGCTGATAAAAACACGTATTTTAAGGAAAAAGTACAGGAATATTACAGTTTGCGCTGTGTTCCGCAAATTCTTGGGCCGGTCTATGATACGCTTGAGCATACCGCAAAGATCCTAATTGAAGAAGTGAATTCTGCCAACGATAATCCTATTATAGATGTGGAAAACGAGCACGTATATCATGGTGGAAATTTCCACGGGGATTATGTAGCTCTGGAAATGGATAAATTAAAACTCGTGGTCACCAAACTATCGATGCTTGCCGAGCGCCAGCTGAATTATTTGCTGAATCATAAACTCAACGATATTTTACCTCCATTTGTGAATTTGGGAAAACTGGGCTTAAATTTCGGGATGCAGGGCGCGCAATTTACCGCGGTTTCTACAACTGCTGAGAACCAAACGCTTTCCAACCCAATGTATATTCACAGTATTCCCAACAATAACGATAACCAGGATATTGTGAGTATGGGCACCAATGCCGCGAATATTACAAAGACGGTTATAGATAATGCTTTTGAAGTGCTTTCGGTAGAAATTACCACTATTGTACAGGCTTTGCGTTACCTTGATTTTGATGATAAACTCTCGCAAAAAACCCGGGAAGTTTTGGAAGAAATGAACAATATAATCCCTGAAATAAAAGAAGATTTCCCATTATATAAAACCAACGCTAAAGTAAAAGATTATCTGAAAAATAACGAAGTTTATTAATCCTACGAGGTTTTTTTAACCTCGTAGGATTGTAGAAATAAATACCTACAAGGTTCCTGAAATTTGCAGGAGTCGCAATAATTTTTCAGGAATATTTATAAAAATATAGAAATGAAATATGCCCTTATTACCGGAGGTTCCCGCGGAATCGGAAAAGCCATTGCCCTAAACCTGGCAAAAGAGCTGGGCTATAATATTTTGCTGAATTTTCATTCCAATAACCAAGCTGCTACCGCTACTAAAGAGCTTATAGAAGCTGAAGGTGTAAAATGCAACTTACTACAGTTTGATGTTGCAGATGCTGAAAAAACTAAAAATGCTTTAGAAGATTTTAGTAATAATAATCCTGAAGCAGAGATTGAAGTGATAGTAAATAATGCCGGGATTACCCGCGACGGACTTTTTATGTGGATGAAACCTGAAGATTGGCATTCGGTGATCAATACCTGTTTAAATGGTTTTTACAATGTCACGCAGCCACTGATTAAAAATATGCTAAAACGCCGATATGGTCGTATTATTAATATCGTTTCCCTTTCCGGATTAAAAGGAAATGCCGGTCAGGTAAATTATTCGGCAGCGAAAGGCGCGGTGGTAGCGGCTACAAAAGCGCTGGCCCAGGAAATAGGAAAAAGAAATGTTACCGTAAATGCTGTGGCACCGGGATTTATAACTTCAGATATGACCGCTGATTTTGATGAGAATGAACTTAAAAAGTTAATTCCATTAAATCGCTTTGGTAAGGCTGAGGAAGTAGCCGAGTTAGTCAGTTTTCTTGCTTCCAAAAAATCTTCTTATATCACCGGGGAAGTGATAAATATTAACGGCGGACTCTATTCTTAAATATGGCGAATTGGAAGGGACAATCGCGCGGTACCGTTCTGGGCTTGAGGATTTACGTTTTCATAATCAAAACTTTCGGGCTTTACGCATCTTATTTTGTCCTTCTTTTTGTGGCCCTTTATTTTATTTTTTTCGCCTTTAATTCTACTAAAAGTGTTTATTATTTATTCAGAAAACGTCTGGGATATTCTCGAATTAAAGCAGCTTTGAATATTTACAAAAGCTATTTCACCTTCGGAAGAATTCAACTGGATCGCATTGCAATTGCTTCGGGATTAAAACATAAATATACCTTTGAGTTTGATGGGATTCAACATATTGAAAACCTACTTCAACAGAAAAAAGGAGGAATCTTACTTACCGCACATATTGGAAATTTCAATCTCGCCAAACATTTTTTTGATGATAGGAACAATCATCAAATTGTAAACCTTGTGGTGACCGATTTAGAACACGAGGAAATTAAAAGCTACCTGGATTCGGTAACCGGAAAATCGGCTATAAAACTCATTGTTTTAAAAGATGATCTTTCCCATATTTTTGAAATGAATCGGGCACTGCAAAACAATGAACTCCTGGTTTTTGCTGCTGATCGTTATATCGAAAATGCCAAAACCTTTAGCCATAATTTTATGGGAGAATCGGTTAAATTTCCGCAGGGGCCGTTTAAACTTGCGGCTCGCAATGAAATTCCCGTTTTGTTTGTTCACATTATGCGAGAGAGGAATTTTCACTATCATTTCTATGCCAGGCCCTATAATCCTGAGAAAAATGATGCAAAAAATCTATTAAAAGCTTATCTTGAAAACCTGGAAACTATGCTAAAAAAGTATCCTCATCAATGGTATAATTATTACGATTATTGGAACGATTTCAGCTAAAAACAACTTATGGCAGAAAATTTACTCAAAGAACCCATTTTAGAATTAGACCGAATTCTGCAGTTAATTCCGCAGAAACCTCCATTTGTAATGGTAGACAGTTTGCTGGAATACACCGATAAGACCGGAACCACCGGATTTACCATTCCTGAAGATAATATTCTGGTAGAAGACACTATTTTTTCTGAACCGGGGCTTATTGAGCATATGGCACAAAGTATGTCGCTGTGGCGTGGTTACGAGGGATTTTTAAGCGGACTCGATAAACCAAAAACGGGATTTATCGGCGCTATTAAATCTGTCGAAATCCTTGAACTTCCAAAAGCGGGAAACAAATTGGTCACATATGTAGAAATTCTTCAGGAATTTATGAATGTGACTTCTGTGGGTGCGCGTACTTTTGATGAAGAAGGAAATCTTTTAGCCACTTCAGAAATGAAAACTGTTACTGTAGATTAATATGCTTGAGAAATCTTTAACCACAATTACAAATCTTAGGGTACGATTTCACGAATGTGACCCTTTGAAAATTGTGTGGCACGGCAACTATCTAAAATATTTCGAAGAAGGCCGCGAAGATTTTGGCCGCGAACACGGTATTTCTTACTTAGATGCTCAGGCTGAAGGCTATACGACCCCCATCGTAAAATCTGTTTGTGAGCACAAATTACCATTAAAATATAGCGATGTTTTTTGGGTAGAAACCACTTTTGTGAATTCTGAAGCGGCAAAAATAAATTTCAGTTATAAAATTTTTAAAGGCGAAGATCTGATTTGTACCGGCGAGACTTTGCAGGTTTTCCTAGATGAAAAGCGGGAATTAGTGTTAAATAATCCGCCGTTTTTCTTAGATTGGAAAAAGAAAATGAAGCTGCTTTAATGAAGAAACTCTACCTGTTAGACGATGCGATTATTTCTCCATTGGGATTTTCTACCGAAGAAAATATCCAGTCAATTCGTGAGGGAGACTCAGGTTTAAAGCTTCAGCAACGACCAGAAATTACCGAAAACCCGTTTTTTACCGGAATTATTGATGAAACTCTTTTAAACCAGGCTTTTTCAGAAATTGGATCTTCTGAAAAATTTACCAAGTTGGAAAAATTGATTACCCTGGCAGTAAAGCTAATTCTGGATAAAAATAAAAACCTGGACCCAACGAAAACCGCCTTAATTATTGCTACCACCAAAGGGAACATTGATCTTTTAAAAGAACCCGGAGGTTTTCCTATAAATCGTTTAAAATTAAGTGAATTAGGAAAAGTTGTTGCCAATTTTTTCGGTTTTGCACAAACTCCTATAATTGTTTCCAATGCTTGTATTTCCGGAGGCTTAGGACTTGCCGTAGCGAGAAGACTGGGGAATTCAGAAAAAATAAAGAATGCTATTGTTGTAGGAGCTGATCTGGTGAGTGATTTTGTGATTTCTGGATTCAATTCTTTCCAGGCATTAAGCACCAAAGCCTGTAAGCCTTTCTCAAAAGATCGTGATGGAATTAGCCTGGGAGAAGCCTCAGCAGCTATTTTGGTAAGTACTGAAAAACCCGAGATTTCAAATGTTATCAGTTTGATTGGTGATGCTTCAGCAAATGATGCCAACCATATTTCAGGACCTTCCCGGACCGGCGAAGGGCTGTACAAGAGTATTCAAAATGCATTAAAAGAAGCTTCTATTTTCGCAGAAGAAATCGGGTTTTTATCGGCTCACGGCACGGCAACCGTATATAATGATGAAATGGAAAGTATGGCTTTTCACAGGTCTGCTTTACAGAAAACACCACTTCATAGTTTAAAGGGTTTCTACGGGCATACGCTGGGTGCTTCGGCTTTAATAGAAAGTATTATCACCAAACATTCGATGCTGAATAATGAAATATTTGCTTCTAAAAATTTCGAAGAACTTGGAGTTTCAAAGCCTTTAAATGTTATTCAGAAAAATGAGAAAAAAGAAATAAGGTATGCTCTAAAAACCGCTTCCGGATTTGGCGGTTGTAATTTAGCTCTGGTTTTTAAAGCAGAAAAGCAATAAGATGTCAAATCAATTTCACATACAGAATTGGGTGAAGATTAAAAATGGTGAAATTTTTAATTCAGAGAAATGGATTTTTGATTCTACAGAAAAGGAACTCAACCTTTTTCTAAAGGCGTGTTATGATTTTTTAGATGTGAAATATCCTAAATTTCATAAAATGGACGGACTATCGAAAATGGGAATTCTGGCTTCTGAAATTATTTTTAGAAAAAATAAACCAACAGAAGACACCGCCCTGGTAATCTCTAACAATGCCTCCAGCCTGGAAATCGACAGGCAATTTCAAGAAAGCACAGAAACCTTTGCGTCCCCTTCGCTTTTCGTTTATACCCTGCCAAATATCGTATTGGGTGAAATAAGCATTAGATATAAACTGCAAAGTGAGAATGCTTTTTTCGTTTCGGAAGATTTTAATGCTAAATTGCTTAAAGATTACACCGAATCTTTATTGATTTCAGGAAAAAGTCACCAGGTGCTTTCTGGGTGGATAGACTTGCAAAATGGCGAATATGATGTATTTTTGTGCTTGGTTTCAAAGGAGAGAAATATTCCATTTTCCGAAGAAAACCTCAGAAAATTATATTGCGCTGAAAATGACAAACCTACACACTGAACTTAAAGAAAGTATCATCGAGCAACTTAACCTGGAAGATATGGATCCTGCTGATATAAGCAACGACGAACCGCTTTTTGGCGACGGTCTTGGCCTGGATTCTATCGACGCCCTGGAGCTTATTGTGCTTTTGGAAAAAGATTACGGGATTAAACTCACCGATCCTGCCCAGGGAAAAGAAATATTTGTTTCTATAAACCAAATGGCTCAATTTATTGAAGAAAACCGAACCAAATAATTTATGAATAAAGGTGTTGCCGTTACCGGAATGGGGATTTTCTCTGCTATTGGCAACAACACTGCGGCAAATTATCGCTCTTTAATTTTAGGAAAACACGGAATTTCTTCTTCTGAAATTCTTGAAACGATCCACAAAAATTTACCGGTTGCGGAAATTAAGATTTCTAACGAATCGCTCGCTGAAGATTTAAACCTTCCCGAAAATCATAGTTTTTCACGGGCTGCTTTATTGGGTGCATTTGCCGTAAAGGAAGCGGTTACGCAAT
Organism: Salegentibacter sp.; assembly: GCA_024635815.1. The sequence goes on from JAGXIG010000113.1 coordinate 8,925, forward strand.
CTAGTTTGAAAATCGACAACGAGACCGGCTTTATTACTGGAACCAGCGTTGGCGGAATGGATGCTACCGAAACCTATTTTAAAGATTTCACAGAAGGAAAAACCGATAACAACCGATTTATACGCGCGCAACACCCCGGCTTTACTACGGAAAAAATCGCTGAATATTTCGGGATTACCGAATTTGTAAGTACAATAAGCACTGCCTGTTCTTCAGGAGCTAACGCAATTATGCTGGGAGCCAGGATGATTAAAGCCGGAAAACTAAAGCGTGTGATTGTGGGCGGAACAGATTGTCTTACCAAATTCACCCTCAATGGATTTAATTCTTTAATGATTTTATCTGATGAACAATGCAAACCGTTTGATGAAAACAGAAATGGTTTAAATTTAGGCGAAGGCGCTGCATATCTAGTTTTAGAAGGCGAAGAAGAATTAAATGGAAAACCGGTTTTAGGAAGGATTTCGGGATATGGGAATGCCAATGATGCATTCCATCAAACCGCTTCTTCAGAAAATGGGGAAGGGGCATTTTTAGCAATGAAAAAAGCTTTAAAAACTGCCGGAATTTCTTCGGAAAACATAGATTATATCAACGCCCACGGTACCGCCACCAGGAATAATGATAGTGCAGAAACTGAAGCTCTAAAAAGAATTTTTGCTAAAAATTTACCTGATTTTAGCTCTACCAAAGCTTTTACCGGACATACTTTAGCCGCGGCGGGAGCTTTGGAAGCTGTTTATAGTTTGCTATCGCTCCAAAATCAACAGGTATTTCCTAATCTCAACTTTTCTGATCCAATGCAAAGTTCTGGTTTTACACCGATGACTAATTTGAAGGAAAAACCGATTAATTATGTATTATCAAATTCCTTCGGGTTTGGCGGGAATTGTACGTCCTTAATTTTTAGTAAAAATGAGGGATAAAATCTATATCAACGGAATTGGGAGTATTTCGGGGCAGGAGGAAGATTTATTTTCCGAAGGGTTTGCAAGTACTTATTATGAAAATATTTTCCCTGCAATTTCACCAAATTACAAAGAGTTTATAAAACCTATGGCTTTAAGACGAATGTCTAAAGCTATAAAAATGGGAATTACTTCAGCTAAAATTGCTTTAAATGAAGCTGAAATTGAAGTTCCCGATGGAATAATTACCGGTACCGGGGAAGGCTGCAAACAGGATACTGAGAAATTCCTGGAAAATATGCTGAACCAGAATGAAAAATTATTAACGCCCACTTCATTTATTCAATCTACACATAACACAATTGGCGGGCAAATCGCTTTAAATTTGGGATGTAATAATTATAATGTGACTTATACCCAAAATTCTGTTTCGCTGGAAACCGCTTTGTTGGATGCCCAAATGCAGTTTGATGAGAATCCAGAAATAAATTCAATTTTGGTTGGGGGAGTAGATGAAATTTCAGAAAAAATCACTTCATTCAGAAAACTTGATGGGCAATTAAAATCAGTTCCAATTAAAAATCTGGATTTACTGAAAGAACATTCAACGGGTACGATTACTTCAGAAGGCGCACACTTTTTTGCTCTTTCAAATAAAAGAAAAGAAAATACCTATGCTAAATTTCAAAGTGTTTCTATTAAAAACATCATTCAGCAGCAAAACATTAATGAAGAAATCCAAGCTTTTTTAAAAACAAATAAACTGGATCCAGCTCATATAGACACGGTGATTTTAGGTGTGAATGGAGATAATCGGTACGATCATTTTTATAAAAATCTTCAGCAAAAACTGTTTAAAAATACCATCCAACTAGCCTATAAACATTTAGTTGGCGATTTTGATACAGCTTCGGGTTATGCGATTTACCTGGCTGCTAACATTCTTAAATCCGGTAAAATACCTTCAGTTCTCAAATTAAACAACATAGAAAGTAAAGCCCCAAAAAATATTCTTATTTACAATCAGTATCTTGGCAGAGATCACAGTTTAATTCTACTCAGTGCAGTTTAAAATTATAAATACAGTTATTGTCCTGCTGCTTTGTGCTGCTTTAGTACTAGCATTTTTTGGTTTTGCTTCATTTTGGTACGTACTGATATTTATCGTTTTCTACCTGCTTTTTTTGCTTACAGTGTCTACCAATGTTCGGTTTAATTTTTTTGTAAAATCAATTAGTGAAAACCGAAAAATTAAAAACAAACAAATCGCCATTACCTTTGATGATGGTCCGGTAGGAAATACATTGGAAATTTTAAAGGTACTAGAAAAATACAATGTAAAAGCCGGGTTTTTCTGCATTGGGAAAAATATAAAAGATCACCCTGAAATTTTCAGAAAAATTATTGAAGAAGAACATTTGGTTGGCAATCATACTTATAGTCATACCAGAAAAATGGGCGCTTTAAGTGTTTCTACTATTATAAGGGAAATTGAAGATTGTAACAGAATAGCCGAAGAAACAGCAGGAATAAAAATGAAGCTCTTCAGGCCGCCATTCGGAATTGTAAGTCCGAAAACCCAAAAGGCCCTTCAAGGAACCGGGATGCAATCTATAGGTTGGAGCATTAGGTCTTTTGATGCGGTGCTTTCTTCAGAAGAAATTATTTTAAATAGAATAAAAAAAAGGCTTAAACCGGGAGCGGTTATCCTTTTGCACGATAATAATGCTAAAACCGTCAATATACTGGAACAGTTGTTGCTATTTTTGAAAAATAATCAATATGAGGTGGTAAGACCTGATAAATTACTGGAAATCAATGCGTATTCTTAATATTCTATTATTGTTTTTAAGCCTGAATTTGGCCGGTCAGGAAGAGCTTTCTAAAGAGGAAATTTCTCTATTTCAGGAGGAGATGATGACTAAAGCTAACGAGCTCACCACCTTGGAAGCCGACTTTATTCAGACCAAGAAAATTGAAATGATCACAGACGAATCTGTGAGCCGCGGCAAACTTTATTACCAGAATCCTGAGAAATTAAAATGGGAATATGCCGAGCCTCAGGATTATGTAATTCTTTTTATAGAAGGTGAGCTGCATATAGATGATGCCGGCGATAAAAGCGTGAGAAATACCAGATCTAACAAACTTTTTGATAAAATTGCCAAACTTATTACAGGAAGTGTGAACGGAAAATTGCTTCAGGATAATGAGAATTTTGATATTTCCTATACCCGTGAAAATAACCTGATTTCTGCTTTAATAATTCCGAAAGATAAAAATTTAAAAGCGATGTTTGCTGAAATTCACTTATCCTTTAATGGAGAGAATATCGTGGAACAGGTTGATTTAAAGGAGGAAGTCGGGGATATGACGACTATTGAGTTTAGCAATATTAAAATTAACCAGGAAATACCGGCTAGAGTTTTTGAACCATAAAATCCTCCTGAAAACTTAAATTCCTGAATTTTCTGCTTAATTTAGTAAGACACCAATACCAGCCAATAAATGTTATTAAAGAATTTTTATTCAGTATTAAATTCTTCCGAAGAAAACGGAAAACAACTTACCCAGATAAAAATTAATAAGGATCACGAGATTTACGAGGGGCATTTTCCTGGCAGGCCGGTAACTCCCGGCGTCATTTTAATTAATTTGTTTAAAGAGGAAGCCGAGCGTAGGTGTGGATGTAAACTTCAGTTTAAAAAAGGTAATAACGTGAAATTTATGGCCGTGGTAGACCCAAATACCGATGCCGTGCTGAACCTTGAAACCGAAATCACAGAAGAAAATCAGGAAATTAAACTTAAAGGTATAGCTAAGAATTCTGCCGGTATTTCATTGAAAATCAACTCTCTTTATAAAAAAGTTGAATCTTAAGCTTTCAGAAGTTTGTGCTTTACTTTTTAATTTTACTTTTGCAATTAAAGCCATTATAATTTGAACCAAGAACCCATACATCAGTCCAGATTTGAAGCTTTAAATTGTTGTATCCTCATTCCTACATACAATAACGAAAAAAGCCTGGCCAGCGTTTTACAGGATTTATTGTTATATACCTCTAACCTTTTGGTAATTAATGATGGTTCTACAGATGCTACGGAAGAAATTCTGAAGGATTTTTCTGAAATAAATATTCATCATTTTGAAGAAAACCGGGGCAAGGGCGAAGCTTTAAAACACGGATTTAAAATTGCAGAGGAGCTTGGTTACGAATATGCTATTACCATAGATTCAGACGGGCAGCATTATCCTGATGATCTGGATGTTTTTCTTAGTCATTTAGAAGAAAAAAGTCCCGATTCTGAAATTTTACTGGTTGGAGATCGCAATATGGGGCAGGATGGAATTCCCGGAAATAGCACCACGGGTAATAAATTTTCTAACTTCTGGTTTTTAGTGGTAACCGGCACTCAACTTACCGACACCCAAAGCGGCTATAGGCTTTATCCTTTAAAAGTTATAAACCAAATTAAGCTTTATACCAGTAAGTTTGAATTGGAAATCGAGATTATTGTAAAAGCCGCCTGGCGTAAAGTGAAGGTACGAAACGTTCCAATTAAGGTTTTTTATGAAGAAAACCGCGTAACGCATTTCCGGCCGTTTTGGGATATCACCAGGATTACGCTGCTTTATATCTGGTTTGTTTTAGTGAGTTTTTTCTATATCCATCCTCGGGATACGTACCAGGATTTTAGAAAGAAAGGCTATAAGCGTTTCTGGAAAGAAAATATTATTAAAAGTCAGGAACCCGCGCACAAAAAAGCCGCAGCAATTGCTTTGGGTGTGTTTGTGGGAATTTTACCGTTTTGGGGTTTGCATACTCTACTTGTTTTCAGTTTAGCCGCAATGTTTAAACTGAATAAAGTTGTGGCATTTTTATTCAGTAATATTAGCATTCCACCATTAATTCCGTTTATTATTTATGCGAGTTACCAGGCCGGGTCTTTACTTACCGGTCGCGGATTTGCCTGGGAATTAAGACCAGAAGATTTTGATTCGACCGCCGATATTTTTCTTGGTTTATGGCAATATATCATTGGTAGTTTTGCACTAGCAGGAATTGCCGCCGTACTGCTGTGGATTGTGTTTTATTTCTTATTTTCGGTAACAAACCAAAATCAGGTGGTAAAACCTTAAATGCACAAGTTTTTCCTAAAGCTTTATTATTTTTTTCGAAGGCAAAAAGCGGTTGGTTTTTTGTTGCTACTCCTTTTTATACTGACTGGGGGCTATTTCGCTTCTCAAATTGAGCTGGAAGAAGATATTACTAAACTGATTCCATCAGGGGAGAAACAAGACGCTTTACGCAAAGTTTTGGATAATACAGAGTTCTCAGATAAACTCATTATCGCGATTTCTTCGGAAGAAAAAAATCCGGAAGAACTTACTGCCTACGCTAGTAAACTCACAAACTCCTTAGATAAAAAACTACCTAAATATATAACTAAAATTCAGGGAGAAATTCCGGAGGAAGGTATTTTAGAAGTTTATGACTTTGTTTACCAAAACCTGCCGCTATTCCTTAATGCCCGGGATTATGATAAAATAAATTCCCGACTACAGGAAGACAGTATTCAGGAAAGATTGGAAAGCTCTTACAGAGACTTAATTTCTCCAACCGGATTTATAACCAAACAATTTCTATTTAAAGATCCACTTTCGCTAACCAACCTGGGTTTAGAAAAATTACAGGAACTTCAGGTAGACGATAGTTTTAAGATTTATAATAATTACCTGGTTACAAAGGATGAAAAACATTTGCTGCTCTTTATTACGCCTAAATATTCGGCTTCTGAAACTAAAAACAACGAGGTTTTTATAGAGCAATTAGATCAAATTATTTCTGATTTAAATGAAAATTCTGAAGTAAAGGCGGAATATTTTGGAGGAGTGTTATACGCTATTGCAAATGCCAAACAGATAAAAAGCGATATTCAGCTCACATTAAGCATTGCTTTTTCAATTTTACTTGTTCTACTAATTCTATTTTACCGAAGATTCTACGTTCCGCTACTGCTTTTCCTTCCCAGTTTATTAGGAGCTTTAACCGCTATTACATTATTGTATTTTATTAAAGGAAGTGTTTCGGCAATTTCCTTAGGAATCGGTGCTATTTTATTGGGGATAAGCCTTGATTATGCGCTGCATATCCTCACTCATTTTAGAAATAATGCCGATGTAAAAACCTTTTACAGCGAGGTTAGCAAGCCTATTCTAATGAGTAGTTTTACGACGGCTATCGCATTTTTATGCTTGCTTTTCTTGGAAAGCGAAGCCCTAAACGATTTGGGGGTATTTGCAGCGATTAGTGTGGTAATGGCTTCAGTATTTGCTTTAATTCTTATTCCGCAGTTTTATAATCCTTCTTCAAATGAAGAAAACACCAAAAGCAACTGGATAGATAAACTCGCTGCAAAACGATTTTATCAGAACAAATTTTTACTAGGTTTTGTGATTTTATTATTTCTCGGTGGAATATTCTTTTTTACTAAGGTTGAGTTTAACGAAGATATTTCACAGCTTAACTTTGAACCTGAAAATATAAAGCAAACCGAAGAAAAAATTAAGAAAATTGCCGGTGAGGCTTCAAACACCACCTATATGGTTTCTTACGGAAATGATATAGATGAAGCGCTTTCAAGAAATAACGAACTATATCAGGAACTTATAAACCTGGAAGAAACGGGTAAAATTAAAAGGTTTAGCAGTATTGGAGGCGTAGTGCTTTCTACCGACAAACAAACCGAAAGAATTGAAGCCTGGGAAGAATTTTGGACTGATTCTAAAAAGGAAAACTTAAAAAATAGCCTTTTAAATGAATCCGCCCAGCTTGGTTTTAAAGCAGAAAGTTTTAACCGGTTTTACGAGCAATTAAACAGAGATTTTAGCGGAATTTTCCTTGATGATTATCGCAATGTCTCGACGCTTTATTTGGACGATTTTATAAATAACAATCCGGGGTTTTCTACAGTTACCAGTACCCTTAGCTTGGAAGAAAGTAATCCGGCAATTTTGGAAGAACTGGAAGAAGCGGAGGGCATCATCGCGATAGACCGTAAACAAATGAACCAGGATTTTCTTGGGGATTTAAAAAGTGAATTCAACCAACTTATTTTACTCTCTTTAATTGCGGTTTTTATTGTTTTACTACTTTTTTACAGGAATTTGCTGCTTAGTTTACTCACTTTATTGCCAATTGCCATCACCTGGATTATCGCGTTGGGAATTATGGCTGTTATAGGCATAGAATTCAATATTTTAAATATTATTATTTCTACTTTTATTTTCGGGCTTGGCTTGGATTACAGCATTTTTATTACCAACGCCTGTTTAAAAGAATACGAAAGCGGAAAACCGGCTTTAAAAACCTACCAGGCTTCTATTTTACTTTCGGTATTGACAACCTTGCTGGGAATTGGCGCTTTGGTTTTTGCCAAACATCCCGCACTTCAGTCGGTTTCTGTGGTTTCGGTGATTGGGGTTTTAACCGCGGTGTTGGTTGCTTTTGTAATCCAGACAAAACTATTCGATCTTTTATTTTTCCGAAGAAAATTAGCGCAGAAAGCTCCTTTTAGTTTTTATTCGCTGGTTAAAAAATCTGGAAGTAAAGAACAGCTTTATTTGAAAAATGCGGTTTTAGGAAATTACAGGTATAAGTCGGTTTATTCTGCTGCTAAAAAAGAATTTACACAAAATCGTGAACGCTTTTTAAAAGTTTCCGGGTTTTTAAATCCAGGTGAAAAAATCTTTATGCTGAATTCCAATTACGGAATTCTCCCGGTATTTTTCAGTCTTAAAAATCCTGAAAACGAATTCTTCGTTTTAGATACAAACAAAGAAAACCGGAAAATTTCGAATAATACCGCTCAAAGTAATGCAGAGAAGCTAAATTTCAGTAAAGATTGGCCCGAAGATTTGAAAAAATATCCTGTATTTATTATTAGTGAAAAACCTTCAGAAGAAATCGCTTCATTTCTGAAAGAAGATATTTCGAAATATGCTGAGAAAGTAATTATTTTATCTTCAGAATATGAAATCAGGTGGCTTATTGATTTAAATTTTGAGATTATTTACCGACAAAATAATATCCTGGTTTTAAAAAGAATGGATTAAGTGAAGTTGTTTTTTACCAAAATATCGGTTGTATTTGGGATTCTAGTTCTCTTAAATTCCTGCGGAGTAAAACGGTCTATGGAAGACCGCCCCGATATTACCGGCATAGAAAAAATAGATACTACCAGAACCAAAATTAACGACAATCATTATAGAATAGGGAAGAATTCTCTTTATAAAAATAAATTCGGGATCTGGGAGCTCTATGTTGAAGGCGATGCCCTGGAGCGTGGTGTGATAAGTGGAAGCTTAACCCAAGAACTGATGCACAAGCAAGAAACTGCCTTTATGGAGAAAATCTATGATTTAGTACCAAAAACCGGTTATCGCAATTTCCTTAAAAAGACCGTGGCCTGGTTTAACCGAAAAATATACCTGCACGTCCCGGAAGAATATAAACAGGAAATTTATGGGACTTCCCTTTTCGGACTTGAAGAATATAACGATTTTGCGCCGGCTTATATAAGAATGCTCTATTTTCACGGGGCACACGATATTGGCCATGCCCTGCAGGATTTAATGTTGGTGGGTTGTACTTCTTTTGCAGCCTGGGATTCAAAAACTGAAGACGGACAATTATTGCTGGGAAGAAATTTTGATTTTTATGCCGGTGATGAGTTTGCAGAAGAAAAAATCGCTGCTTTTATAAATCCCGATGAAGGTCATAAATTTATGATGTACACCTGGGCAGGAATGATTGGCTCGGTGAGTGGTTTGAATGAAAAAGGAATCAGTGTAACCATAAACGCCGGAAAAAGTAAAATTCCTTTGCAGGCTAAAACGCCCATTAGTCTTGTGGCCCGGGAAATCTTACAATATGCTTCTTCGACACAAGAAGCTATAGAAATCGCTAGAAAGCGAGAAGTTTTTGTTTCCGAATCTATTATGGTGGGAAGCGCAAAGGAGCGAAAAGCGATTTTAATAGAAGTAGCGCCTGGAAATTTTGGAGTTTATGATGTTGAAAATTCTAATGAATTGGTATGCAGCAATCACTTTCAAAGTGAAGCTTACGCGAAAGATAATCGGAACTTAAAAACCATAGAGGAAAGTCATACGCAATATCGATTTGATAAAATACAGGAATTACTTTCTGAGAAAGAGCAATTAACGCCTGAAAAAGCGGCTGAAATTTTAAGAAACAAAGAAGGTTTGAAAGGTTCAAAATTAGGGATGGGAAATGAAATGGCCATAAATCAGCTGCTTGCTCATCATGGTATCATTTTCAAGCCTGAAGCGCGAAAAGTTTGGGTTTCGGCTAATCCCTATCAATTAGGTGCGTTTGTGTCATACGATCTGGATAAAGCTTTTAAAAGCTTTGAACGCGGAAATATTTCAGGAAGTGTTATGACTGATGAAACTATCGCTGAAGATCCTTTTGTAAATACCGAAGCTTATAAAGATTACGAAAAATACCGAAAATTAAATCGAGAAATTAGTCAAGCAATTTTAGCCGAAGAAAAGATTCCTGAAGAGAAGATCAATGAACTTAAATTTTTAAATCCGCATTTCTGGGAAGTTTATAAAATTGCCGGAGATTATTATTTTCAGCAAAAAGAATATAAAAAAGCGGTGATTGATTATAAACAGGCCAAAAGGAGGGAAGTGACTACCTTGCCGGACCAGGAATATTTGGATAAAATGATTAAAAAATCTTACCGCAGACTTTAAATGACGAATGTTTACGAAATAAACGGGAATGAAAAATTGCTAATACAGCAGTTAAGCTACGTTGCGGCAAATTCTCCATTCTACAAAAAGAATTTTCAAAGTAATAAAATAAATATTGCGGAAATCGAGTCTTATGAAGATTTCAGAAAAATTCCGATTACCACAAAAGAAGATTTACAACATTTCAATAATGAGTTTGTTTCAGTTCGCGAAGAAGAAATTATAGATTATGTAACGACTTCCGGGACTTTGGGAAACCCCGTAAGTTTTGCTTTAAATGATGCAGATTTGGATAGATTAGCTGAAAATGAACGCCGGTCTTTTGAAATGCTTGGGGTTAAGAAATCCAATGTGGTACAAATCACCACCACTTTAGACCGCAGATTTATGGCCGGGATGGCTTATTTTCTTGGTTTACGCAAATTGGGAGCTGGAATTATAAGAACCGGCAGCGGGCTGCCGGGTTTACAATGGGAATCTATAGAAAGGTTTAAACCCGAATTCCTAGTGGCGGTTCCTTCATTTTTATTAAAGTTGATCGATTTTGCTATTCAAAACGGTATCGACTATAAAAATTCTTCGGTTAAAGCAGCGGTTTGTATTGGTGAGCCTTTACGAAATCCGGATTTCAATCTAAATTCTCTTGGAGAAAGAATTAAAGAACTCTGGGATATTGAGCTGTTATCTACCTATGCCAGCACCGAAATGGGAACGGCCTTTACCGAATGCGAATTTCACACCGGGAATCACAGCCTTCCTGAGCTTATTTTTGCTGAAGTTTTAGATGAAAATCAGGAATCTGTAAATGAGGGAGAAATCGGTGAATTAGTGGTTACTCCTTTGCAAATCCAAACGATGCCTTTAATAAGGTTTGCTACTGGGGATATGGTAAAATTCTATGGAGAAAATTGTAAGTGTGGAAGAGGATCATTGCGAATTAGTACACCGGTGGGCCGCAAACAGCAAATGATCAAACTAAAAGGCACAACGCTTTATCCGCAGCAAATTATCAATTTACTTACAGCCTTTCAGTCTTTGAAAATTTTTGTGATTGAAGCAAGACTAAATAAGACCCAAACCGATGAAATCCTGATTAGAATTCCGGAAGATTTCGCTAAAGTTAGTGAGCTTCAGGAGCATCTGCAAGCTGGCTTAAAAGTGAAAGTAGTATTAGAAAAAACTTCCGTAGAAAAAATAGAAAAACTAAAATTTCCCAGAGAAAGTAGAAAGCCGAAGCTTTTCCACGATTTTCGGTAATAAAAAAAACGTCTCGACTGCGCTCAGCGTGAAAACTTCAATTAAATTATCTTTTTGATTACCCGTAGTTTTTGGGTGTGCCGTTTTAATTCAGCATTAAAAATACCGGAATGATCAATGCGGTCTATTCGCACTTTTCCATCTACGTGGATAATGTAATTATCGTTCATCATAATGCCCACGTGATCTATAATTCCTTCTTTATCATCAAAAAATGCAAGGTCACCGGCTTCGCTTTCTTCAATAAAACTTAGTGCTTCTCCCTGCTTAGCCTGATCGGCTGAATTTCGGTTTAACTGGTAGCCGTTTAATTTGTAAACCATTTGCGTAAGTCCGCTGCAATGTATGCCCAATGGAGATTTCCCCCCCCAGGAGTACGGACTATTTAAATACAAAAGTGCGGTTTTTACAATTTCCACCTTAAGTTTTTCACCCGAAACAGAATGTCCTTCAAAGTGATGATTTAATAAATCTATAGCATTTAATGAAGCTCCGATTGGTACGGTAATAAGATGTCCGTTTTGATCGGTTACAAAATCAAAAAGATCGGCAGAATAATTTGGAATTGCTTCGTCCAACCGGTAATAAGTTTCTTCTGGTATTTTAAGCAATTGTTTATTTGAGATCCAGGCCTCAAAATTATCAAATGCAACACGAATCCTGCTCCATTGGGCGCGTTCTTCAAGTATTTTAAAATGTTCTCCATAAAGAACCTGAGATACCATTTCGCTGTTATTAGATGTGGTTTCGCGAAGTGGTACAATGCTTAGGGGGCAAATTCCGTATTGCATTCAATAAAAAATATAAAATTAAGAGTTTCGCTCTATTACCATTGCAGATGCACCGCCACCGCCATTACAAATCGCGGCTGCTCCTAATTTAGCATTATTTTGCTGCAACACATTTAATAAAGTGATTAGAATTCTCACTCCGCTGCAACCCAGTGGGTGACCAAGAGAAACTGCACCACCGTGAACGTTGGTATTTTCATCGCTAATTCCAAGAATCTTCATGTTCGCTAATCCAACAACTGCAAAAGCTTCGTTGAATTCAAAGAAATCTATATCCTCTTGTGCAACACCTGCATTTTTAAGTGCTAAGGGCAAAGCTTTGGCTGGAGACGTCGTAAACCATTTTGGCTCTTGCGCAGCATCTGCAAAACCTTTAATACTTGCAAGAATTTCCAAACCTAATTCTTCAGCTTTTTCGCGGCTCATTAAAACTACAGCGCCTGCACCATCGTTGATGGTAGAAGCATTTGCAGCAGTTACAGTTCCATCTTTACTAAAGGCCGGACGAAGTGAGGTTATTTTATCCATTCTCACATTCTTAAATTCCTCATCCTCTTTTACAACAATAGGATCTCCTTTTCGCTGCGGAACTTCAACCGGAACAACTTCGTTATCAAATTTCCCGTTGGCCCAGGCTTGAGCTGAACGTTCGTAAGATTTTATCGCAAAAGCATCTTGATCTTCTCTTGAAAAATTATGTTCTGTAGCACAAAGATCGGCGCAAACGCCCATTGCATTATGGTCGTAAGCATCTACCAATCCGTCTTTTTGCATTCCATCTTCCATTTTTGCCGGACCAAATTTCTGTCCTTTTCTATGGTATAAATAATGCGGAATTAAACTCATATTTTCCATTCCGCCGGCAACAACTATAGAATTTTGTCCCAGCATAATAGATTGTGCGCCCTGCATTACGGCCTTCATCCCGCTGGCACACACTTTATTTACGGTAGTACAGGGAACTGAATCAGGAATTCCTGCTTTTAAAGCAGCCTGTCTTGCCGGTGCCTGGCCAACGCCAGCCTGCACTACATTTCCCATTAAAACTTCCTGAACAAGTTCAGGTTTCAAATTAATTTTATTTAAAGCTCCTTTGATGGCAACAGCACCAAGATCGGTGGCTTCTACTGTAGATAAGCTACCCAAAAAACTCCCAATTGGAGTCCTTGCGGCGCTTACAATTACTACTTCGTTATTCATCATTTATGTTTTAGTTATTTTTCTTCTTTTGCGAATTTAGTGATTTTATAAGGAACTTAGCAAGAGCGCTCATTTGGCCGCTATTTTTTAGTACATTTGAGCAATAGCACGATTTATATGAAGAAATTCGTAAATAACCTGTATAAGAATCAGGCGTTATTTTACAAGGTATTTTTGTTTGCGCTTACCGCGGTGCTAATTGTTTACCTGCTCCCTAAAGGAGGAAATTTTAAATACGAAATTCCTAAAGGAAAGCCCTGGCAATATGAAAATCTTTACGCGCCCTTTGATTTTGCTATTCTAAAATCTGAAGAAGAAATACAGGAAGAGCGCCAGCAAATTATAAATAATCATACTCCTTATTTTCAGTTTAATAAGGAAATTCCCTTTCAGGTAAAATCTGAAGTACCGGAGGTGGTACCAGAAGTTTTTCCCGATAGTATCTTAAAGTACAGTGAACCCCAAATTCTTAATTTTGTAAATGAAACCCTGGAAGAGGTTTATGAATTTGGTTTACTTCAAGTCAATAATCGAATAGAGGATAATCAACTTGTTTATTTAAGGAAAGGGAACGAGGCTTTTGAAATTTCCTATAAAAATATTTTAAAACAAGATCAAGTAAGGGAATTTCTAAATTCTGAAATTAAGGAATCTAATCTTTCAGAGTATGAAAATGAGCTTTTAGAAGTTTTCTTTAACCTAATAGAACCTAACGTAAGTTTTGATAGTGAATTCACCCAAAAGGAGTTACAAAGTAAACTGGATAATATTTCTTATACCCGTGGAAATATTGAGCAGGGGAGTAGGGTGATTGCACGGGGAGAAGTGGTGGAAGGCAATAAATACAATATCCTGCGATCGCTTAAAAATGAATATGAATCACAGGTTTGGAGTGAAAGTAATTATAAATGGATTATTGTAGGCTATAGCGTTTTAGTGGCTCTCGCACTTTTAATGCTCCTATTATTTATCAGAAAGTATAGAGAAGAGATATTTGAGAACAATGTAAAGGTCACTTTTATTTTCTTCAATATTCTCTTTATGGTGTTGCTTACTAAGCTCGTGGTGAATTTTAATATAGATTACGTTTATGTAGTGCCGCTATGTATTTTGCCACTTACTTTAAAGGCCTTCTTTGATGCCCGCCTGGGAATGTTTACCCACGTAATTACTGTTTTATTACTAGGTTTTATTGTACCAAACAGTTACGAATATATGTTCCTGCAAATTATTGCCGGAATCGTAACTATTCTTACCATGTCTGAACTTTATAAAAGAGCAAATCTCTTTATTTCTGTAGGTCAAATCACCCTGGTTTATATTATTTCCTATTTTGCTTTTACGGTAATCCAGGAAGGCAATATCGTCGATGTTGAAGCTGAAGTCTTGCTTACTTTTCTCCTGGGAGGCCTCGCAACGCTATTTGTACAACCTTTGATTTATATTTATGAAAAAATCTTCGGGATGGTTTCAGATATGTCTTTGCTGGAACTTTCTGATACCAATGCGAAATTGTTGAAGGAACTTTCAGAAAAAGCACCAGGAACTTTTCACCATTCTTTAAATGTTGCAAATCTGGCTGAAGCTGCTGCTAATGAAATTAATGCAAATGCAATGTTGGTTAGAGTAGGGGCACTTTATCACGATATCGGTAAAATGAAAAATCCCACCTATTTTTCTGAAAATCAAACTTCCGCAGTAAATTCTCACGATGAATTAGCTCCACGGGAAAGTGCCCAGATTATTACAGACCACGTAATTAATGGAATTGAAATTGCCAAAAAACATAATCTGCCAGACAGGGTTATCGATTTTATTAGAACCCACCACGGGACAACTACGGTTTACTTCTTTTATATGAAAGAGAAAGAGAATAATGAAAATGCCGCAGCAGAAGATTTTAGATATCCGGGGCCAATTCCTTTCAGTAAAGAGACTGCGATTTTAATGATGTGTGATAGTGTGGAGGCTGCCAGTAAAAGCTTAAAAGAGCCTACTGCCGGGGTGATAGATAATTTTGTAGAGAAAATTATAAATAAGCAAATGAAGGAAGAGCAATTCTTAAACGCGAATATTACTTTTAAAGAAATACAAGTGGTGAAAAAAATACTTAAGCGTAAACTTAAGAATATTTTTCACCTCAGGGTAGAATATCCAGAATAGGGCTTAACCTACTGCGGTAATTTTAACTTCTTCATCATTAAATTTAAAAGTATCACCTTCTTTTTTGCCTTCCATTTCTTTATAGATTGGAGCCTCAGTTGAAATGGCATAAACGCTGCTTCCGTCTTCCATAGCAATTTTACCTATAGGAACTGAAATAAAGTAATAGTTCCCGCTTGTTTCTACAAGACTGCCAAAATTTATTACCTCACTGTAATGATCTGGATCTATTCGACTTAAACTTTCTTTCATTTCCTGGGCATCGCTTAAACGGCCGGCATTTTTTTCGAAATCGTTTAAAAGCTCTCCTTTATTATCCTCATCGTAATCGGTTTTCATATCATTAGCTTCCATAGATTCTTTAATAAGATCCATTTCCTTTTGATACTTTTCTATTTTCTTATTTACAGCATCTAAACAGTTTAGATAAAGTTCTTTCTTATTACTTACCATGTTATTTTTTGTTGATTTTTTTAAAATTAAATAACCTAAGCAGGCTGAAAGAATATTTAGCAAAAATTTAATAACACACACAAATTTAATTATAAGCTTAAAGGCTTATAATAGGTGTTTATAAGTCTTAAGGCTTATAAACAGTAATTATAAGCTTTAAGACTAATATTTTTTTTATATTTGACTTATGATAGCCGTTATTACAGCCGATTTAGTAGATTCTTCAAATTATTCTGAAGCGCTTTTAGACGAAATCCTAAAGAATTTAAATTCAGAATTTGAAAAGCTCCAGCACGAATATGTTGGAACTAAGGTGGACTTTAAAATTTACAGGGGTGATAGCTTTCAGGGCGTGATTTCAAAAGTTCAGGATTCATTACAAATAGCATTACGGGTAAAAAGCCTTATAAATAAAGTGAAACTAAAAGACCAAAAACCTGCAAGCACTTTAGCCGATGTAAAAATAGCCATAGGTATTGGCAGTTTTGATTATAAAGGAGATTCTATAGCTGAATCTAACGGGCAGGCATTTCAATTTTCGGGAAGAACTTTAGACGAAATGAAAAAAGAATCCAGGAAAATTCGTTTAAAAACACCTTTAGATAGTCTGAATGCAGAATTTGAGGCGAGTTTATTTTTACTGGATGCAGTGATGGAAAAATGGAGCCAGGCTTCTGCCGAAGTGGTTTACTATCTTTTAAAAGGAATGAAAGAAACCGAGATTGCAGAGATATTGAAAATCAGCCAATCGGCTGTAAACCAGCGAAAGAAAGCCTGTAGCTGGGAAGCAATTTCGGTCTTGCTGAAACGTTTTGAAAATGCAACTGCCCAGAGTTTTTAATTATGAAAGAAACTACGCTCATCTTACTTCAACTTCTCCTCGCACACATTTTAACCGATTTTGTGCTACAACCCACCAAACTGGTAAAACATAAACGGGAGAAAAAGGCGGGTTCATGGTTTTTATATTTCCATTCATTTTTAGCAGGCTTTCTCACCTATCTTTTTTTGCAGGAATGGAATTTATGGTATATACCGATATTAATAAGTATCAGCCATTTTTTTATCGATTTATGGAAACTTCATCATAAAAATGATACATTGAAACTGTTTTTAATAGATCAGTTTTGGCATATTTTGATAATAATTTTAGTCTGGTTCTATCTAATTGAAGGCTTTTCAGAATTGATTCCTTTTCTTGCTGAAGTCTTTTCTACTCCAGTAATTTTAGCGATCATAATTGGGTATTTACTAGTTATTTTTCCAACGGGATTTCTAATAGGCAAAGCCACCGGGCGTTGGCATAACGAACTTCAACCCAATGGCGAAAGTCACAGCCTGGAAGCTGCAGGCCGGTATATAGGTATTTTTGAAAGAATTCTGGTACTAACTTTTATTCTCACCGAAAATTTTTCCGCCATAGGATTTCTTATCGCTGCAAAATCTATTTTACGCTTTAGCGATAAAACCGATGCCAGTGCGAGAAAACAAACCGAATATGTACTCATAGGGACGCTAATGAGTTTCGCAATCACTATCCTAATCGGGCTACTAGTACGCTACTTCCTCTTCTAAAAGTTGAATATTGCTTTGTAAACGCTCTTTTACGATATTCATCATCCGCTTATTTAAAGCTGAAGAATTCTTGATATAAGCAGCATATTCCTCTAAAGTGAATTGTCCTATTATTATACCCTTTAGACTATTCCTGAATTTTATATCCTTTTGAATGGCATTCTCAATATAGATAAAGCGTTGTTCAAGTTTTAACTCATAGAATTTGTTTTTGTGTTTTTTAGTGTAATTCCTAAAAACTTCCAGCAGCAGTTGGTCCTGAAGTTTGGCAACGGGCCGCAAAGTTTTGTTCTGGAATTGTTCGTCTAAACTCATGTTTTCTGAAACTCTGGCCGAAGGAATTTCAGGCCTAAGTTCTACTAATTGAAGGTCACGTGGTATCATAAGAACTAGTTTTCTTAAATTTAATAAACTTTAAACCTCAAATTTCGAGCCTCATTAAAGACTTGTGAACTACTTATAAACATTGCTGCACGTTAAAATCGTCTTAATCGGCCTGTTTAAGCTTATTCTTCTTTTTATCTTTAGTTGGAAGCCTAAATCAAAAACTTTAATCAATCAATGATAATTTCGAAAAACCCTTATACAGGAGAACAAATCTCAAGCCATCACGAATTAAGTGATGCGGAAGTTGAAAAATCTATTAAAAGAGCGCATTCCAGGTTTAAATCCTGGCGGGAAACTCCCTTTGCCGAGCGTAGTAATTTAATGATGAAAGCTGCAAAAGAACTTAAAGACAATTCCCGGGAATATGCCGAAGCGATAACCAAAGAAATGGGAAAACCAATTACCCAGGCTATCGCAGAAGTAGAGAAATGTGCTTGGGTTTGTGAATATTATGCTGAAAATGCCGAATCCCAATTAGAAAATGAAAAGATAAAAACCGATGCGAAAAGCTCTTATGTTGCTTATGAGCCGTTAGGAGTGGTCCTGGCCGTTATGCCGTGGAATTATCCTTTCTGGCAGGTATTTAGGTTTGCTGCACCGGCTCTTATGGCAGGGAATATCGGAATTTTAAAACACGCTAGTAACGTAATGGAATCGGCTAATAATATTCAAAAGGTATTTGAAAATGCAGGTTTCCCGGAGGATTGTTTTCAGAACCTGGTGATTGGCAGCAAGAAAGTTGAAAATATAATTAGAAATAAAAGGGTAAAAGCAGTAACCTTAACCGGTAGCGAAAGAGCAGGAAGTAGTGTAGCTTCAATTGCCGGCGAGGAAATTAAAAAATCGGTTTTAGAACTTGGTGGGAGCAATGCACTCGTAATTTTCAAAGATGCCAATATTGCGGAAAGCGTTAAAACTTGTGTGCAGGCCCGTTTTCAAAATACGGGACAGAGTTGTATTGCCGGAAAACGTTTGCTGCTGCATAAAGATATAGCTGAAGATTTCTTAGAGAAATTCACTCTTCAGGTTCGCGAGCTGAAAAGTGGGGATCCTATGGATGAAGAAACTTTTATTGGTGTAATGGCTAAAGAAAGTCTGGCTGAAGATTTAGAAGACCAGATTAAAGATTCTGTAAAAAAGGGAGCTAAGATTATTTTAGGCGGAAAAAGAGATGGTACTTACTTTGAGCCGACTATAATAACCGGTGCCAAAGAAGGGATGCCTGTCTTTGATGAAGAAACTTTTGGTCCTGCGATTTCTGTTACTGAATTTAAAGATGAAGAAGAAGCGATAGAACTGGTTAATTCTTCCACTTTTGGTCTCGGAGTTTCAATCTTTACCGAAGATGAAGATTTTGCCCTTAAAATAGTTCCAAAATTTGAAGATGGTGCTGTGTTTGTAAACGAACTGGTAAAAAGCGATCCAAGATTACCCTTTGGCGGAACTAAAATTTCAGGTTATGGAAGGGAATTATCCCACCACGGAATCCAGGAATTTACCAATAGAAAAACAGTTTACTTTAACAAATATTAATTACAATGGATTTTGGTAAAGTAGAAAACCCCGAAAATATAGATTTCACCCTACCTGAAACCCATCCTGACACTATTCAGATATTGAATGAGAAAGGAGATAAAGGAGGATTTAAGGATGTGCGCATAGGCTGTGCAAAATGGGGTAAAAAAGACCTAAAGAATTTTTATCCAAGGGGAACGAAAGATGAGCTTGTTTACTACTCTTCACAGTTTAATAGTATAGAGTTCAACGGTTCTTTCTATAGAATGTATCCGGAAGAGCAGTTTGAAAAATGGTATGGAAAAGCTGATGAAGATTTTAAGTTTTTCCCGAAAATACCCAGACTTATAAGTCATATGAAAGGGCTGAACGGAAGCGAAGAGCTAACCGATGATTTTGTGAAGAACCTGCTTCAGTTAAAAGAGAAATTGGGAATGGTTTTTCTGCAAATGCCAGGAAACTTTGCACCAAAGTTTATTGATAGGTTGGACGATTTTTTCACCCATTGGCCAAAGGAAATTCCGCTTTCAGCAGAATTGAGACACAAAGAGTGGTATGCAGATGAAAAAGCAGCCAACGAACTTTATGAGGTTCTTAAAAAAAGAAATGTAGCGCACATAATAACCGATACTGCGGGAAGAAGGGATCTAATTCATATGCGACTGAGTAACACCACAGCCTTTATAAGATACAACGGCGCGAATCATAGTTCAGATTATACAAGATTAGACGATTGGTTGGATAGGCTGGAGGAATGGCATAAAGAAGGCCTAGAGAATGTTTACTTTTTTGTGCATCAAAATGTAGAGGAAGCCTCTCCGTTACTTTCGGCATACTTTATAGAAAAATTCAACAAAAGATTTAAAACAGATATAAAAATACCTAAAACCTTAAATTAACATGAAACAACAAGAAGTAGCAGTAACCGTAGATAGTGTAGTGTTTTGCAATGCAAATAATGAATTTAAAGTCTTGCTTATAAAAAGAAAAAACGATCCGTTTGGAGGCAAATGGGCATTACCCGGTGGTTTTATTTCGGAAACAGAAGATTTGGTAACCGCTGCCAAACGTGAATTGAAAGAAGAAACGGGCGTTGCCGTAGAAACTATGGAGCAGGTAAGGGCGTTTGGAGCTCCCGATCGTGATCCACGGGGAAGAACAATATCTATAGCCTTCGTAAGCAGAATATTTAATGAGGAAAAATTAAAAGCTGCTGATGACGCTGCAGAAGCTCAATGGGTTAGTATTGAGGATTTGCCAGAATTGGCTTTTGATCACGCTGAAATCATTGAAGCTGCTAAAAATTATTTATAGGATTAAAAATTCTTTTATCCTTTTTTATTAAAATCTAAAATTATTTAATTGATTTTAAGGAGTTGGTAAAACTTTGAAAAATTTTTATCAGGCCAGAATTTATGGTTATTTTTAAAATAAAAATATGAGATTTCATACCAGAAAATGGATTAAACCTGAAGACCTCAACCCTAACGGAACCTTATTTGGCGGAAAATTACTGGCCTGGATAGATGAAGAATGTGCTTTATACAGCATTATTCAGCTGGAAAATTCTAAGTGTGTCACTAAATATATGAGTGAGATCAATTTCCAGCATTCTGCGAGACAGGGCGATATTGTTGAAATTGGAATAGAAGTGCTTAAATTCGGCACTACATCCCTAACATTAAAATGCGAGGTTAGAAATAAAATGACGCGGCATACTATTATTACTATAGATAAAGTGATTATGGTTACCTTAGATGAGAATGGAAAACCAGCGCCGCACGGTAAAACTAAGGTAGAATTTGTGAAAGACAGGTTGCAAGAGCGCGCTTAGCATTTTTCACAAAATAACACGATTTTTTCGTCTTTAATATTGGTGGTAAAGAACAAATAGTTTTTTCCACCATCTTTTATTTTTAGCTTTTTTCTTAAAATTTCTACACTTTCAGGAAAGTTCCTAACCGTAATATTAGCTTTTAGCCCCTTAAATTTTTTCTTTAATATTCCAGGTTTATATTCTTGAATATCAATTATTTTAAATTTTCTACCGGGAAAATTAATTTCCATTTCTGAAGTATATAAATGAGAATTGGGATGTAGTTTTGAAGTTTGCGTTTGATGCGTAACTTCTTCGAAAAGTCCGCTTTTCATTATGGCTGCATTGGGCTCGTAAATGAAATTTTTAGGTAGGGAATAATTTATTTCTGAAGTGTTTTTATTGAAAATTCCTTCAAATTCTTCTATCCCTTTTTTCGTAAAATTCAGTGTTTTTATTTTGGTTGGAGATATTTCATTCTTTTTTAGTAACCACACTAATTCTTTTACTTCATTATTAACTGCAATTATATGAATTTCAGTCACAAACTTTAATTCTGAAATTCCTGCCTGCAAATCGAGTAGTGGAGAAGTTTTAATGAGTATTTTATTGCTTTTATTGAATAGCAAATCAAGATTTTCAGGAATATTTGGTAAACAGTCTGCTAGTTTGAAGACTTTTCCGCCTGAATTATCGCGCCGGGCGGGATCGACATAAATACAATCAAAGTTTTGATTGGTGTTTTTTAAAAGAGCGATACTATCTTCATTTTTAAAATAAATATTTTCTCTTCCTAATTGTTTAAGATTAAATGCTGCGATTTCAGATAATTCAGTATTTAACTCACAATGAAGTACTTCCTTAAAATTTTCAGCAAAATAAAAATCGTCTATTCCCAGTCCCCCGGTTAAATCGATTAAAGTTTCACCTTCATGCATTGAAGCTTTATATTTCGCGGTGGTTTCAGATGAAGTTTGTTCTAAATTAAGCTTAGGTGGATAGTAAATTTGAGATTGTGAAAACCAGGTTGGTAACTTTTTTTCAGCCTTCTGCAGCCCGGTTAACTGCTGAGCCAATTCTGAAGCAGAAATTTTTGAAAATGGACTTCCGCGCAGCGCCAATTCTGCAGGAGTGGTTTTCAGGTTGTTCCTTAAAAACTCCTGAACTTCGGGATGTAATAAGGCTTTATTCAAAATAGAAGATTAAAGGTCGCGTGTAAGTCGTTTTACGATCTTGTATTCGCTTAAAGATTCTTTTGCAATCACTTTTAAGGCCGTGTAAAAAGGAACGGCTACAACCATTCCGGTGATGC
>JAGXIG010000114.1 GCA_024635815.1 Salegentibacter sp.
AAAGCAATTTGTCCTTCTGCAGAACCGGTGTCGGTTTTGCTTTTCCCATGCTTCTCAAAAATTTCTTCTTTTCTTTCTTTGGCTAAATACATTCCAATATTAATTTTAATGATTTTTATGTATTGACAGTATTTCTGTCAGGCGGCAAAGATACTACTTTCTATATAATTACCTACTTAAAAAAAATCTTTTTGAACTTTTTCTTAAACTCTTACCGGTTGATTCTGAATAAGATCCAAATAAAGGTTCACTTTATTTTTAAGCTCAGACCTTTGGGTTATGAAATCTAAAAAGCCTTTTTCTTTAAGAAATTCTGATGTTTGGAAATCTTTTGGTAGGTCTTTTCCGGTTGTATCTTTTACAATCCTTGGTCCAGCAAAACCAATTAAGGCGCCGGGCTCAGAAATATTAATGTCTCCTAACATTGCAAAAGAAGCTGTAGTTCCTCCGGTAGTAGGATCTGTGGCCAAAGAAATGTAAGGAATGCGGGCATCTGCAAGTTGTGCCAATTTTACCGAAGTTTTTGCCAGCTGCATTAAAGATAAAGCTGCTTCCTGCATTCTGGCTCCACCAGATTTAGAGATAACCATTAAAGGAATTTGGTTTTTTAGAGCATAATCTGCTGCGCGTACAATTTTTTCACCTACTACAGATCCCATGGAACCTCCAATAAACCTAAAATCCATACAGGCAATCACCAGATCTTTTCCTTTAGATTTTCCAACAGCAGTGCGTACCGCATCTTTAAGTTCTGTTTTATCCTGGGCGTCTTTTAAACGATCCGTGTATTTTTTGGTATCCTTAAAGCTTAAAGGATCCTTAGAAGTCATATCCTTATCCAGTTCTTTAAACTCATTATTATCAAAAAGGATCTTGAAATATTCTTTACTACCAATTCTAACGTGATAACCATCTTCTGGACTTACATAAAAATTGCTTTCCAGCTGCTCTGCATCTACAATCTTCCCGGTGGGCGATTTGTACCAAAGTCCCTTTGGAACATCTTTCTTATCTTCGGTTGGGGTTTGAATTCCTTTTTGTGTTCTTTTAAACCAAGCCATTTTTTTCAGGTTTCAGGTTTCAGTCTATTTCTATATTGAATAAACCGAAAGATTTATTTAAAATAAAAACAGCTAGAATTTTAAAAAATTCCAGCTGTTCAAAAAAATTAAATTTATAGGGTATTTACGTTGTTAAGATCTTCAAATGCCTTTTTAAGTCGGGCTTTAAAAGTAAGTTCTCCTTCACGTACCCATTTTCTTGGATCGTAATATTTTTTATTAGGAACATCGTCCCCATCAGGATTACCAATTTGAGCGGCTAGATAATCTTTTTTGCTACTCATATAATCACGAATCCCTTCAAGATAGGCGTATTGAAGATCGGTATCAATATTCATTTTAATTACTCCGTAGCTAATTCCTTCGCGAATTTCTTCAACCGTTGAACCACTACCTCCGTGGAATACGAAATCGATATGGTTTTCTTCTACACCATACTTCTTGGTTATATATTCCTGGGAGTTTTTAAGAATTACCGGGGTAAGTTTTACATTACCTGGTTTATAAACTCCGTGTACATTTCCAAAGGCCGCAGCAATAGTAAACTGGTCGCTAACTTTGCTTAGTTCTTCATAAGCGTATGCAACTTCTTCAGGTTGCGTATATAATTTGGAAGAATCTATATCCGTGTTATCCACACCATCTTCTTCACCACCTGTAACCCCAAGTTCAATTTCAAGGGTCATTCCCATTTTGCTCATTCTCTCTAGGTATTTCTTGCAGATTTCAATATTCTCTTCAAGAGGTTCTTCAGAAAGATCGATCATATGCGAGCTGTACAATGGTTTTCCAAATTGCTCGTAATGCTTTTCACTGGCATCAAGTAAACCATCTATCCACGGAAGTAATTTTTTTGCACAGTGGTCGGTATGTAGAATTACTACAGCACCATAAGCTTCAGCTAGTTCGTTTACATGTTTTGCACCTGCAACGGCACCTGCGATCGCAGCTTTTTCTCCATCGTTAGAAAGGCCTTTTCCAGCGTTAAACTGGGCACCTCCATTTGAAAATTGAATAATTACCGGTGCATTTAGTTCTGCAGCAGTTTCCATTACTGCATTTGCACTACTGGAACCTATAATATTTACTGCCGGAAGGGCAAATCCCTTTTCCTTGGCATAATTAAATATTTCCTGTACTTCTTTTCCTGTGGCTACGCCTGGTTTAATGTTGTGACTCATAATTTTAGTTGAATTAGAAAAACAAAAATAAGAAAATATGTTGGCTTAGAAAGGATAATTGATCCCTACATTGTAGACAGCGTGGTTAAAGTTGTAATTTCTAAACCAGCGTTTATCGTCTGGCTGGGCAGGGTCGTAGGTTTTGAAGCCAACATCAAACCTGAGTACGAAAAAGTTAAAATCGTACCTAAGTCCAAAACCAGAGCCTACAGCAATGTTTTTTAAGTCTGAAAACGACTCGAAAGTAGCATCTTCATCTTCAACGATATCGAGAACATTCCATATATTCCCAACATCTACAAAAACCGCCGAATTTAAGGCGCCAAAAAGGTTATAGCGGTACTCGGCATTGAAGGCTAGCTTCATGTTTGCTTCATTAAATTCGTTTCTTCCGCCGCTGCTTCCCGGTCCCAGATCGTAAGCCTGCCAGGCACGATTATCATTGGGGCCGCCGCCGAAGAAACTTCGCACAAACGGAATGCTGCTGGCATTTCCATAAGGAATAGCTACCCCGCCAAATGCACGAAAAGCCAAAATGTCGTCCTGGCCCATATCCCAATGCTTAATAAAATCGAGTTCGGTTTTGATGTATTGAGAGAAATTCACCCCCAATACATTATAGTTGTCGTTTTCATTCTTTTCAAATCCGGCTATAGAGGAGATTGCAGAAAGTACGTTTCCGGCGGTCTCTATCTTAAACCTAAAACGTGTAAATTCCTGGTCGTAAAGGTTCTTTTTGGTATTCCATAAATAAGTGTAATTGGATGCGAAAATTAGATTGTTTTCCGTTAAACGGTTTTTTCTCTCGCCTATGTTATTTACCAACTGAACCTGATCTTGATCCAGACCTGTAGTGCCTCCAGTATTATTAGAAATATCCCTTATAAAATTTTCGGCCCCGGTAGGGATTCTTAACAAACCTTCTTCATTTAAATATGCAGGATTGGTAACTATATTTCCTGATTGGAGAATTTGGTTAAGGTCGTTGTATGAATTCTGGTAAACATTAAAATAGTTGTCGGTATTAAGGTTCCTTACATACTGAATATTTAATAAATCTAGACGGTTAGAAAGTTGCCGCGAAGGATTCCAACGGTAATTCATAATTCCGGAGAGATTCCGTTTATCCAGGCCTATATTGTTTTGCGTGCTCACCCCTAGACTTAATGAGGTAAAAGGCTGCATGTATTTTGGTATAAATCTATCGGTGTTAATAGGTAAAAATATTCGAGGAAAAGTTAGTTTAAGGTCGGCCCCAATTTCTGAAATATCAAAAAACCGGTCGTCACTTCCGCTTATTGCGGCATCTGTAGAAGATCCTATACTTCCCCGGCCAGAGATTTCAAAATTCTCGGCACCACGAAAAACATTTCTTATTAAAAGGGAGCCACCAAAACCAATTCCGAATTTTTGAATATTACTTTGAGAAATATCAAAATCGAAACCCAGGGAATATTTTGGTTGCGGTGTTAGAAAAATATTTGCAACAAGATCGGTACGGGTAGAATCTGCAGGATCGGCAGTAAACTGGACATTAGGATATTTGAAAACCCTTAGAGAGTTTAGCCGATTGTAGGTTCGGGTGCGGGAAATATCGCTATAAGTATTTCCCGGTCTAATAAAAACAGCATCTGTAATAGCTTCAGGTTTATAGCGCAGTTCTTCAAAACTATATAGCGTATAGCCTTCTTCGGTAGTTATACTATCGGTTAAAGGTTGATTTCGGTTGGCATATTTATAATCTGTAAAAATATTAACCTTGCTAATTTCATGAATTTTAAAAGGAACTCTTGAAGTAGTATCTTCTTCTGACGCAAAGCGGTTTTTTATAATCAAGGTGGTGTTTACCTTTCTGCCGGTGTTAATAGTGTCCGCATCAAAACTTATGTATTCCTGATCGAAATTATACACCCCGTTATTTCTAAAAAGCGAAGTCAATCGATCTCGTTCTTCATTTATATCCAGGGTTCTGTATTGGATTCCTTTTTTAATTATAGATTCGTCTTTATTAAGTTCGTATAAAGAATCTATAACCTTTGAAGCAATATTTGTAGTGATGGAGTCTAAATGATAGGCTTCTCCGGTAGTGACTTCATATTCTACACGGGCTCGTTTCTTTTTCTTTTCAGAGTGGATTATTTCATAATCGGTTTCTACATTAAACCATCCATTGTTCCAATACCAGGAGTTGAGCCTGTTAACAGATTTCCTGGTTTCTTCTTCACTTACAATAACGGGTTCCTCGCCGGTGTTTTTAATCCATTGATTAAAAGCCTTTCTGGAGTGCAGGAATTTTTCGAACTGTTTATATGAAAGAATATCTACTAAGGTATTTTTCTTGCTTTCATTTTCAAGGTATTTTTCGCTTAAAATAGAATCGATATCCGGGCGTGCAAGATTGTAAAAGTGAAGTTGTAGTGGAAATCCCAGGAAGCTTGCATTTGGTTCCTGGTAAAGTTGATTGTAGATACGAGACTCTTTGATTTTTTCGTCGTTAACGAAAATCTCATTTTCCGTGAGCAGTTTGTCATCACCCTCTACGCGTTTAACGGCATTACAGGAAATTAAAAAAAGCAGGCTTAAAAAAAATAATGATATTTTTGCGAAATGCCGATTCAAACACACATTTTTAAGAGATCAAAATTACATTTTTTGTATGGTTAGTAAAAGCCAAATTAAGTTAATAACCAGTCTTGCACAAAAAAAATACCGTTATAAACACGGTCTTTTTGTAGCCGAAGGTTTTAAGACAATTAGTGAGCTCATAAATTCGAAATTTAAGCTAAACCGGCTTTTTAGCTTAGAGGCAGATTTTGGACTTGAACCTGATGAAGTTCAAAAAATTAACGAGTGGGAACTTAAGAAAATAAGTTTTCTAAAAACACCGCAAGCTGCCTTGGCATTGTTCGAAATTCCGGAAGAAAAAATTGGTGAGGAAAACAATCTCACACTTGCTTTAGATGGTATTCGCGATCCCGGAAATTTAGGAACCATCATTAGGCTTTGCGATTGGTTTGGAATAAAAAACCTGATATGCTCCAAGGATACAGTCGATTGTTTTAACCCGAAAGTGGTGCAAGCCACCATGGGATCTTTGGCCAGGGTAAATATTTCTTATTGTGATTTAAAAAGTTTCCTTGAAAATTCTGAACTACCAGTATATGGTGCATTTATGGAAGGTGAGAATATTTATAAAAGTAAGACCGAAGAAAAAGCCATCCTGGTAATGGGTAATGAAGCGAATGGGGTTTCAGCAGAAATCGAAGAATTAATGCAAAAGAAAATAAGCATTCCGCGTTTTGGAGCACTTAAAGAAACCGAAAGTCTAAACGTAGCGACCGCAACCGCAATTCTTTTAAGTGAATTTAAGCGAAAAGATTTCACTGATTAGGTGGGGTATCAAGCTCTAGAAATACTATTGTCTACTGAAAAGTAAAGTTAAGGAATACAGCCTGTGAACGCATCCCATCTACTGCTGGGAATTTCGTTTCTACCATTTCATTGTTTATCGTGAAAACCCCTCTTATTGAAGGTGAAAATTTAAAGTAATAGAGATAAAGGTCTATCCCTAAACCGACTTCATAATGATAGTTGTTGCTTCTCAGACGTGTATCCACATCGGGATTGTTCTCGTTACTTGAAAGGTTTATAGAAGTAGAAACTCCACCAACCACAAAAGGTTTAAAATTGTTGTTCCTGTCTGCCGAAAATTTTAGCAATAATGGAATATGAACATAAGTTGCGTTTATTTCTTCAATATCCATAGTATATGGAGGCCTGAAATTACGGGTATTAAAAGTAACTCCCGGTTCTAACCGAAGATCCAGGTTATTATTCAGCCTTAAATTACCAACCAAACCAACATTAAAGCCCATTGTTTTTTCAATGATGAGATCGTTGCCATTAGGCGCGATTTCATCATTATATTTAAATTTAAAATCGTAGGTATTAAATCCCAGGTAGTAACCCCAGGACCAACGTTGTTTATCAAAGTTCTCGTTGTTAACAATTTTATCTCCTCCAAAAATTTGCGCGTAACCAAACTGAACGCAAAAAAGTAAGACAATAACAAAAAGTTTCTTCATAGTTTTATTTTGAAGCAGTATAAATAGTGGCAACCCCAAATGTTTGTGGTTTGTCTTCTACATCTATAAACCCCGTTTTCTTTAAAATATTGTTGAAAGCTTCGCCATAAGGAAATGCAGCGGCACTTTTACTTAAATAAGAGTAAGCTTCGCGGTCTTTAGAAAATACCCGCCCAATGAGGGGCAACATATAGCCGGAGTATAATTTATAACCTTGTTTGAACGGAAATCTGGTAGGGACAGAAGTTTCCAAAACTACAAAAATTCCGCCGGGTTTTAGAACTCGTTGAATTTCAGATAATCCTTTTTCTAAATTTTCAAAATTACGCACACCAAAGGCAACGGTTATGGCATCAAAAGAGTTATCTTCAAAAGGTAAAGCCTCAGAGTCTCCCTGAACCATTTCAATTTTATCGGTTAACTGTTTTGCGGCAATTTTCTTACGACCCACCTTCAGCATTCCTTCAGAAAGATCCAGGCCAATAATTTTTTCAGCATTAATATCTGCCATTTGTATGGCAAGATCTCCAGTTCCCGTGGCGATGTCTAAAACAGCTTTTGGTTGCTGGGCTTTAACCAGGGCAATTACCTTTTTTCGCCATTTTACATCGGTTCCCATAGAGATTACCCGATTTAGTCCATCGTAATTGCCAGATATTTTATCAAACATCTGTTCAACCTGTTTTTTCTTATTAAGACCAGAGTCCTGATAAGGAGTAACCTTTTTACTCATAATAGCAATTTTGGGTCAAAGATACACGATATGAAAT
>JAGXIG010000115.1 GCA_024635815.1 Salegentibacter sp.
CTTTTTCATCATAGACTTTTACGCCATCGGCGATATCATTTTTAATTAAAAGTCCGCCGTCCATGTCTACGTAATCCAAAAGTGGCAATAATTGTGCAATTGCTGAAATTCCAACCGTAGATTCGGTCATACAACCAACCATTACCTTTAAACCCAGGGATTTTCCTTTTAAAACCATTCGCTTTCCGGGGGTTAGTCCGCCACATTTGGTGAGTTTAATGTTTATTCCGTGGAAATAGCCGGCACATTTTTCTACATCATCTTCTTCAATACAACTTTCATCGGCGATAAGTGGTAAAACCGATTCTTTGTAAAGTTTTTCCATTCCTTCCCAATCATTGGCCTTTAAAGGTTGTTCCAAAAATTCAACATTGAATTATTTTAAAGCTTTTGCATTTTCAATAGCCTGATCTGCCGTCCAGGCGGCGTTGGCATCTACACGAAAAACCGCATCGGTATGTTTTCGCAATTCTTTTACTATCGCAACATCGTCTTCGGTCCCCAGTTTTATTTTATATAAAGGCCAGGGAAATTTCTTAATTTTCTGAACCATTTTTTCTATGGAATCCATCCCAATCGTATAATTTGTAAGCGGGATATTTTCCAAATTCAAGCCCCATAATTTATAAAGTGGCTGCTGATTTCGCTTTCCGTGGAGGTCGTGCAGGGCGATATCTAAAGCACATTGCGCAAAAGGATTTTGTTTTAATTTAGGCCAGGTAAGCTCCCAAATTTGTTCCGGAGTTTTCTCGATATTTTCAGCAAGCAGCGGTTCTAAAGATTTTATATCTTCCTGCATTTTTTCGATGCTAACCCCATAATAAGAAGTTGCTGTAGCCTCACCATAGCCCGTGTATTCCCCATCGGTTACCGCCACAATTAAAGTCGGTTGAAAATCGCGCGAACCGTGGCTTATCGTAAAGGTGTTTTTTAATTCGAGATTATATGGATAAAACTTTAGCTGCATCTTTTAAACATATTAATTGGTTAAGATATCTTCAGAATTCGATCTATATAGGGCGAAAAGTCCTAACATAGTAATAACCGCATTAACCAAGAGAATTTCAAAACCAAACTGATAGCCATTAAACCAGGCTTCAGAATTAAAATCTAAAATTACTGAAATTATAGGCGATAAAATACATACCAGCGGCACCCATTTATCGTGAACCGGGTTATTACTCAACAAGCCATAAGCGAATAACCCCAACAACGGACCATAAGTGAAACCGGCCACTTTAAAGACCGCGCTTACAACGCTACTGTCGTTTAATGCGTTAAATACAATGATGACCAAAAACATTAAAATGGTAAAACCAATGTGAACTATTAGCCTGGTTTTCTTCTGATTTTTCTCTTGTTTCTGAATATCGAGAATATCTACGCAAAAGGAAGTGGTGAGTGCTGTTAAGGCTGAATCTGCACTGGAAAAAGCGGCGGCGATAATCCCTAAGAGGAAAACTACACCGGCCAGGATTCCGAAGTGATTTAAGGCGAGCAAAGGATAAAGATCGTCTGTTCTTTCGGGAATTGCGATTCCCTGATCCATCGCGTATTTGTAAAGCAAAACCCCGAGTGCTAAAAACAGCACGGTAGAAAAGAAAAATACGATAGAAAACCAGAAAATATTCTTTTGCGCCTCCCCCTTGTTTTTGCAGGTCAGGTTTTTCTGCATCACATTTTGATCGAGCCCATTCATTGCAATAGTAATAAATATTCCTGCCAGAAAACTTTTGAAAAAGGTATTGCCGGAGCGCCAGTCCCATTCAAAAATCCTGGACTTTTCACTGTTGGCAACCGTTGCGAAAACATCAATAAAATCGAGCCCCATATGGTCTACGATCATAAAAATACTAATTACTACGGCTAGCAATAAAAAAGTAGTTTGCAAGGTATCTGTCCATACAATGGTTTTAATTCCGCCTCTATAAGTATAAAGCCAAATTAAAGCGATGGTAATCATTACCGTAACCCAAAATGGAACTCCGAAGACATCAAAAAACGCAATTTGCAATACTAAAGCCGCTAAAAACAACCTAAAGGAAGCACCAATGGTTTGGGAGATAAGGAAAAATGAAGCACCGGCGTAATAGGAATTCTGCCCGAAGCGATCCTTTAAATATTCATAAATGGAAATTAATTTCAGCTTATAAAATAGGGGAATCAATACCAGGGCGATTATCGCATACCCAACCATATTCCCCATGACAAACTGCAAATAGGTCCAGTTAGAATTTCCAACTTCACCCGGCACAGAAATAAAAGTTACGCCAGATAAAGTAGCGCCAACCATCCCGTAGGCTACTAAAAACCAGGGTGATTGCCGGTTAGCGGTAAAAAAAGTATTATTATCGGCTTGTTTGGAAGTAAAGTGGCTAATGCCCATTAATAGAAGAAAATAACCAGCAATTACACCAAAAACGAGGATAGGGCTCATAAGTTGTTAATATATTTCAAGGTCTATGAATTCGCTTTGGTTGCCAGTGCGATCCACCGCGGTCACTCCTATTTTTTGAAGCTTACTCTTCTTCTCCCCTACTTCCTTCTGTAAATCCTGACTTCTTTTTTCGGCATTAAGAATTTTATAATCCCAGTTTCCGGTATCATATTTAAAATATAAAACCCAATGTCTGATATCTTCATCGTTTTTTACACCCCAGGTAATTTCAATTTTGTCCCGGTTTTCATTCGCCGTAACATTTGGAATTTCCGGAGGGGTATTATCTAACCACGGGCTAGGCGGTACCAAAGTTTTCTTTCTATATGGGCCTTCTATCAAAGCATTTGCAAGTTCTTTGTGTTTTAAGAGAGGACCAATACTCCAATGTACAGCTCCTTTACTCTCAGGAAGCATTCCCCGGGTTATCATAATTTGATTTATTACTTCAGTAATATGCAGTTCGTCACCTTCTCCACCTACATTTATTCCCGGCCATAAGTGGCGTTGTTTAGTGTTCTCGCTTTCCCACCATCCTAATAGTTCAGGAAAACTTTGTCCTAACTGACTTATTTTCCAGTACAATTGTGGCGTGTAATAGTCTATCCAGCCTTCGTTTAGCCATAATTTGGCATCGGCATACAGTTTATCATATTGATCATAACCTTGTGCAGATTCAGGATAACCGGGTCGCCAAATTCCAAACGGACTTATCCCGAATTTCACAAGTGGCTTTTCGGCTTTAATTTCCCCATAAATTCTTTTGATAAAATCGTTTACACTTTTTCGACGCCAGTCTCCACGGGGAAGTTCGCCTCCAGCCGCCTGGTAAGCCCTCCAGCTTAAATCGTCTGGAAAATCCTTGCCGTTGTTATAAGAATCGTAAGGATAAAAATAATCATCAAAGTGAATACCGTCTATATCATAACGTTTTACGATATCCATTACTACTTCACTAGAGCGGTCTTGCGTTCCCTTTTGAGCAGGGTCCATCCACCACATTCCATTTTCCAGCTCTACTACAAGATCTGGATTGGTTTTTATCACCGATTTTTCACTAATTTCCTTTCCGGTAGTGTGATGCGCACGGTAAGGATTTAACCAAACGTGCAATTCCAATCCGCGTTTGTGAGCAGCATTTACCCAGAATTTTAGCGGATCGTAATAAGGTTCGGGCGCTTTTCCCTGTTTTCCTGTTAGGTAATAAGACCAGGGCTCTAGTTTACTGTCGTAAAGTGCATCAGCCTGTGGACGCACCTGAAAAACTACAGCGTTGAAATTGTGTTCTTCTAAAAAGTCTAAAAGTTCCAGGGCTTCTTTTTGTTGTTCTGAAGTGGAAAGTCCAGGTTTGCTTGGCCAGTTGATATTAGCAACGGTAGCCACCCAGGCAGCACGGAATTCCTCAATGTTTTTTGGAGTATTGGGATCCCATTTTACCTCATCCTTTTGTGGAATCTCTGGAACCTCAATTTCTGTGGGAATTTCTTCCACTACCTCTACTGGTTCAGGTGTTTCCTGAGGTTGTGGTTGCGGTACTTCTTGAGTTGTTTTGCAGGAATAGAAAAACAAAAAGATTATAAGGAGGGAAAATATTATTTTTTTCATAAAGTAGGTTTTCAGTAATTAACGGTAAATACTATCCTAAATTGAGCAATACCAAAAATTAAGCTTTGCGATAAGCCACAATGGCCGCCCGTACACTTCCATATTTTTGAAGTAATTGAGCAGCTTCTTTTTCTTCCACTCCCAACTCTTCCATAATCATCCTAGTTCCACGGCTGACTAATTTTTTATTTGATAGCTGCATATCTACCATTTTATTTCCTTTTACACGGCCTAATTTGATCATTACGGAAGTAGAGATCATATTTAAAACCAACTTCTGTGCGGTTCCGGCTTTCATTCTGGTACTTCCGGTTACAAATTCAGGTCCGGTGATCACTTCAATAGGATATTCACTGGCTTCTGCTAAAGGACTTCCGGAACTGCAGGTAATACAGCCTGTAGTAATTCCTTTCTTCCGGCCCTCCTTAATGCCGCCAATTACATAGGGCGTGGTTCCTGAAGCGGCAATACCTACCAGCACATCTTTTTCTGATATTTGATAGTGCTGAAGGTCTTTCCAGGCTTGCTCTGTATCGTCTTCAGCACCTTCAACCGCATTTCTAAGCGCTGTGTCCCCGCCAGCGATTAAACCAATTACCATTTGATCTGAAACCCCAAAAGTTGGTGGGCATTCTGAAGCATCTAAAACTCCCAATCTGCCGCTGGTTCCTGCCCCTATATAGAAGAGCCTGCCACCTACTTCCATTTTGGCTGCAATCTCATTCACCAATTTCTCAATTGCCGGAATTTGTTTTTCTACACTTTCAGGAACAGTTTTATCCTCCTTGTTTATATTGCTTAAGAGATCTATTGTACTCATTTTCTCCAAATCATTATAACTTGAAGTTTTTTCTGTATCGGGACTATTGTTTTCCATTTTAAATTCAGTTAAAAAATTTTACCATTTAGAATCCGGCATAAACTCTGAAAAGACACCTTTATTTCTGCTGCTGTTCCAATTCACCTCCGGGCTTCTAAAATAATTCACATTCATTAGGTCAAGTCGTAACCCGTGTTGTCCCAGTCTGTCTATAAAATCTTTATAGTCTTTGTTTTCATCTTTAGACCAACCAACTTCTGCCATCGCAATACTCCTTGGCCAAAACCTGTCGTCTGCAGCTTCGTTAGAAAGTACCATCTCTGTCCAAACCGGGGCCTCTACTCCTATTGTATTGGGATTTTTTGTCGTAAAAGTATAAGCGTCCTTTAAAGAAACTCCTCTTTCCTGACACCAGTTATTGGTCATTTCCTGCCCCGGAATATTCGCGTGGTCAAAATAAAAACTGGAACATATTGATTCTATAACCCGGGTATTTACAACGCTTTTTGTTTTTCCATTCCAACGCTGACTTATAAAAGTGCTGTCTACTGCTGCCTGAGTTACTTCTTCCCAACCAATACTTGTTTTCCCAAGTTCTCTAACGATAGAATCAGCTTTTACCACGAATTCTTTATAGCGTTCATCTTCAATTTCGTCTCCACCAATATGCAAATATTCTCCTATGGTAATTTCAGCCATTTCACCTAAAACCGTGGCTACGAAATCATAGATTTCCGGCTTTTCAAGACATAGTTTGCTCCAACCTACTTTGTATTCGTGAAAAAGTTGCGGTGGAGTCGCCATTCTGGGTTCTATATTGGCAAATTCATCGCAATTTAATTCGGGATAAGCCATTAATGCC
>JAGXIG010000116.1 GCA_024635815.1 Salegentibacter sp.
AGCAATAAATAAGCTTCATCTATCTGCGGATTTCTTTCTTTCCCCTCTACCAACATCGAGTGACGCTGAATCGCTTTTACCGCTTTTTCTTCGGCGTAGCCAAAATTTTGATTTCGAACACTGTCGGGTAAGACAATGTTTTCATCAATTTGCATACGCTCAATGGGCAAAATATCCCAGTAATTATCGGCGTAGTTTTGGTTGAGTTCCTCCTTTCCCTGTTCAAGGCCAAGGTTGCCGTTATAAAGCGTGTTGTACTCTGTAGTAACCGCGTGCCAGTTTCGGCTTAAAAAGGTGTTCTTTTTGCGGGAACAGCCAGCGATGCTACCCACCAGAAGCAACAATAAAGTAAGTTTGGTAATTATATTCAAAATTAACCGGTTCTCGATGGCTTTATAACTAAAAATCAGTTTGTTTAGTGTGTAAAAATACGCTTCTTTTTACAAACGCAAACTAATTTACTATAGTTCTTCAGCCTGAGTAACGCCCACTTCCCCTGAAAAATAGCTTTCCAGTTCACTTAAAGTAGCTTCAGAAGTTTTAATATCTTTTACCGGTTCACCTTTATCCAAAACCACAATACGTTCACAAACTTCGGTCACGTGAATAAGGTCATGACTGGAAATAAGCACGGTGGTTTCCCTGTTTTCAGTAAGTTCCTTTATGATTTTTTTTAGCCGAATTTGAGTAGTAGGATCTAAATTGGCAAAAGGCTCGTCCAGGATCACTACTTTGGGGTTTCCAATGAGAGCCGCAACAATACCCACTTTTTTCTGATTTCCTTTAGAGAGATCTCGCAAATATTTTCTTCGGCCTATAATTTCTCCGTGGAAGAAATCTTCAAAATTGGCTAAAAAAGCGTCAATATCAGCTTTATTAGCACCGCGTAAATCTCCTACGAAATATAAATATTCTTCAGGAGTTAAATAGCCAATAAGGAAACTTTCATCTATAAACGAAGCGGTAAAAGGTTTCCATTCTTCACTCTGACTTACCGTGATCTCGTGATTAAAAATGTTTCCGGTAGTAGGCTGAATTAAATCGAGTAATAAACTGAAAAAAGTAGTCTTTCCGGCACCGTTATTTCCAACCAATCCAAAACTTTGTCCTGCAGGGATATCCAGATGATCTATGTTTAGAACTTTTGTTCCACCGTAAATTTTACTAAGGTTTGTTGCTGTTATCATAATTATTATAAATTTTATTCGCCGGTTTGCTTAAAACCATTAATCATCGCATATTTTCTTTTTCGGTAAACTCCTGCAATGTATTCCATTAAATTAGGGCGCAAAAGCAAACCAAGAATTCCTAATCCAGAAAGACCTATTAAAGCTGCT
The DNA here is from genome assembly GCA_024635815.1 of Salegentibacter sp. Next base: position 1,338 of record JAGXIG010000116.1, read on the forward strand.
TCAAATCCTATAAAAAAGTTCAAGAGCCAAAAGATCAACATTGGAACAACCATTAACGGAATAGAAACCAGCCATTGCATTGCTCCTGTTCCCTGGTAATTCATAAACGGACTTTTATCCAGGTCTATTCTCTTCTTATTAAAGGAACCTGCATAGAGTAAAATAGGAACATTTACGCCTATATTATATAAAGCGGCTACCATATTTATCAATAAGATATTCCAGCCAAAATAAATATAGGGCGTGGTGAGAATAGCCAGTATTATTACGCTAAAGCTAATTAACATTGCTTTGGAAGACAGGTAATCTTTCATTGGGATATTTTGAGACATAATCATAGGATAATACGAGGCGTCCCAGGAAGGCACAAATTGCCCGAAATTAATCATAAAAATGCCGGTCATAAATATTCCTATAAAAACATAAAATGCTTCAAATGCCTGGTAGTTATCACTAGGGTAGAAAAACATTCCATAACCAAGCAGAAGTAAAGACATATAAATTGTAGTTTTTGGCCTTTTGTTTCTCCAGATTAGTTTTAAGTCCTGCTGAAGGAAAGGCGCAAGTGTCCCAAATTTTTTGGTCCAAACAAAATCCCGGGTATCGGCATCCTGTTTTTTCTCCTTTAAACCGGCATCAAGGTAAAATTTACTTTCCAGGTTAAGTTGATTCCATTTATATAAAGCTATTGCCAGGATTATGGTAACTATCGCCAAATAAGGATTTAAAACCAGGAAATCCATCATTTTTCCAAACCAGAAACTTATTTCAAAAACCTCGAAATATTCCAAGGTTCCCAAAACCATTACCGCAAGAATCGCCGGAATTAATGCTTTTAAATTATCGGTAAATTTCTTCTTAATAATAAAATTCAGAAAATTTACACATTGGGTGATGGCAATCATCGCAATCATCCAGCCTATAAGGTTCCAGGTTCCATATTCGGCTTTATAAATGCAAAAAATTCCGAAGGGAATAATAATGAATAATGGAAGAAAATTAAAGAAGGAGTAGATAGACTTGATCAGCACAAAATTCACTGCTTTACGCCTGGCAATAGGTAAATTTAGAAGGGGTTTTATATCTAAAACAGGTAGCGTTTGCAACATAAATCTATAGCCAAGCTCAAATACCAGCCACAGTAAAACAAAACGATTTACCAATTGTAATGGATCCTGATCGGGAAAAGATTCTTGCAGCAGAGGATAAAGGCCAATTCCAAGAAAAAGGAATGCTACAGAAAAATATAAAGCAAGGAAAACAAGCAGGACTTTTAGCCCAATACTTTTACCTACACTTGCAGAACGGAAAAAGGATTTCCACTCCAACCATAAAAATCGTTTAAACATAATTTAATGATTATCCGCCAGACGGGATTAAAAATGTCAACCAAAAAAATTAGCCAGCCAGTACCAAAATTAGGTTCTAATATCACTTCTCAGGCTTATTTACTATACAAGTATAGAAATTTAGGTATTTGTTACACTCTTTAATTTCACATACTTTGTATTTTTGCCAAAAATAATTTTTTGATGAGTCAGTTTTTTCCGTTAGAGATAAAAGAAGTAATTAGGGAAACCCCGCAGGCAGTGAGCCTGTCCTTTAATATTCCGGATAACTTAAAAGACGAGTTTAAGTTTGATGCGGGCCAGTATATTACGATAAAAACAAAATTAGGCGAAGAAGAAGTAAGACGTGCTTACTCACTTTGTTCGGCCCCGAATTCAGGAGAATTCAAGGTTACCGTTAAAGAAGTTGAAGGCGGAAAGTTTTCGGTTCTTGCCAATAACAAACTCAATGCCGGTGATGTTCTTGAAGTACACCCGCCCGAAGGCAAGTTCATTTTAAAGCCTACCGGTGAAGCAAGGCATTATGCGGCCTTTGCTGCAGGAAGCGGAATTACCCCGGTGCTTTCTATTATAAAAACTGTTTTAGCAGAAGAGCCTAAAAGCAGGTTTGTGCTTACCTATGGAAATAAATCTCCAGAAGAAACTATTTTCTTCAAGGAATTACTGGAGCTGCAAGCCAAATTCCCTGACAGGCTTTTTATTGAATTTGTTTACAGTCGTACCAGAGAAGACGATTCACATTTTGGAAGAATTGAAACCAGTACGGTGAATTTTGTGGTGAAAAATAAATTTAAGAATCATTCTTTTGACGCGTTCTATCTCTGCGGACCTGAAGAAATGATTAACCAGGTGAGCGATGTGTTAAAACAAAACGGTGTTACTGAAGATAAAATTCTTTACGAACTCTTTACTTCAGAAGACACCGGCGCTATAGAGACCAATGTAGAAGGCCAAACCGAACTTACCATAATGGTAGACGACGAGGAAACTACTTTTTCTATGGATGCCAAAGGAACGGTTTTAGACGCTGCGTTGGAGCACCATTTAGATGTACCGTATTCCTGCCAGGGCGGGATTTGTAGCAGTTGTATTGCCAGGATTGTAGAAGGAAAAGCCGAAATGCGCAAAAATCAAATCCTTACCGACGAGGAGATTGAAGAAGGCTTGATACTTACCTGCCAGGCACAACCGCTTACTCCAAAACTAAAGGTAGATTACGACGATGTCTAGGTTGATTTTCAGAAAAGTCTGAAAAGCTTACCTTGTAGGAACAAAACAATTTTATGCTGAAACTCAAGAATGTCTCCTTTGCCTATGCTGAAGAAACGGTTTTAAAGAATATCGGTTTTACGTTGGAAAAAGGAGAAAACCTCTCTGTAATTGGGGAAAGCGGCTGTGGAAAAAGTACGTTGCTAAAACTTATTTACGGTTTACTCCATACCGACGGCAAGATTTTTTGGGGAGAAAAAGAATTATTAGGTCCTAATTTTAATCTGGTTCCCGGCGAAGCTTTTATTAAATATCTGGCTCAGGATTTCGATTTAATGCTACCCTTAAGTGTGGCAGATAATGTTGGAAAACACCTCAGTAACCAATATCCGAAAAAAAAGAAAAATCGCATCAAAGAACTACTGGAAGTGGTTGAAATGACCGAGCTGGCCGATAAAAAAGCGAAACTGTTGAGTGGTGGGCAACAGCAAAGGGTAGCTTTAGCACGTGCTTTGGCAAAACAACCAGAACTGCTTTTGCTGGACGAGCCTTTTAGCCATATAGATCATTTCAGGAAAAATAATTTACGGCGCAGACTTTTCGCATACTTAAAGGAAAATAATATCGCCTGCATTGTCGCTACGCACGATAGTACCGATGCACTTTCTTTTGCCGATAAGACCATCGTGCTGAAAAACACAAAAATCTACGCTGAAAATTCGCCTTCGGAATTATATAAAAACCCGCCGAATAAATATGTGGCTTCGCTCTTTGGTGATGTAAATGAGCTGATGCTGAAAGATCTAATCGAAAATGAGAACAGCCGTAAAAAAGTAATCCTTTATCCCGAGGAAATCAAGCTCACCCAGAAATCAGGAATAAAAGCTACGGTAATAAAATCCTGGTTCAAAGGCGAAGCCTGGCTAATCGAAGCTGAATTAAAAGGAAAAACCGTTTATTTTAATCATTTACAAGAATTAAAAGAAGGAAAAAAAGTAAACCTAAAAGTTTCCGAAAAACTAATCGAATCGAGATTAAAATAGTGCAATTATCGCCACGAATGCACGAATCTTATTTAGGTTTTCCTGGGATTTATTGTATAATCCTAACGTCATTACGAGCGACGAAGAGGCGTGGTAATCTTTTGATTTATATACAAAAGTTGTGCAGATTGCTTCAGGCGTACCTTCTTCGCAATGACGTAGTATTTTTTGAATTTACTTAAGGAGTTAAAAAACCTCCAAAATTGTAGCCGTTTTTCCATTAAAAGTTATTTTCTCACCGGATTTTTTATGCAATAATAATTGTGCGATTGGGGAGTTAGCGCCAATGGCAAAATATTCGTCTCCATCAACAATAATTCTATCTGCCGGAATGGCGATAAAATAATTGGCCATATTGGTTTTTACCACAGTTCCCAATTGCGCCGAACTTGTATTCGTCCTTTTTTTAGCGACATTAAGCGTATTTTTTAGGATTTTGAATTGCTGTAGTTGTTCGGCCAGTTTATTTATTTCCAGGTTTATCATTTCCCGACCGGTTTCATATTTATCGCCTGCACTACTTTTGGTTTCATTTTCCAAATCGCTCTCAAGTCCGGCCATAGCGGTTTCAATTCGCTTAATGCGTTCTTCTACATAAGCTTCGCAGGCTTTATATAGTTTTTCTTTTATTGCATCCATAAATTATCCATATCTAAAAAATCTAAGTAGCTCTTAGGTTCGTCATCCTGAACCTGCCCGTCCGTTCAGGCTGGTTTATTTCAGAGCCTGCTCCGAAATTTATTCGGAAATCTAAGCAGTTAATCGTCCCAACATTAGAATCTGAAACAAGTTGAGATTGACGGAAAATGACTTTGGTGTTAAATCATTCTAAACTAAATTCCCCGTAATTCTGCATTTGTCTTACGATCCAGTTCTTTCTTTGATTTATATAATTACTGGCCGGATTTGCCCGGTACTCCCTGGGATTTGGTAAAATAGCGGCAATAGCCGCTGCTTCATAAACCGAAAGATTTGCTGCTGATTTATTAAACCAATGCTGTGCAGCGGCTTCAGCCCCGTAAACCCCGGGACCCATTTCAATGCTATTCAGGTAAATTTCTATAATCCGCTCTTTACTCCAAAAGGTTTCGATCAAGAAAGTAAAATAAACCTCCAGGCCTTTTCGCAGCCAATTTCTACCCGGCCATAAAAACACATTCTTTGCGGTTTGTTGAGAGATCGTGCTGGCGCCACGCACCCGCTTTCCTTTTTGGTTATCTTCTATCGCCTCTTCTATAGCTTCAAAATCAAAACCATTATGCTTTACAAAATTTTGATCTTCACTGGCAATTACTCCGAGTTGCAAATGCAAAGAAATCTCTTCTCGCGGAACCCAGGAATGCCAGATGTTCTCTTCAGGATTTTCAAAATAACGAATGGCCATTAATGGTGTAAACGGCACCGGAACCCATTTATAAAGCAGCACCATAAAAAGCGAAAATAGAATTAAAATACCTACGAGTTTCAGCAGGAATTTGAAGATTTTCTTTATCATTTTATTAATTCTGAAAGTTCTTTCCCGACCAAACTACCAATGGCAACGCCCATTCCGCCTAAACGAACCCCGCAATAAACATTTTCTGAAATTTGTTTTACGAGAGGGTTTTTCTGTTTCCCAACTCCCATAATTCCGCTCCAGCGTTGATCTATTTCAAAGGGAGTTTCGGGCAAAATTGTGGTTTTAAGCAATTCTTCCAGTCTGTGCTGAATAAGTTCGGTTTGAGCGATTTCGGTAGTTTCTTCGGTCTTAAAATCCAGGTTCCTTCCGCCACCAAAAAGAATACGATCGTTTATATTTCTGAAATAATAATAGCCTTTATCAAGATGAAAAGTTCCTTTTATCTCCAGGTTTTTTATGGGCTTCGTAATCAATACCTGTGCGCGGGCGGGTTTTACCTCGGGAATTCCCAGTTTTTCTGAAAATCCGTTAGTAGCGATCAATAATTTATTTGCTGAAAATTCTAATTTATCAGTTTTAATAATTACTGAATGCTTTGTTTCAGTAAAAGCTTCAACCGTAATGTTATTCAAGATTTTTATACCGGCTTTCTGCACTTTATGCAGCAAAGTTTCCATCATTCTGCCTGTATTTAATTGTCCTTCAAATTGGTTGAAAATGAGTTTTTTATGAATATTTTTAAACCAAAAACTGTCTTTTTGAATGCTGAAAACGGAGTCTCCAAATACAGGTTTCAGCATCGTATTTAGTTGCGGTAAAGCTGATTTACATTCTTCAAAAAGGACAGCATCCTCATTAGTAAAAAGTTCGTATCCACCATATTCTTTATATCCAATATGTTGATCTCCCAAATTCTTCCGAAGCAAGTTCAAGCCTTTTAAACGCTTTTGAATAAGCTGTAAAACTTCGGTTTCACTATGAGAGTTTAAATCATCAAGAATTTCAGAAACGCTACCAAAACATGCAAATCCGGCATTTTTTGTACTTGCACCGTTTGGTAAAATCCCACGCTCCAAAATCAGGATTTTCGCCTTAGGAAAGCGTTCCTTTAAGTTAAGTGCACAGTTTAGCCCGGTAATCCCGCTGCCGATGATGCAAAAATCAATATTAGAAAACCAGGTTTTAGTTTCCCAGTAGGAAAGATTCATTGAAGTTCTTTATTTTCAATGAAAATACAAAAATAAAAAAGGAGACTATCTATAAAATTCTAATTCCGTCAAGCTGTCCCGAAAGCTTCCGGGATTGTTTCAGCTTCTAACATATTTGGATTTGCAACTTGTAGATTCTGAAATAAACCAGCCTAAACGGACGGGCAGGTTCAGAATGACAATTAAAAACTGTTTAGACAGCCTCCTGCTTCAAAAAAAAACCTCACAGTTTTTGAAAACTGTGAGGTCTGTTATTAAATTCATCGAGAAAGAACTTTAATCTTCTTCTGCGAGTGGTTTCATTTTAAAATCTTCCATAAACTTAGTAGTATAGTTCCCTTCAATATAATCGGGGTGATCCATTAGTTGTCTATGGAATGGAATAGTGGTTTTTATGCCTTCAATTACAAACTCATCTAACGCGCGTTTCATTTTATTAATCGCTTCTTCCCTGGTTTGGGCAGTAGTGATCAATTTAGCGATCATAGAATCGTAGTTTGGTGGAATGGTATATCCACTGTAAACGTGAGTATCTATTCTTACACCGTGGCCACCTGGCGCGTGTAAATTAGTGATTTTACCAGGGGAAGGCCTAAACCCGTTAAAAGGATCTTCAGCATTAATTCGGCATTCTATGGAGTGTAATTTAGGGAAATAATTCTTTCCGGAAATTGGAACTCCTGCCGCTACCATAATTTGCTCCCTGATAAGGTCGTAATCTATAACCTGCTCGGTAATTGGATGCTCTACCTGGATACGGGTGTTCATCTCCATAAAGTAAAAGTTTCGGTGTTTATCTACCAAAAATTCTACGGTACCGGCACCTTCGTATTTAATATATTCTGCGGCTTTTACCGCGGCCTCTCCCATTTTCTTCCGAAGGCTATCGGTCATAAAAGGAGAAGGGGTTTCTTCGGTTAATTTCTGGTGACGGCGTTGTACAGAGCAATCCCTTTCGGAAAGGTGACAGGCTTTACCTGTGCTATCTCCCACAATCTGGATTTCGATATGGCGTGGCTCTTCAATAAGCTTTTCCATATACATCCCGTCGTTTCCAAAAGCAGCACCGGCTTCCTGGCGCGCAGAATCCCAGGCATCCCTAAGATTTTCTTCTTTCCAAACAGCGCGCATACCTTTACCTCCACCACCGGCAGTTGCTTTAAGCATTACCGGAAAGCCCATTTCTTTCGCTAGTTTCTGGCATTCTTTAAAATCTTCCATTACTCCTTCTGAACCTGGAACACAAGGCACTCCTGCTGCTCTCATTGTAGCTTTCGCGGTAGCTTTGTCTCCCATTTTCCCGATCATATCAGCTGAAGCCCCGATAAACTTTATTTCGTGTTCTTCGCAAATTTTGGAAAATTTGGCATTTTCAGAAAGAAAACCGTAACCAGGATGAATAGCATCTGCATTAGTGATTTCCGCTGCGGCGATAATATTTGAGATTTTGAGATAAGATAAATTACTGGGCGGCGGGCCAATGCATACGGCCTCGTCGGCAAACCTTACGTGAAGGCTTTCAGCATCTGCAGTAGAATAAACCGCAACGGTGCTAATTCCCATTTCTTTGCAGGTTCGAATAATGCGTAATGCAATCTCGCCCCTGTTTGCAATCAATATTTTTTTAAACATACCTATTGTTTTTTTGGCCCAGGGAAAAATTCCTTAAGCTAAATGGGCAGTAATTTATGATGGATCTACTAAAAATAACGGCTGATCGAATTCTACAGGAGAAGAATCTTCTACCAATACTTTTACTATTTTTCCTGAAACCTCACTCTCAATTTCATTAAAGAGTTTCATGGCTTCAATAACACAAAGTACATCGCCTTCTTTAATTGAATCTCCAATTTCTACAAAAGTTGGTTTATCTGGAGAAGGTTTACGATAGAAAGTCCCGATTATGGGAGATTTTACCGTAATATATTTTGAATCGTCTTCTGCAGGTGCTTTTTGTTCCTCCTTGTTTTGAGACCCACTTTCCTGAGAAGGAGCCGGAGCTTGTTGCTGCTGCTGAGGTTGCGGCTGAGCAGGCATTTGCTGCATTTGACCACCCATAGGCACTTGTTGAACAATAGTTTCTTTTTCGTCTGAGCCGGTCTTGATTGGGATCTTTACATCGCCAGTCTCCAGCTTTACCTCGCTGGCACCAGACTTGGCCACAAACTTAATTAAATTCTGAATTTCTTTTAAATCCATAATATTAGGGTGTTGGTTTTTTAAGAATTATATGCCCATTTTAAGTAGGTAGCTCCCCAGGTGAAACCGCCTCCAAATGAAGCAAAAACTAAATTATCTCCT
>JAGXIG010000117.1 GCA_024635815.1 Salegentibacter sp.
AGCGGTAGGATTCTTGTAGACGAAGAACTTGCAAAAGAAGAGCAGGAAAAAATGCAAAATCTTTTCGCCAAAGTTTAATCGGCGAAAATAGATATAAAGATTAAAGCCTCCATTTTGGAGGCTTTTCTTTTATTAAGTTATTGAGAATAACTTAATCGTGACATACCAGAGAGCAGGCTTCAATTTCAGTAAACCATCCTTTTCCGTTAATTAAAGTAACTGTAGGAACTCCATTTGTATTAGTGCAAACTTCCAGTACTGCTCTACATTCTTTTACCAATTCTTGCTGAGAAAATTCAATCATAGCCCCAATAACAGGTGAAGGCTCATCCAGCATGGGCTCTCCGTGCCATTTGCCTGAAGAAGCAATAGACTTACCCGGCTTATACATTACTGACGAAAGGGTCTGACCAGTACTGAATTCTAAATCAAACCTAATAAAACCACTTTTTGATTCTTCAAGATTTGAGAATACCATAAACTCTTTTGTTTCAGGATTTGTAACTGTTAAACCTTCAATAGCATGTTTATTGGTTGTCGTAGCATTATATAATAATTCATTTACGAATTTAAAGTTAAAATCTCTGTCTTCATTGAGAAATTTAGCAGTTTCACCAGTTTTTTTGAAAATGTAGGTCGTCGATTCAATTTTAAGGACGCCATCATATTCTAGTGCCAGTTCCTGTTCAAGCTCCTTGGAAGTATCTGTAGTTTCTTCCGATTCTGTGCTGCAAGATTGAATGCTAATGCTTATTAAAAATATACCTAGAAGTAATTTTTTTTTCATTTTGATTGGGTGTTAAATTTATTTACCTACTCTTTCGATTTTCGGAAAGAAAAAAGTTCTCGGTTACTATCTTATTTTGCGTCGATGTTCACTTTCGCATTTTCGACCTGGGAGGGTGGGTCCTTTTATCACATTTAAATATTAAATTATCTAAGAGCCCTCTTCACTTATTATTTATGACCGCCCCAAATTAAAGGCTATGTAAATCTATCATTTTTTGTTAAAAAACCATAATATCATTTAATAAATTAGTTAAAAGAAAATTTCTTTTATAGTTCATATTTTTTCGAATTTTTAGATGCAGCATTGATTAACAAGCTTTTCACATTATTAATCTAATTTAGGGCTACCTTTATTCCTACTAACCAATCTCCATAATTATGAAATTTTATGCAAGCCTACTTTGCCTAATGTTAGTTTTGGTGTCCTGTAAAGACGAAGATGAAAATCAGGAAGACAAGCCTCATTTTGAAATAGAACGGAATGAAAACGATAATACCACTGAGCCAGGTTCTGAAAAACCAGATTCAGAGATCAATTTTAACGAAGATGAATCAATCGATTCTCCAGATAATACTTCTAAAAACGAAATGGAATCTTCAGAAGCAATTACATCAGGCACTACTTATGTGAAAATTGATGAAAACGATGCAAATTGTCGCTGTTACTGTGTAGTACTGGATATGAGCAATAATACCGAATTATGTCTTTCAGAAGATAAAATGTTTATCAACGCGAGATATGCAAAATCTGGAAATGATGTTAATATATATTACGTAAATCCATCAGCCAAAAATACCAACGAGGACCTTCCCTGGGAGGACTTTGACACCAATACACCTATCGCAGTTTTAAGCCCCGGCGAAAACGGCAATATGGAGTTAGACTGGAAAGGTTTTTCTATAGATGGTGAACTCGCTGTAGATTATGCTATTTATGGCAAAAAAACGCTTGAAGGAACTTATAAAAAACAATAATTTAATGAAACGATTTTTCTTACCTACACTTATATTCTTACTAATTGCCTGCGGAAATAATGCACAGGAAAAGACAGTAACTAAACCCGAAATAGCCAATGCCGAGCCTGTGGAAGTTCCTGCAGAAAATGGCTATGAAAAAGCCTATTTTGCCAGCGGTTGTTTTTGGTGTGTAGAAGCTGTTTACGAAAGTGTAGAAGGCGTAAAAGAATCAATTTCCGGATACGCCGGCGGACATACCAAAAACCCTACCTACGAATCCAGCAATACTGGGCGAACCGGTCACGCTGAAGCCGTAGAAGTTATTTACGATCCGGAGGTTGTGAGTTTTGAAACTTTGGTAGAGGTTTATTTTGGTTCACAAGATCCAACACAGGTAAACGGCCAGGGACCAGATATTGGTTCACAATATCGCTCCCTTATATTCTATCAGAATAAAGAGCAAAAAGAAATTATAAACAAGGTGAAAAATAAAGTAGCCAAAGACTACGAAAAACCAATTGCTGCCGAAATATTACCTTTCCAAAAATTTTGGGTAGCCGAAGATTACCATCAGAATTACGAAGAAAACAACCCTAATAACCCTTATATTCAAAAGGTTTCTATTCCAAGATTGAACCGTTTTAAAGAAAAATTTCCGGAAATACTCAAAGAAGGTTCCCATTAATATCTGAATTTCCTTCCGAACAATTTTAAATATTAAACATATTCGGCTTTATTTAATAAGGCCGAATATGTATTTTTACTCCGAAAAACACCCTGTAGATTCCAGGTTTCACTTAGTAAGAAAAACAGCAATATACAATGAGCATAACCATAGAAAATATTCTTTTGATTGGCTCTCTTTTGTTGTTTATAAGCATCCTTGCCGGTAAAACCTCTTATCGTTTTGGCGTTCCAACCTTAGTACTTTTCCTTGCTGTAGGAATTCTTTCGGGCTCAGAGGGAATTGGAGGTATTTATTTTAACGATCCTCAACTTGCTCAATTTATAGGTATTGTTGCCCTTAATTTTATCTTATTTTCCGGTGGACTCGATACTAGTTGGAAGACGATAAAACCAGTGATGTGGCAGGGAATTTCCCTTTCCATACTTGGGGTTTTATTTACTGCGGTAAGCGTAGGTGTCTTTGTTTGGTATATTACAGATTTTACGATCTATGAAGGCTTGTTACTTGGCGCTATTGTTTCCTCTACAGATGCCGCAGCGGTATTTTCTATTTTAAGGGCTAAGAATCTCGCACTAAAATCTAATCTACGGCCTACACTGGAGTTAGAAAGTGGTAGTAACGATCCTATGGCCTACTTCCTCACCATTGCCTTTTTAGGCCTGGTAGTGAATCAGGATAAAAGTATTTATAGTATTATCCCACTGTTTTTACAGCAAATACTAATCGGTGCCGCTCTCGGATTTATCTTCGGAAAATTAAGCAGGCTAGTGATTAACAGAATTCGCCTGGATTTTGAAGGTTTATATCCCGTGCTCGCAATCGCTTTAATGTTTATTATTTTTTCTGGAACAGATGCCCTTGGAGGTAACGGCTTTTTAGCCGTATATCTAAGCGGAGTTTATCTTGGTAACCACAACATTATCCACAAAAAAACCATCATGCGAATGTTTGATGGACTTGCCTGGTTAATGCAAATTGTATTGTTCCTTACTTTAGGTTTATTGGTTTATCCGTCTCATATCGTTCCGGTTATTGGCGTGGGAATCTTTATCTCGGTCTTCCTCATTTTCATCGCAAGACCTCTGGGTGTATTTTTAAGCTTAATTTTCTTTAAAATGAAAATGCGCCGGCGTTGGTATATTTCCTGGGTTGGACTTCGGGGGGCCGTTCCTATTGTATTCGCTACCTATCCCCTGCTGGCCGGAATTGAAAAAGCAGATATGATCTTTAATATCGTATTTTTTGTATCGCTAACTTCGGTGCTTATCCAGGGAACCACTTTATCTGTTGTGGCAAGATGGTTAAAAGTAGCCTTGCCAATGCAGGCTAAACAGAAATCGCCCGTAGATGCTTTTATGGCCGATGGCGCTAAATCTTTTTTAAGGGAAATAAATATTCCGGAGCAGAATCACTCGGTAGGAAAAAGGATTGTAGAGTTAAAATTTCCGAAGAAGGCAATTATTGCAATGATCTCCAGGGATGATCAGTTTATTACTCCAAACGGGAATACCGTAGTTGAAGCCGATGATATGCTGGTTGTATTAACCGAAGATCATAAATCTATGGCAGCCGTTTATGAAAGCTTGAATATTGAACCTGAATTTGAAGAAAAACTAAACTGAAAAAACGGGTTTATTATCCATTAATTTCAGGATTTTATTTTCAATTTCAGGCGAATCCCATTTTTTTTCAATTTCCGGAATTTCCATTACTTCATCCATTATTTTTCGCTGATAATCCCCTATCGCTAAAGCTTCAGCATAAGGTTTATCAGAAAAAGTAACCCGTGAATACAAAGGCACCCAGGTTTCAGGATGTTTATTAGAGAACCAGTTTTCAATTTTCTTCCGAAGTAAAAAATCGGGGTCTGCAGTTTTGCTGCTCATTTCTATAAAATTCCGGTAACTAAGCTCCGCGATGGCATCTGCATTGGGTTTTCTGGAATTTTGATATTCTTCAAAAATAAGTTCCCAATTATCCCCGTGTTTTTTCATTTTCTGGCTTAATACCAAAATATCTTCAAAACCGGCATTCATTCCTTGCCCATAAAATGGCACGATCGCGTGAGCCGAATCGCCAACCAAAGTCACTTTCTCCCAATAAGACCAGGGAAAACATTTAATGGTGACCATACTACTAGTGGGATTTTTAAAGAAATCCCGTTTCAGGTTCTCAATTTCCTCATTTATATCGGGGAAGTGTTTTTGAAAAAAAGCACCTGCAGCAGCTTCAGTTTTTATGCTTTCAAAAGAATTTTCACCTTCAAAAGGCATAAATAAGGTACAGGTAAAACTACCATCTAGGTTGGGCATCGCGATAAGCATAAATTTACCCCGCGGCCAAATGTGAAAAGAAGCGTTGTCAAGTTTATGGCTACCATCCTCATTAGGCGCAATGCTCAATTCTTTATAGCCAACATTTATAAAATGCTGCGAATAATCAAATCTACTTTGTCTTTGCATTTTATGCCGAACCCGGGAAAATGCTCCATCGGCTCCAAAAATAAGGTCAAATTGATATTCTTTCCATTCCCCTTTTTCGCTTTCACCAGTATACAATTTGGCTTCAGTCATATCAATATCCCAAACTTTTTCTTCAAACCTGAATTTAGCACCGGCATCTTCGGCCAGGGTGATCATTTTTCGGTTTAAAACACCGCGGGAAATTGAAAAAATCGCTTCCTCTTCCTTTCCGTATTTCTGATAATAAATGGGTTTATCGTTAACGTGCATGGCCCTTTTATCTAAAGGAAGGGCCAGTTTTTTTATCTCCTTTTCTATGCCAACCGCCCTTAAAGACTTCCAGCCGCGATTAGACATTGCCAGGTTTATAGAACGGCCCGAGAATTCAACTTTTCTAACATCCTTTCTTCGGTCAAAAACCTCAACCTGATGCCCGGCTTTTCTAAGATAAATAGCGAGTAAAGATCCAACCAATCCTGAGCCAACGATGGCAATTTTTTTTGGTGTTTGCATAAAGTGCCTGCTGTGCATCTTACAGAAAAAAAATCAGCTTAAAGAAGATGCGAATTTAAGTTACGAAAATACTTATTTCTACTGACTTTAGGCATTTCTACAATGTTTAAGAGAGACCTATTTACCATTTAATTAACAGCACTTCCGATACGCTTGCCTTAAATTTAATTGAAAACAATACTGAAGCAGGCCTTTATTATTATTTAATCGAAAAATAAGGTATACGGGTAAACGAGCATTTCAAACCTCATTTAGGAAATAAAACAATTAAAATCATGGATGAAAATCAAGCTTTATTAAAACCGGTTAGCATAGGTGATCTGGAATTGAAAAACCGGGTGATTATGGCTCCAATGACGCGTAATCGCGCTGATAATAAAGAAAATGCACCAACGGAGTTACACGCTGAGTATTATGCACAACGTGCCGGCGCCGGACTTATTATTTCTGAAGGTTCACAAATCTCCAAAAATGCGGTTGGATATATAAATACACCAGGGATTTATACTGAAAATCAGGTAAAAGGCTGGGAGAAAGTAACCAAGGCAGTTCACGAAAATGAAGGGAAAATATTTTTGCAGTTATGGCACTGTGGGCGTATTTCACATCCAAAATTTCACGATGGGGAAAAACCATTAGCACCAAGTGCGGTAAATCCAGAGACACAGGCCTATACTCCAGATGGTTTTGAGGATACAGTAGAACCCCAGGCGATGAGCATTGCCGATATTAAACAAACGGTTCTGGATTTTAAACATGCGGCTGAAAATGCAAAAAAAGCCGGCTTCGATGGCGTAGAGATACATTCTTCTAATGGATATCTTATTCATCAGTTTTTCAATGAAAATGCCAATATAAGAACCGATGATTATGGTGGAAATATCCAGAACCGAGCACGTTTCTTTTTTGATGTACTTGAAGCTGTGAGCGAAGTTTGGCCCGAAAACCGTATTGGTGTTAGGTTAAATCCTTCCCTGAATGATGCTTTTGGAATTATTGCTTCTGCAGAAACGATTCCCACATTCGATCATATCATTGAAAAATTAAACGCTTACGATCTCGCCTATTTACATCTCTCTGAACCTTTCACCGATGTAAGTGAAATAAAATACCTGGAAACCAATATTGCAAAACATTATCGCCCTGTTTATAAAGGAAACCTAATGATTAATGCAGGATTTGATCAAGAATCGGGAAACAAAGTTATCGAGGAAGGAAATGCCGATATGGTTTCTTTTGCTAAACTGTTTATCTCCAATCCCGATCTCCCGGAACGTTTTGCTAACAATACACCTTTAGCCGAATGGGATGAAGATACCTTCTACACCCCCGGCGCAAAAGGTTACACAGATTACCCAAAATATGATGCTGAAAAATCTAAGGTGAAAAATTCATAATTTTAGTTTAAATGTCCTTAAAAGCAGGTTAATTGGACTTTTGCTTTATAAAGAAAGAAGTAAATTTATTATTCAACCTAAAAATTGTGAAAATATGGATGAGTCGAAAATTGAACAAATGAGGTCTACACTTAATAAACTGGAAGATATTAAAAACAGCCAGGAAAGTATTATCGATAAGATAAATCACGTGATCACCGATTTGTTTGAACACCCCGACAAGGAACTTGAGAAAGCTATGAACGATGCCCACCAAAAATCTTCAGACAATGTAGATGCGGTTCGTGAAGCTATGGAAGAATATGAAATGAGAATCAATAAACTGGAAAATCAAGGCTAATCAAATTATAAAGAAAAGCTAATGATTAAAGTCCCAGGTGACTAAAACTTAAATTTGTCTTTGACAGGCATTTTAAGTTTTAGTCACTTTTTTTATATATCAATTTTATGCAACATATTACTTCAAGAGAAATAGCGGAAATGGAAAAGCTTTTCCGCCTAAATCTTATTAATAGCGTAACCGGTTATAAATCGGCTAATCTCATCGCTACAAGATCTGCAGAAAAAGGAGCTAATGTGGCAGTTTTTAGTTCGGTCACCCATTTAGGCAGCAACCCAGCATTACTTGGTTTTATTACCCGCCCAACTAAAGAGGTACCGAGAAACACCTATAAAAATATAAAGGAGAACAAGTATTTTACGGTAAATCATATCCAAAAAGATATGATTGAAAGTGCCCACCAAACTGCAGCAAAATACAAAGAAGAGATTTCTGAATTTCAAAAAACCGGATTAGAGGAAGAATACCTGGATAGTTTTTATGCGCCGTATGTTAAGCAGTCCACGGTAAAATTGGGATGTAAATTCGTAAATGAATATTTCATTAAAGAAAATGAGACGGTTATGGTAATTGGAGCCATTGAGCATATTTACTTTGATGAGGGCATACAGTCGCTAGATGGCTGGTTACGGCTAGATGATGCCGAAACCGTTGCTATAAATGGTCTGGATGGTTATGCACTTCCAAGCCTTTTAGACCGATTTCACTACGCCAGGCCTGGACAGGAAATCAAATCATTTTTTAAGAAAGAGGGCTAATCACCTATAAACGCTAAAAAAGCGCAATTCGCAGGGTGTGTAAAAGGCCCTTAAATGGCGTACGAAATGAAAAGAGGTAATTATGACAATGAGGCTCAAAATGCTGGATAAAAACCCGAAAATAACTTAGTTAAGACAACAGAACGGGATTTCGATATTATTTACAATCCTCAAAAATTTTAACATTCGAGTTAAACACTAGTTAAAAGATATCGTTTCAAATCACTTATTATATAAATTCGTTAAACATTAAGGAAGGAATGATGTGAATGTAAATTATATATCACACAGGAAAGGTAGAACACTATAAATCAAAATATTATACTTTTACTTTTTTTAAAATCACGAATTTATTTATTAACTTGTATAAACAATTAACCAACGTAGCTTAGCTACAAAAAACCAACCAGTATGAAAGATTTAATATGGCTTATCGTAGTATTGTTAGTAATAGGATGGCTTATTGGCTACTTTGCATTTCCAGATTTAGGAAGCATTATCCATATACTTATTGTAGTAGCAGTAATCCTAATATTGTATAAATTATTAACCGGACGCCGTCTATAATTAATAATTTAATCCTTAAGAGGGAGTTTAAGAAGTTTTAGAATCGTCATCCTGAATTCAGAATCTAGTTTTATATTAACCTAGAAGCTGAAACAAGTTCAGCTTGGCGAGAACAAGACTTTTTAAACTCCCTCTTTTGTTTTTATAAAATCTCACACAAAACACTAACAATAATTGAAAACCTAGATATTCAATTTAACCTCATTTTTTAAGTACAACTACCTCGTGCCATGCCCACGAGGCATTATTGGAAAATATGTCTTGTTTTCGAGACAAGCCCGCCTAATGATTCGGGTAGGCCTCGTAGCTCCCTATATTTATCGGCATAAATTTCGATTATCGAGTAAATCTTATCTTCGAATTAAAAAATAATTATGTGGAACCTGAATGACAAATTCGCACTGGTAACCGGTGGTACTAAAGGAATTGGAAAGGCCGCTGTTCTGGAATTTCTCGAGCTGGGAGCAGAAGTACTTTTCACATCCAGAACTCAAAAAGATATAAACCTTGTTTTAAAAGAACTCGAAAAATACGGCAAAAAAGGGCAGGGCCTGGTTGCCGATGTAACAATTACTGAAGACAGACAAAAGGTTTACGATTATATTGAAAATCGCTGGGGAAAACTGGATATTCTCGTAAACAATGCCGGTATCAATATTAGGAAAAAAGCCAACGAATATTCGGAAGAGGAATTCAGAAAAATAATGGAAATTAATCTTAATGCTCCTTTTGAATTAAGCCGTAAACTTCACTCCCTGCTTCAAAAAAGCGGAAATGCAAAGATTGTGAATGTGGCCTCCTCGGCAGCGATGCAAGATGTTGGTACAGGCACACCTTATGCAATGTCTAAGGCAGGTTTACTACAACAGACGCGAAGCCTTGCCGTTGAGTGGGCAGCAGATGGTATTCGCGTGAATGCGGTTTCGCCCTGGTTTACGGTTACGCCCCTTACTAAAGGACTTTTGAATGAAAGTGAAAGAATGGATCCTATTATTAAGAGAACCCCTTTAAAACGTGTTGCTGAAGCCCGTGAGATGGCTGCAATTATAGCATTTCTGGCGATGGATAAATCTTCCTATATCACAGGGCAAAATATTATTGCCGATGGCGGAATGAGTGTTAATGCCATATAACAGAGTTTTTTGTACCTTTAAAGGAAAACCAACAAAATGAAAAAACTACTACTTTTTACTATTCTATTTACAGCTTTAATTAGCTGTAAGAACAACGAAACTAAAATTGGAAAAGAAGTTGATACTGAAGCTGATAAAAGCATTCACCAGCAAATCGCTGAAGCTCATGGTTTAAATAATTTTGAAGAAGTTGAAGAAATTCAATTTACCTTTAATGTTAGGGTTGAAGATTCAATCAGGACCAGCCGGGCCTGGAGCTGGAAACCACAAACCAAAGAAATTAGACTAACCGAAGGTGATATTAGCCGCACCTACACCAAAACGGATAGTATTGCCGAAGACCATAAAGATATAGACCAGAAGTTTATTAACGATTCATATTGGTTCTTATTCCCTTTCCAGATGGTATGGAGTGATGCTGAGATTTCAGAAGAAAAAACCGGAAAAGCACCAATCAGCAAAAAAGAGATGAACTATTTGGAAGTTTCTTATAAAGATGAGGGTGGTTATACCCCAGGTGACACCTATGTCGTTTATTATGAAGATGATTATTTATTAGAAGAATGGATCTATAAATCTGCCGATGGCCAGCGAGAAATGCCTACCACCTGGGAAGATTTTGAAGATTTTCAAGGCTTAAAAATCGCAAAATCCCATAAATCTCCCGATGGAAGTTTTGAATTGTTTTTTAGTAATATTGAAGTGAAGTAAATCTTCAATTTGGATAAATATAAAATCCACGAATTCACTGATTACTGGTGAATTTGTGGATTTTTGGTTCTATATTTTGAAAATAGGTTCTCGATAGTATCTTAAGACACTCGCCTTAAAACCTACTGACGTATTACCGAGAATCATTAATATTTTAAACCGCTAAGAATTTTACCGGCTCCTTTTGCCGGTTTCCAATTAGATTCAGGTTCAAAGTAATTCCATAGTAAAGCTGAAATCTCCCTTTGCAACTCCCAGGCTTCGTTATCATCGTCCCACGAATCGTCTGCATTATTTTTTGTCGCGATGTAGCATACATAATCCCCGGATGGCGCGTTAACCATAAAAAGTTCAGACCGGGATTCGTTTACCATTCCCTGCTTTGCAGCGGCCTGTACATAAGGTGGTACTTCCGACAAAGCATATTCCTGGTAAAATGAATTACCGAGTAACCGATACATTTCGTCACTCGCCGCGGCACTTATAAGCTCACGTTTGCTTATTTGCTCTAAAATTGAAGCCATCTCCCGCGGAGTGGTTTGACCCCAACCATATTCTTCCCAGTCTTTTTCACGGCCCTCAGTCCTGGAATTTACACGGGTATGCTTCAGGCCAATTTGAGCCATTAAATCATTGATTTCCTTGCCACCACCGGCAAGTTCCTGATTCCATAACGATGTAACATTATCGCTGTAACTAATCATTAATGCTACCAGCGTTCTTAGATCAGTGTTGGTGCTGTCTTTGTAAAACTGCATTAATCCTGAGCCTCCGTAAATACGATCTTCAGAATAAACCAAAGTATCTTTATAACTTAATTCTCCGTTTTCAATTTTATCAAAGATCTTTACCAGAATAGGCACTTTTACGATACTGGCTGTGGGGAAAATAGTATCGGTATTTATGCCGGCTTCTTTACCGGTTTTTAAATTTTTCACATAAACGCCAACATCGCCTTTAAATGATTCGGTTAGTTCTTTTAGTTTCTGCTCAAGAGTTGAATCGATTTCAATTTGTTGGGCGAAATTTACAGCAACACATGAAATCGCTATAAGGATAGTAAATATTAGTTTTTTCATTTTTATCAATATATAATTTTACATCCAGTCCAATTCTCTTTCATTTAAACAGACTCTTTAATCTATTTTCTCTTCTCTATCTTCTTTTTTCTATTCTCTATTCAAGAATTCCTCTTTTAAGAATTTGACCAAATTGGTACATATCTTCAAAAGAACAATAAAAAGGAGCCGGGGCCAGCCTAATTACATTCGGCTCACGCCAATCGGTTATCACGCCATTTTTCATTAAATAATTGAATAATTCCCTGCCTTCGCCGTGTAAAAACACTGATAGCTGCGTACCACGCTCTTCCTGATTTTCAGGGGTGATAATTTCAAAACTACTATCTACTTCCTTATCTATTTCTTGCAACACAAATTCCAGGTAGGCAACGATATTATTCCGTTTTTCTATTAAAGCCGGCATTCCCACTTCGTCAAACATTTCCAGTGAAGCTAAATAAGGAGCAAGGGCTAAGACCGGTGCGTTGGAAATTTGCCAGGCATCGGCACCGTTTTCGGGTTGAAATTCGGGCTCCATTAAGAATCGGCGTTCTTTATTGTGACACCACCAACCTTCAAAACGGGGAATATCTTTTTTGTTATGGTATTTCTCATTAATAAAACATCCCGAAGCATTTCCAGGGCCGCTATTCATATATTTATAACTGCACCAGGCAGCAAAGTCTACGTTCCACTTGTTAAGCTTCAGTTCAATATTTCCGGCGGCGTGGGCAAGATCCCAACCTACAAAAGCGCCAATTCTGTGACCGGCTTTGGTGATTTTTTCCATCTCTAAAACCTGCCCGGTGTAGTAATTCACACCACCAATTAAAACCAAAGCGCACTCCTCTCCTACTTCATTGATCTTCGCTATAATATCCTCGGTCCTAAAATTATTTTCACCTTCGCGTCTTTTAATTTCAACAATCGCATCTTTTGGATCATAGCCGTGAAAACGTACCTGGCTAGATATCATATACTGGTCACTGGGAAAGGCTTTTTCTTCGCAAATAATTTTATAGCGTTTTCCCTTTGGACGATAAAAAGAAACCATCAATAAATGCAGGTTTACCGTAAGGGTATTCATTACAGTAACTTCGGCAGGTTTGGCGCCAACAACTTTTGCCAGTTTTTCTGAAAAACGCTCGTGATAATCCCACCAGGGTTTTTCACCAAAAAAATGACCTTCTACAGCAAGATTTGCCCAATCGGTCATGATTTCATCTACATATTTTTTGGCAGATTTTGGTTGCAGTCCCAGCGAATTTCCGGTGAAATAGATCACATCTTTTCCTTCGTGCTGCGGAAAAATAAATTGATCCCGGTATGATGAAATTTTATCCTGAGAATCCAGTTCCCGGGCATATTCAAGCGTATTTTTAAATTGCATGTGTGGTTTATTTTTAAATCGCTGAAGCGTTTCAATGCTAAGTTTGAGAGTAAAAATACAATTTATTGGCAGACTTCCCGCTCCTGAAAAATATATCCCTTTCGTAGTTGAAAGTGATGTTGAAAACTGCTATTTCAGAATAATTAATTTCTATAAATTTGACGAAAATTAAATTTCTATGCATTTCCTTCCTGAAGCGATAGACCAGTATATTTTAGAACATTCAGCAAAAGAACCCGAATTTTTGGTAAAACTTAACCGCGAAACCAATCAAAAAGTATTACAACCTCGAATGTTAAGCGGAAATTATCAAGGTAGAATTTTAAGCCTAATTTCAAAAATAATCGCTCCAAAAAGCATATTAGAAATTGGAACTTATACCGGATACTCTGCTCTATGCCTGGCGGAAGGTTTGGCGAAGGATGGGACATTACATACCATAGATATCAATGAAGAATTGCATGATTTTCAGCAGAAATATTTTCAAGCTTCAGATTATAAGGATAAGATCAAGCAATATATTGGAGATGCACGGGAAATAATCCCAGAGATAAATGCAAAATTCGATCTGGTATTTATTGATGCCGATAAACCCAATTACCCTGCTTATTTCGAATTAATTATTGAGAAGATGAATCCCGGTGGAGTTATATTATCGGACAATGTACTATGGAGTGGAAAAGTAGTAGAACCGGTAAAATCCGATGATGAATCTACTCAAGCGCTTTTAAAATATAATAAAATGCTGGTAGAAGATGATCGTGTGGAAACCGTGATCTTACCTATTAGGGATGGATTAACCTTAACCAGGGTTAAATAAAGCGTTTTCCCGAACGCTCGTAAAACAGAAAGAAAATTATTCCAAAAATAATCCCCACGGCCGCGCCAACCAATACATCCCCGGGATAGTGAACTCCAACATAGATTCGACTTAACATAAACAGAAGGGGCCATAAAAGCACTACCCAAATCCAAGGGTATTTATGCTTCATTGAAAGTATAAAGAACAATGCTGCTGCTGCAGAAACCGCTGAATGCCCGGAGAAAAAGCTGTAGTTGTCGGGTGTTTGCAATATTCTAATGATATCTGCAATTTCAGGCTGGTTATTTGGCCTGAGCCTTAAAAAGAAATTCTTGGTTAGATTAGTGAAACCATAGGTGGAAAGTGCTGTAGCAAGTATAAATAAACTGGTGAACAGGGCTTTTTTCCAATGAAAACTTATAAAATAGAGAATAAAAAAAGTAAGATAAAGCGGAATCCAATTTTGTATAGTAGTAATGGTAATCCAGAAATTATCGTACGACTCAATTCCTAATCCATTGAGATAGACAAACAGCTCGCGATCCCATTGTTTTAGCTGCTCTAACATAAAATGTGATTAAAACCTACGTTTTACCGAACCGGTGATTTCATCAATATCTTCTTTCACCTTATCGATCTCACCTCTTACATCTTTAGAAATATCGGTATCTATGCCTTGTTTTTCGGCACTTTTCTGAATTTCAGTCTTTATATCATTAGAGGCATTACGAAGCATTTTCATTCCTTTTCCCATTCCGCGGGCGATATCAGGAATTTTATCGGCACCAAAAACCATTACCAGGATAAACAGGATAAAGGCAATCTCTGCACCACTAATAAAAAGGGGTATGATGTTCATAGCAAAACAAATATAGCCACAAATCTAAGCATAAAAAAAGCCGACTCGTTAAAGTCGGCTTAAAATATTTTAGTTCCCAAGACTCTCTTTAAATTCTTCAAATTCACTGGTGGTTTCCTCCTTGGGCCAGGTATTGTTACTTACATCAACATCTGCCGTTTCAAGGTTTGGATCTACCACCATTTTTACAATTTCCTTATTTGTAGCAATGGCTTTTGTCGCCACCTCATCGTTCATTCTCCACAATTGCACAGGATATCTTTTCATTTCAGAAGAACCATCAGCATAAGTGAATTCTACGATTAAAGGCATTGGGATTCCTCCCGGTTTTTCGAAAGTTACCTGGTAGAAAAATTTAGGATCCTTTAATTTTGCTTTTTCTTCTTCAGAAAAATTATCCATCACATACTCTTTTAAAGTAGGCGAATTTTCTAAAACAGATTTTCCTTTTAAACTTTCATCAAACTCTTCGCTTCCCTCTTCCACTACGTAAATTGCATCTATTTCTTCCGGATCTGCACCATAACGCTCTAAAAATTCTTTTCCATCCTTAGTTGCGTTATCTGTAATAAATAGTTTTTTCACATCTTTAATTCCCATATCTACATTATGAGTAGTATAGAACCAACCTCTCCAAAACCAATCTAAATCTACTGCTGAAGCATCTTCCATTGTTCTGAAGAAATCTTCAGGAGTTGGATGCTTAAACATCCAGCGATGGGCAAATGTTTTATAAGCGTGATCAAAAAGCTCGTGTCCCATCACGGTTTCACGAAGAATATTTAGCGCGGTTGCCGGCTTTCCGTAGGCGTTATTACCTAACTGGTAAACATTTTCGGGATTAGACATAATTGGTGCAATATACTTTTGGTTTCCTTTCATATAAGGAACAATTTTCGCCGGAATTCCTCTACGAGAAGGATACTGCTCTTCAGGAGCAATTGCTTCAGGATATTTTTTCCCGAAATCCTGCTCGGCAAGATATTGGCTAAAGGTGTTTAAACCTTCGTCCATCCAGCCCCACTGACGCTCGTCGGTATTTACGATCATCGGGAAAAAGTTATGTCCAATTTCGTGAATAATAACGCTTATCATCCCGAATTTAACTCGATCTGAATAGGTTCCATCTTCATCGGGACGGCCATAATTCCAGCAAATCATAGGATATTCCATTCCCTGGTTTCTTGCGTGCACCGAAACCGCTTTATGATATGGATATTGAAAAGTTTGATCTGAATAAGATTTTAAGGTACTGGCCACGGCTTTTGTAGACCATTCTTCCCAAAGTGGATTCCCTTCTTTTGGGTATAAAGAAACTGCCATTACATCTTTTCCACCAACATCTGTAGCCATCATATCAAGGATGAATTTTCTTGAAGTAGAGAATCCAAAATCCCTAACCATTTCGGCTTTATATTTCCAGGTTTTGGTTTTGTTAGAAAAAGACTTTTCTGCTTCTTCGGCTTCAGCTTGAGTTCTGACTATTACAGGCTCATCGTAAGATTTTTTTGCCTGTTCATAACGGCTCATCATTTCTTTGGTATAAACCTCCTTGCGGTTTCGAAGTTCTCCTGTAGCCTCCATAATATGATCGGCAGGGACGGTAATATCTACTTCGTAATCGCCAAAAGGAAGTGCAAACTCACCACTGCCCCAAAACTGCATATTCTGCCAGCCTTCAACATCGTTATAAACCGCCATTCTTGGGAAGAATTGTGCAATTACGTAAGCATTGTTTCCGTCTTTAGGGAAATGCTCATAACCGCTTCTAGCCCGGTCGGTAATGTGATTGTTAATGTTATACCACCATTTCATTTCAAACTCAAAAGATTCCCCGGGCTCTAAAGCTTCTTCCAAATCTATTCTTAGCATCGTCTGATTAATGATATAATTTAATTTATCGCCATCATGGGTTAAATCAACAATATTGAAGCCACCGTCAAACGACTCTTCCA
>JAGXIG010000118.1 GCA_024635815.1 Salegentibacter sp.
AGCCAGCGCTGGACGCCTGGACCGCCAGCCGGAGGCCAATAATAAGTTATAATGAGTACTTTCTCCATTTCAGAGTTTATTCCCTTTTCCGGGATTTATAGTAAAATCCGCCTAAAATAATTAAAACCAATATTATAGAACTGGCTAAGGCGATGCTGCTTCCGGTATTCACAACTTCAGGTTCAAATCTAAAGGTCACGGTATGTTCCCCTGTCGGAATGTTCATTGCGCGCAACACATAATTTACCCTAACGTGATCTACTTCTTCCCCGTCTAAATAAGCCTGCCAACCCGGCTGATAATACATTTCAGAAAATACTGTAAACTGTGGTGCTGAAGCATTGGTTTTGTAAACCAACTCATTTGGCTGGTAACTTTCTAAGGTAATTTCAGCATTTCCTGAGTAATTAAAATCTTCGGAAACTTTATTTTTAAATTCCGAATTAATTACCGCGGTATTTTGAAGATCAACTTCCTGTAAGTTCAGAATTTCTTCGTTGGCAGATTCTACCCACGTAATATCATTTACAAACCAGGCATTTCCAAAAGCGTTCGGGTTTTGCTGGGCTTGCGGTTGGCCTTTTTCCGAAGGGACTATAAAATATTTCGCATTCAGCATACTGAGGACTTCCATATTGTTTTGAGAAATATAGAAATCGTACAAATCCTGCATTCTTCCCGGTTTAGCAGCGTGATAACCGCCTATGGCATTGTGAAAATAAGAAGTTCTCCCGGTATTAAAAGGGCTGCCGGAAACATCGAAAACCCTGTAATGCGCATCGTCCTGTAAAATCTGTTGATCGGCTTCGTTGGGCTGAAACGGGCGATCCATTTGGCTGGCATTTACAAAATCGTCATCATTTACATAACGCTTATCTACCGGAATTAAATCGACTAAAATCAGGAGCGCCAAAGCGGGCACTAACCAGTTTTGTGTAATTTTCTTTTCAATATACAACCAAAGTGCGGCCGCAGTTAAAGCTGAAAAAATAAACGAACGAATAAGGTCTCCGGTGTAAATTGCTTTCCGATCTTCTTTTAACGATCTTACAAAATCGGCTCCCATTTGCTGAATTAACGCCGAATCTCCAGCACCGCTAAAATCGAATAATACAGAACGGAATAGCAACAAAGCAATTCCAATTCCACCGACAATTATCCCAGACCATTTTAAGGCGTGAACTTTCGTCTCCTTCTGAATCTTTGGATCAAATAATTTATAAAGTCCGAAAACCGCTAAAACCGGAACACACAATTCTATAATTACTTGTATAGAAGAAACCGCCCTAAATTTATTGTACAGCGGTACATAATTAATAAAAAATTCAGTGAAAAATTCAAAGTTTTTACCCCAGGAAAGAATTAAGGCTAAAACGCTTCCACCAACAATCCACCATTTTAATCTTCCGCGAACCAGGTAAAGCGCAAAAATAAAGAGAAATAGAACCGTGGCGCCAATATACGCAGGAGCACCCACATAAGGCTGATCACCCCAATAAGTCGGTGCATTTTCAGTAAAGTTAGCCGCCTGAGCCGGGGAGGCTCCAAGTTTAAGTAAAGAATCATAAATTTCTGAATCCTCCCCAATATCTTCGGCATTTGAGCCGCCCATAAACCTGGGAGCAAACAGGTTAAAAGATTCCATTATCCCGTAACTATACTCGGTAATATAATCATATGTTAAGCCGGATGCGGGTTTATCAGATCCATCCGGAGAAATAGTTAACCCGGTATCGCCACGCGTACTGTGCGCCGTATATTCTTGCGTGGCGAGTAAGTTTGTTGCATTAGCGCCAATGGCCAGGACCACTGCTACGATCATTACTCCTAAGGCTTTAAAAAACTTTGGAAGTATTCTTTTTCGATAGGCATCAATTAAATAGGCGATTCCTAATACGATTACCAGCAGCAGTAAATAATATGTCATCTGGAAATGGTTTGCTCCAATTTGCAGCGCCATTCCAATAGCCAACACCAAAAAACCCCATAAATATTTTTGCCTGAAAGTGAGAATAATTCCGCCTAAAACCATAGGCATATAAGCAATAGCGTGTGCTTTGGCATTATGGCCTACTCCCAGAATAATTATAAGATAAGTGGAGAACCCGAAGGCCAGTGCACCTAAAAATGCAAGCCTGTAGTCGAGTTTTAAACACAGAAGTAAAATGTAAAAACCTATAAAATAAAGGAAGAGATAATCGGCGGGTCTTGGCAAAAATCTTAAAACAGAATCAAGTTTTTTAACGTAATTATGCGGATAATATGCGCCTAATTGAAAAGTTGGCATTCCACCAAAAGCAGAATCGGTCCAGTAGGGTTCTTCGCCCGTTTGATCGCGAAAATCATTTTGCTCTTTGGCCATTCCGATATACTGAACGATATCGCTTTGGAAAATCTTTTTTCCTTCAAGAACGGGGCTAAAATAAAATAAAGAAACTATTACGAAGCCTACCAAAACGAGAAGATGCGGTAGAAACTTTTTAAGATTGGCCATCTGGAATTTTTTAGATCACTTTCAGATTAAATTGAATGGGCAGCTTCTTCCCGGTTCAATATAAAAAATTGATCCCGAAATTAATCAATTTCCTCGTAATCTATATATTCCCCAACGTTTTTATTAGATTTTCTGCCGCCTTTCGGCTTTTTGTCTATACTTACTTTTCCCTCTTTTTTCTGAGATGAAGAACCTTGTTGTTGCCTAAATTGTTGTTCGAAACGTTTCCCCATCTTTCGCAGGAAATATTTAAGAATCAGCGGCCCGAACCATTTAATTAGTAATTTAAAAGCAAAATATACTAATAGAATGACTAGAATCGTTTGTAATACATCGGAAAAAGAAGCTTCTAACATTTTCAGGACTTTATGCAAAAATAAAAATAAGCCTTGAGAATAGAAGCTTTCAGCTCCTAAAAAAATAATAAATCTGCTATCTTTGAAAGTAACAAATCAATCTAATATGCATTATTTAAATGTCGGTCTCGCTTTTATTTTCCTCGGAATATTTAGCGCAAATGCACAATACACTGAAACCATTAACTCCAATAGGCCGGGAGAATCACAAGGCGCTTATGCAGTTGGAAAAAACGTATTACAGCTGGAAGCAGGAGGTTATATGGGCAACGATAATCATATATTATTTAACAGCGACACCGATATTCTAGGAGCAAGCTATGGTTTCCGTTATGGTTTTTTAACTGAGATCTTAGAACTCAATTTCTTTGGCTCTTTCCAGGACCAGATGACTTCGGTTCCCGTGGGGAACGGGGCCGATGAGTTTAGAGCCACTAACTTCAAGACAAACACTATTGGCGCTAAGTTTTTGCTTCTTGATCCCGGTGTAAGTGTTAAAGAGCGAAAAGTTAATCTTTATAGTTGGGACGCAAACCAGCGTATAGATTTACGCAGTTTGATTCCTGCAATTTCCGTGTATGCAGGTGCAAATTTTAGCTGGTGGGAAAATCCTTATATGTTTGAAGGCGAATCGATAATAAGTCCGAAAGCTGCTGTAATTACACAACATAATTGGGGACGCTGGGTTTTAGTAATGAATTTTATTGCCGATAAATTTACTGAAGAGTATCCATCCTACGGGGGTGTATTTACCCTTACTCACGCAATATCCCCTAAATTTGCTGTTTTTGGCGAATTTCAAACTTATATAAGTGATTTGTATGCCGATGAGCTATTACGCGGCGGAGCTGCTTATTTGCTATCAAAGGATTTTCAGGTAGATATTTCAGGCCTGGTTAATTTTAAAGATACTCCATCCCGTTGGCAAGTAGCTGCTGGAGTTTCATACCGCTTTGATTTTCACGAAGATGATGAATATATAGAAGACACCTATGAAGGGGATCGCAATAAACGTGGCGAAGAAATAGAAGAAACCGGGTTTTATAAAGAAAATGAAGAAGGAGAAGGTTCAGGTGAATAATTTTTAACTGATTTTCTGAAATACGAAAATAGAAAAGCCGTTAAAAAAATTCTTCTTTCTAACGTCATTCTGAACTTGTTTCAGAATCTAATTTGTTTTAAACCAGACCCTGAAACAAGTTACAGGGTGACGAAAAGTGAAATTTTTAAACGGCTTTTATTAGTTTTTCCAACAATAGTCTGTGCAATCTCTGCCTACTCTTTACTCGCCATTGCAGCTGAAACTGAAGCAGATAATCTTTTATAAGTTCCGTTTTCTAAACGCTCTCTAATTGCTGAAAAAGCAACCAGGGTCTCTTCGATATCTTGAATTGTATGTGAAGCAGTAGGAATCATTCTCAATAATATAAGTCCTTTTGGAATTACCGGGTAAACTACTATAGAACAGAAAACTCCGTGGTTTTCCCTTAGATCTTTCACCAAAGCCATTGCTTCCGGAATACTTCCTTTTAGATAAACCGGGGTCACACAACTTTGAGTCGTTCCAATATCAAATCCGTTTTCTTTAAGTCCGTTTTGAAGTGCGTTTACATTTTCCCAAAGCTTTTCTTTAAGCTCTGGCATTGTTCTTAGCATTTCCAACCGCTTTAATGCTCCAACCACTAATTGCATTTGCAATGATTTGGCAAACATTTGCGATCGTAGATTATATTTCAGGTAATCTATAATTTCTTTATCAGCGGCGATAAATGCACCGGTACTTGCCAAAGATTTCGCGAAAGTGGCAAAATAAACATCAATGTCATCCTGAATACCCTGCTCCTCACCTGCTCCGGCTCCTGTTTTACCAAGAGTGCCGAAACCATGTGCATCGTCAACAAAAAGTCTGAAATTATACTTTTGCTTCAGCTCAACTATTTCTTTCAATCTTCCCTGTTCTCCACGCATTCCAAAAACACCTTCAGAAATCAATAAAATCCCTCCTCCGGTTTGCTCTGCAATTTTAGTAGCGCGTTGCAGGTTCTTTTCTATACTTTCAAGGTCGTTGTGTTTATATGTAAAACGCTGACCTAAGTGTAATCTCACTCCATCAATAATACAAGCGTGAGCGTCAACATCGTAAACAATAACATCTGCTTTAGAAACCAGTGCATCTATGGTAGAAACCATTCCCTGGTAACCAAAATTAAGCAGGTAAGCCGATTGTTTATGAACAAAAGATGCAAGTTCGTCCTGCAGTTTTTCGTGCAACTGAGTGTGGCCACTCATCATTCTTGCACCCATTGGGTAAGCCGAGCCATATTCTGCAGCGGCTTCAGCATCTACTTTTCTTACTTCGGGATGATTGGCAAGCCCCAGGTAGTCG
>JAGXIG010000119.1 GCA_024635815.1 Salegentibacter sp.
AACCGGATTTTCTCCATTACCAGTTACCTTAATTTTGCAGCCTGGATTATTTCCATAATCACCATTTTTGGTTCTTCTATAGCTTTAATGAATATTATGTTAGTAAGTGTAACCGAAAGAACCCGAGAAATTGGAGTAAGAAAAGCACTTGGTGCAAAGCGAAAAACCATCGCCACGCAGTTTTTTATGGAAACGCTCATTATTGGACAAATTGGTGGTTTAGTAGGAATTATCTTCGGAATATTAATCGGAATGGCGGTTTCTGCTGCAGCCGATTTTGACTTTACCACGCCCTGGGTTGCGATAATCTGGGCTACAGCTATTACGATTTTAGTAGCTATTCTCGCCGGAAGCTATCCCGCAGCCAAAGCAGCCAAACAAGATCCTATTGAGTCGCTTAGGTATGAGTAATTGTTTATTCTGTATAGTGTGAATTGTATACTGTAGAAATTCGACCTATCGTGAAGATAATTTGGATTCGCCTGAATTTGCAAACTATTGCACAAAACCTTTTATACTATTTCTATTTAATGAAAATGAATAGAAGGTTTCTAAACTTAAGCTCCAAATTTCGTAAAATAAAGTTTTAGTCGTAATTATTTATTATCAACCATATTATCGAAGTAGCGGTAAAGATCTCCTTTAGTAATGTTTGCACCTTGTTTTATAAGCGCAAAAATATCCTTATTCCTATCGTCGCTTAAAGCTTTGGACGAGGTGTAAATATTAACAGATTCATCCAGCAAATTAGTTTGTAACCAACTATAGCCTTTTCGCGTAGTTAGATCTACCCCTTGGTGCTCTATTTTAATCGCAATAAGATGAATAGTGACTTCGGTAATATGAAATAAATAAATTTGATTCGCCGAAAAATGTTCAAGAAACTCTACTTTATTTAAAACACCTTCCCAAATAAGATCGCTAAATACGTCCAGCTCCTGCTCAGCCGCTTTTGGTTGGTTTTTTTTAATATCATCCCACTCTTCAGCAGTTATTGATTGTGCAGCCAGGAAATTGATAAATTCCTGCTTCATTTCTTCAAACTGTTCTTTTGTTAATCTGGAATATTTCATTTCTGGTAAAATTAAAATATAATCGAATTGTAATTATGTGAAATCGTCATCCTGAACCTGCCCGCTCGTTCAGACGGGTTTATTTCAGGATCTAAGTTGTTGCTGTATCCAAACCTTTTAGAAGCTGAAACAAGTTCAGCTTGACGAAAATAATAATTCTGAACAGACGCTAACAAGACCTACCTATAAAGTAGGGTCTCACTAAAATAAGAAAAGCCCACTACTGGAGCGGGCTTTTAAACTTTGTAATAAAATAAATTAAGCTTCAGCTACTACATCAAAATTGTAAGTAGTAACTACTTCACGGTGAAAACGCAAAGTTGCTTCATACTGTCCCAATCTCTTGATGTTTCCACCTGCAATGTTAATATATTTTTTATCAATTTCGATGCCTTCTTTAGCGAAAGCTTCAGCTAGGTTGCCATTAGTGATAGATCCAAATAATTTGTCTCCTGCACCAGCTTTAGCAGTCAACTTAATCTCTACGTTATTAAGTTTTTCTGCCTGTTTTTTAGCTTCTTCGATATTTTTCTGCTCTTTATAAGCTCTTTGTTTCAGGGTTTCAGCCAATACTTTTTTAGCTGAAGGAGTTGCAAGATGTGCATATCCCTGAGGAATAAGATAATTTCTACCGTAACCGTTCTTCACGTTTACCAAGTCATCTTTAAAGCCTAAATTATCTACGTCTTGTTTAAGTATCAATTCCATAATTGCCTCTTTTTATTTTAGTAAATCACCAACATATGGCATTAACGCAAGGTGACGTGCCCTTTTCACAGCAACAGCCACTTTTCTTTGGTATTTTAAAGAAGTACCGGTTAGACGACGAGGCAACAATTTACCCTGCTCGTTCACGAAACTCATTAACCAATCTGGATCCTTATAATCGACATACTTAATTCCAGACCTTTTAAAACGACAATACTTCTTCGTTTTACTGGTCTCTATATTAAGAGGAGTAAGATATCTAATCTCTCCGTCTTTTTTTCCTTTTGCTTGTTGTTCAATAGATGTAGCCATACTTACGCTTTTTCTTGTTGTCTTCTATTTCTTCTTTTCTCAGCCCAGTCGATAGCGTGTTTGTCTAACCTTACAGTTAGATAACGCATCATACGCTCGTCTCTTCTAAAAGCAAGTTCCAACGGCTCTATAGCCTCTCCTGGAGCTTTGAATTCAAACAGGTGGTAAAACCCGCTTTTTTTGTGTTGAACTGGGTAGGCTAATTTTCTAAGCCCCCAATCTTCTTTCGATACCATCTCGGCCCCTTTAGAAACAAGAAATTCTTCGTATTTCTGAACTGTCTCCTTTATCTGCTCATCAGATAAAACGGGATTCAAGATGAAAACAGTTTCATAAGTGTTCATAAAAATTTTCTTTAAATTAATTTGCCTGCAAAAGTAGCTTATTTATTTCTATTTTCAAAGCTTAAAAATAAAGTAAATTCAAAGCTTATCACATAATAATTTAAACAGAAAAATTCCAAAGTTTCGACATTAGCATTTAGAGTTTATAAATTTCACTTAATCAGGAAGGATAAAGTTCAAATTTCTTCGACGAATGTAAAGATTATCTTGTAATTATAAGATATTATGTTTAATATTGTTATTACTTAACCTAACTATCGTGGAAGAAATTTTACTCAAATGTATCGTCGTTGATGATTCCAGCTTGCAGCGTTTATCTATAGTGAAGCTTATTAAAGATCATCCTAACCTAAAACTGGTTGCCGAGTACAATAACGCTATTGAAACAAAAAATGGTCTTCTCGATAATGAAATCGATTTAATATTTCTAGATATTGAAATGCCCGTTTTAACTGGCTTTGAGCTGCTTGATGATCTTCCTAACAAACCACAAATTATCTTTGTAACCGGAAAAACACAGTATGCTTTTAAGGCTTTTGACTATGATGCGGTAGATTATATTCACAAACCGGTAACTAAGGAACGATTTAACAACGCCGTGAGTAAAGCGATAAATCTATATAAATTAAAGCACCAAATTGCTGCTCCGCCAGAAGATGAAGACTATATCTTTGTAAAAAGTAATCTTAAAAATCGTAAGGTTTTCCTGAATAAACTTAAGTATATCCAGGCTTTGGGAGACTACGTTAAATTTGTTACCGAAAAAGAAAACTTCGTAGTTCTTGCTACAATGAAATCTTTTGAAGAACAACTACCTAACGATAAATTTCTTAGAACCCATAAATCTTATATTGTAAACCTCGATAAAATTGAGCGTTACAATTCTAAGAATATTGAGATCGATAAACAGAAGTTACCACTTAGCCGCCATAAGAAAACCAACCTGGTAGAAGCTTTAAGTGCGATACAGTAAGTGAAACTTCTTTCTTCCGTCAACCTGAACTTGGTTCAGGTTCTACTTTGTTAATTAACCTAGATCCTAAAACCAGTTCAGGATGACGTGTAAAGAATATTAAATTTCTATTCCTTTATATAGGATCCACATTAATCACCACTTTTACGCTCCTAAAAGCGCCGATAGCATTGAAACTTCCCATAATTCTTTGTAACACTTCTTTCGTTTTTCCTAAAGATTGTTGCTGCGGAATTTTAAGTAAAATATTCTTATAATATTCGTTTCTTATCCTGGCTACAGGCGGAAATTCTGGACCAAGTACGTGTTCTTTAAAAACGTTTTTCATTCCTCTTGCCAGCCAATCTGCAGCGTCATTTGTTTTGGAATAATCGCGGCATTTTAGTGTAATTCTTATCAAACGATGAAAAGGTGGATATTTATAATTATAGCGCTCTTCTAACTGGTCTTTATACATCCCCGAATAATCGCCCATAGAAACCTGCTGAATGATCTGATGATGCGGATTATAACTTTGAATTAAAACTTTCCCACGTTTTTTAGTTCTTCCTGCCCTACCTGCCACCTGCAACATTAAATGAAAACTGCGCTCGTGTGCCCTAAAATCTGGAAAGTTCAGCAAATTATCGGCATTCATTATTCCTACCAGGTTTACTTTCCTAAAATCTAGCCCCTTGGTAAGCATTTGGGTTCCGATTAAAATATCTATTTCCTGTTGTTCAAAAGCAGTGATTAGTTTTTCGTAAGCATATTTTCCGCGAGTAGTATCTTGATCCATTCTTGCGGTTTTATACTCAGGGAAAATCGATTTTAATTCCGTTTCTATTTGTTCGGTTCCAAATCCTTTAGTGGTAATTTCAGCGCTGTCACAGGCCATACATTTTTTTTGCATCGCAATATGATACCCGCAATAATGGCAGCGCAACTGGTTGTTATGGCTGTGATAGGTTAAACTTACATCACAGTTAGGGCATTGCGGCGAGTGCCCGCAAGTGTTGCATTCCAGCACCGGGGAAAAGCCTCTGCGGTTTTGAAATAAAATCACCTGTTCACCACCATTCAGTGTTTCTTTAATTTCAGCGAGCATCCTGTCAGAAAAATGCCCTTTCATCTCCTTCTTTTTATACTTGGTTTTTATATCCACAATTTCAATTTCCGGTTCCAAAACATCACCATACCTTCGATTTAATTCTACTAAAGCATATTTATGATGCTGCGCGTTAAAATAAGATTCCAAAGAAGGTGTGGCCGATCCTAAAATAGTTTTTGCTTTAAAGAGATTCGCCAAAACAACTGCTGAGTCCCTTGCGTGGTATCGCGGTGCGGGATCAAATTGTTTGAAGGAAGTTTCGTGTTCTTCATCTACCACCACTAAACCTAAGTTGGTAAAAGGAAGAAAAATAGAGGAACGCGCGCCAATTACAATTCGTGCTTTTTCTGAATCTTCTAAAATATGCCGGTACACCTCTACCCTTTCATTCACGGAATATTTACTGTGATACACCAAAACTTTATCACCAAAATAAGCGCGTAAGCGTTCAATTAACTGGGTTGTTAATGCAATTTCCGGCAGCACATAAAGTGCCTGTTGGCCACGCTCAATTACCTTTTCAATAAGTTTAATATAGATTTCAGTCTTGCCTGAAGAAGTAATTCCGTGAAATAAACAAACATCCTGTTCCTTTAATCCATTCTCTATTTCTGAAAAAGCTTTCTGCTGAATTTCACTTAACTTAATTCCCGTTTCTGAAGCATCCCCGGTAAAAGTTACCCGATCGGTTTTTTCATAATATTCCTCGAGAATTTTTTTAGTGATCAGACTTTTTATAATAGCTGCAGAAACTCCCGATTTTTCGCTTAAATCTTTTACTTTTAAAGGCTTTTTATATTGTGCTTTAATGCTGAAAAAACTTAGCAAAGCTTCTTTCTGCTTTGGTGCTTTTTCCAAGTCATCCAGGAGACGGTGCATTTCGGCTTCATTATCATAAACCGGGTTCAATTTTACAAAGCGTATTTTTTTCGGTTTATACTGTTCATAGATTTCCTGGTTAAGAACAACCAAACCTTTTTCTATCAAGGCATTTATTACCGGTAAAACTGCTTTTTTATCCAGGATTTTCATCACTTCCTGAATTTTTACCGAAGACTGTCGCTGTAAAGCTTCAATCACCAAAAACTCTTCATCCTTAAGTTCGTTTTCATTAAATTCAGCATCTTTAATAAGCTGAACAATACTTTCACTTTCCAATAAAAACGCGCTTGGTAATGCGGCCTTTAGCACATCACCTTCTGCACACATATAATAGGAAGCGATCCAAGCCCAAAATTTTAGTTGATGTTTTGTTACTAAAGGGCTTTTATCTAAAATCTGGTTTATTGGTTTCGCCTCGTAAACCTGTGGCTGATTTTGATGAATTTTAGCCGTTATAGCGGTATAAACTTTTGACTTGCCGAAGGGAACTGCAACACGCATTCCTTCTTCCAGAAAATCCGCTTCCTCTTGGGTTATCGCATAAGTAAAATGTTTTTGTAACGGAAGTGGTAAAATAACATCTATGAAGTACTGCATATTGATAAAGTAAACTACTTAGGTTCAAGTCCCTAAGGTATTTGTGGAAAAAAGATTTCGACGCAAGCGTCGCAGCATTTTTTATATTGCTATTCAAAAATAAAAACCACCCTTATAAAGAATGGTTTTAATATTTAAAATTAAGAAATTTTATTTTTCTGCTCTTTCCCAAGTTTTCGTTTTATAAAAAAAAGCGATATATCCTCTCACGTTGAGCTTATCGGGATTGTTTTCATCAACCCAAATTTTGCCATCATATTCTTTTCCAGACTTTGGATCTATTAAAGTTCCATCTACATACTCCTCGCCTTCTTTTACAAAGTCACGAATTACATTTAGGCCTTCTATAGGTTTACCTTTTAGTTCTCCCTGGCATTCGGTACATTTACGATCGCGGTGTTCTTCTTTGGTTATTCTTAGTACTTTACCGTGAATAGCGCCATCCTTCTCGTATATTTCTACTATAGAATTTACACGCCCGGCATCGTTAAC
Source organism: Salegentibacter sp. (assembly GCA_024635815.1). The sequence continues at coordinate 6,472 of JAGXIG010000119.1, forward strand.
TACGTTCCATTTACCAAATACCCCTTGCGCCTGGATTCCTGAAGAAATCAGGATAAATCCAAAAAGTAATAGGTTAAGTAAGTTGAATTTGGTTTTCATTATCTTTTTATTTTATTGTTTACCCAGCATACCTTCTTTAAGATCATCGTCTGCCGGTTCGTTGGAAAGCCATATCCCAAATAACGCCTTTTTAAACTCCATTCCCTGAATTGAGCCACTTTCTTTTCCATTTTTGTAAATAACTGAGCCTCTACTCGGTAAATAAACGATATCAAAAACGTCTTCTTTATTTATTTCATCTTTAAAAAAACTGATAAATTTCTTTATTTCTGTGGAAATTGGTGCGGTATTCCCGCCGGTTGAATTTTCAAAGCCTTCGGTTACTGCGTCAATCATTCTGTCGCTGGTAATCATTTTTGAAACTATGTGCAATCTTATTGCCATTGCTTCATCTTTATTTATTATTTCTTTAGCATTCCCCGATTTATTTTTAAGATAAAGTCCGCCTGCATACATATCCATCCAGAACTTTTCTCTCACTCCGGCTCCATTAAGCGTCATTTCTTCAGAACCATATTCTAAAGTATTGGGTAATGTAGCGCCGCCTATTTCGGTTTGTGCCGAAGTTAAATTTAAGCCGAAAACGGCCACAAACAGGACTAATAGTTTTCTCATTTTGATGTGGTTTTAGGGTGTCAAGTTATTTAATTTTTTTCTTCATTTTTATTAAAGATGCATTTAATTCAAATCCTAAAAGCAATATATTAGAATTTAACCATATATACACCATTAATATTAATAATGCACCAATCGAGCCATAAAGCTCATTGTAGGTAGAAAAATTTTCTATATAGATACCAAATAAGTAAGTAAATATTAAAATAAGGAAAGTAGTAAAGAAAGCGCCTATAGAAAAGAACCGCGCCTGGCGTGCTTCTTTTGTTCCAAAATAATACAAAGTAGCCACCGCTATATAAATCAGTAAAATAAAAACCAGGTATTTTACAAAAGCCGAGCTAATATCCAAAAATCCCAGATCTAATTCATTAAAGTCGCTGATAGCGTAGGTTAAATAAACAGCTAAAATTACAGTAAGTAATAAGAGCAAGGACATAATAAGCGAAACTCCAACCGCTACCATGTATTGTCTTAGAATAGAACGGTTGGCATTGGTATGATAGGAGAATTCAAAACCTGTAAATATTGCGTTTATCCCATTTGTCATTAAAAAAATAGAAACAATAAAAGCTATTGAAAGTAAACCTCCCCGAGGTGTATTAGCAATATCAAGGAAGATATCCTGGAAAAAATCAGAGGTATTTGGCGGTAGTAAAGAGTCCATAAAAACCAGGAACTGCAGCTGAAAATCATCTATAAAATCAATATAGGGAATAAGGTTAAGCATAAACAGCAAAAACGGAAACAGTGCCATAAAAAAACTAAACGCAATGGCGCTTGCCCTTGTAGAGAAAGTTCCTTTTATAATTCCAC
>JAGXIG010000120.1 GCA_024635815.1 Salegentibacter sp.
GCGGCCGCACTTTGGTTGTATATTGAAAAGAAAATTACACAAAACTGGTTAGTGCCCGCTTTGGCGCTCCTGATTTTAGTCGATTTAATTCCGGTAGATAAGCGTTATGTAAATGATGATGATTTTGTAAATGCCAGCCAAATGGATCGTCCCTTTCAAGCAAACGAAGCCGATCAACAAATTTTGCAAGACGATGGGCATTACCGGGTTTTTGATGTTTCCGGAAGCCCTTTTAATACGGGGAGAACTTCCTATTTTCACAACGCAATAGGCGGTTATCATGCTGCTAAACCGGGAAGAATGCAGGATTTATACGATTTCTATATTTCTCAAAACAATATGGAAATCCTCAATATGTTGAATGCGAAATATTTTATAGTCCCTTCGGAAGAAGGCCAACCGCAAGCCCAGCAAAATCCGAATGCTTTTGGAAATGCCTGGTTTGTAAATGACATTATGTGGGTAGAATCTGCTAACGAAGAAATACTGAATTTAAAAGAAGTTGATCTTCAAAATACTGCGGTGATTAATTCGGAGTTTAAAAATGAAGTTTCCGAAGATTTTAATGCTTCCGGAAATGCAGAAATCACTTTAGAAAGTTACCAGCCAAATGAGTTGGTTTATAAAACAAATGCTTCAGTATCACAGTTTGCAGTATTTTCTGAAATGTATTATCAGCCGGGCTGGCAGGCTTATTTAGACGGGGAAGAAGTAGATCACGTTAGGGTAAATTATGTGTTGCGCGCAATGAACATTCCGGCAGGGGAACATACCGTGACCTTTAGATTTGAACCTGAAGTTGTGAATACCGGAAGCAGCATTGCGCTGGCAAGTTCTATTATTCTTGTGTTGATTATTTTAGGCGGATTTTACTATAAATCCCGGAAAAGGGAATAAACTCTGAAATGGAGAAAGTACTCATTATAACTTATTATTGGCCTCCGGCTGGCGGTCCAGGCGTCCAGCGCTGGCTTAAGTTTGTAACGTATTTAAGGAATTTTGACATTGAACCCATAGTTTATATTCCTGAAAATCCTATTTATCCTATGTTGGATAGATCTTTTGAAGCTGAAATTCCTCCGGGAATTACTATTCTAAAAAAACCAATTTTTGAACCTTACCAATTAGCAGGAATTTTCGCAAAAAATCAAACCAAAACCATTAGTAAGGGAATTATTGCGGCTGAAAAAAATCAGTCGCTTTTGCAGAAAAGTCTGCTTTTTATTCGCGGTAATTTATTTATTCCCGATGCGAGAAAATTCTGGATAAAACCTTCTGTGAAATTTCTAAAAGACTACCTGGAAGAAGAAGGCATCAAGAAGATGGTCACTACCGGCCCTCCACATAGTTTGCATCTTATTGGTTTAAAATTAAAGCAGGAAATCAATTTAAAGTGGATAGCCGATTTTAGGGATCCCTGGACACAAATTGGATATCATAAGAAGTTGAAGCTTACTAAAACCAGTAAGCAAAAACACGAAAACCTGGAGCGGGAAGTTTTAAATTCAGCCGATCAAATTATCACCACCAGTTTTACCACAAAAGCTGAATTTTCAGAAAAAACCAGTAAACCCATTAGCGTGATCACCAATGGATTTGATGGGATAGAAAATTCAGTGGAAAGCTTTGAATTAGATCAAAAATTCAGTATTTCTCATATTGGTTCTTTACTTTCCGAAAGGAACCCTACAAACCTTTGGAAAGCTATTGCAGAGCTTGTAAAAAAGAATTCAGCTTTCGCTGAGGACCTAGAGTTAAAATTAGTCGGAACAGTAAGCGAAGAAGTAATAGCATCAATCAAGTCGGTTGGGTTAGGGGAGAAGCTTCAGTTACCCGGTTATGTAAGTCATACGCAGGCAATCGCACTTCAGCAAAAAAGCAGATTGTTATTATTAATTGAAATAGACAGCGAAGAAACCCGTGGAATTATTCCGGGGAAATTATTCGAATATTTAAGTGCAAAAAGACCAATTTTAGCCATAGGTCCCGAGAAATGGGATGTTCAGCAAATCCTGGAGGAAACCGGTTCAGGAGAATATTTTCAATATTCAGAAAAAGACCGCCTTAAAAGCCTAATTTCGGCGCACTACGAGGCTTATAAAAATGGAGACAGTAATTTTGTAAAGGGAGATATTCAGAAATATCATAGAAAAAATCTGACCCAAAAACTGGCCAGTTTAATAAAGAGCGTTTAGAATTATGGGTATTATAATCAAACAATCTTTTAAAAACTTAATTACTACCTATTTTGGTTTTGCGATTGGCGCGATTAATACTTTGTTTCTTTTCACATATTTCCTCGAGCCCGAATATTACGGATTGGTTACTTTTTTACTTTCGGCTGCAAGTTTGCTCTGGCCTTTTATGGGATTTGGAGTACACAGCACATTAATAAAGTTCTTTACTTTTTATAAAATCAAAGAAGAAAAAGATAAGCTGCTAAATTTGGTACTGTTTCTACCCCTAATAGTTTCACTGATCCTGGGAATAATCGTGGCTTTTGGTTATTCATTTCTAATCAACTATTTCACCCAGGGAAATGGATTGGTGCGCCCATATATCTGGCTAATTTTTCTAATCGCTTTTGCTACCGCCTATTTTGAAATCTTTTTCGCTTGGTCGAAACTCTTTTATAAAAGTGTATTCGGAAACTTTATGAAAGAGGTTTTCCATAGGTTTTGTATTAGTTTATTGCTTTTGGCGGTTTATTTTAACTGGATTTCGGTTCATCAATTTATCTATTGTATTGCCGGTGTCTTTATTCTGCGACTTATTGCAATGAAAATTTATGCGTTTTCGCTCTATTTACCTCGTTTAAATTTTAAGTTTCCAAACAATTTATCACCAGTTTTAAAATATACCTCGTTAATTCTTATAGCAGGATCTGTAGCTACTGCTTTATTAGATCTTGATAAAGTGATGATAGAATATTTTATGCCGATAGAAAGCGTAGCCATCTACGGAATTGCAATTTATATAGCTACGGTGATTTCAGTGCCGCAAAAGGCAATGCACCAAATTACCAACCCGATGACGGCTGAATTTTTGAATACCAAAAACAAAAAAAGTCTCGAAGAGCTATATAAAAAGAGTTCTTTAAACTTATTGATTGTAAGCCTTCTTATTTTTATTCTGATCCTTACCAATGTAAAACAGCTGTATGAACTTATCCCCGATGAATATGAATTAAGCATATTTGTAGTTTTATTGATTTCGCTGGTGAAGCTTTATGATAATATCCTGGGGAACAATAACAGTATTCTTTTTAATTCAGATTACTACCGGATTGTTTTGTTTATTGGCGTTTTACTTGTTGTAGTAGCATTTATTTTAAACCTGATATTTATTCCCCTCCTCGGTATAGAAGGAGCTGCCATTGCCAGTTTTATCGCCTTTTTTATCTATAATTCGGCTAAAATCTGGTTGGTGCATAAAAAGTTTCATTTTCTTCCTTTTACTTCAAAAACATGGCTGGTGCTTTTTATAGGCTGTATTTTTGCCTTTGGTTTTTATTTTTGGGATTTTAGTTTTCACCCAATTTTGAATATCGCTCTCAAATCTATCTTAATAGGAACAAGCTATGTTGGTTTAGCTTATTTTCTGAAATTCTCTTCAGAAGTTAATAACATAATCAATAGAATTTTAAGGATAAGAACCTCCTAAAAACGGGAAACCCCCGAAACACTTTCGTGTCTCAAGGGGTTTCCAACTAACCAACCAAAAAATTAAATTATGAATTCTTTATTATCTGTTATTCACATTTCGTGCCGAACTTCTTCCTCGTGAAGAAGAATTTGATGTTCTGCCCGAAGATCTTGTATTCGTACTACTTTTTACCGCTCTGGTATTATTACTTCTACTACTTCTACCTGTGGCCTGAGTTCTTCTTTGAGTAGGTGCAGTTCTGGCCTTACTGGTTTGTCTCACAGGAGTACTTTTTACAGTTCTGCTATTGCGTGCAGTTGAATTTACTTTTGTGTTAGACGATCTACTGGTTCTCACTGCAGTATTCCTGGTGTTACCTGTTGTTCTGGCCTCAGTTCGGGTACGACTAGTTCTGGCTTTTACAGCATCATTGGTATTTACACCTCTGGATGATCTTACTGTATTTCCGCGGGAGTTTGTGCTGCTATTTCTTTCTGAATTAACGGTTCTGCTTCTGTTCGCAGTGGTTTTAGATCTTTCAGAATTAATATTGCTTCTCACATTATTTGTGTTGGAAGCCACACGACCTTCATCTCCTCTAATATCTTTTATATCTCTTCTACCGGAAGTTCTTCTTCCTTTATTATAAGACACTGCTGTTTGATTTGGTCTGTAAAAATTTTGATTTACGTTATTAGAATAATGATTGTTATAGTAATTTACGTGTTGTACATAAGTAACTCTGTTTGGTTGATAATAAGCCCTGTAAGGCTGACCAAAAACAATGCTTACACCGCTTCGGGGTCTCACGTAATAATCGTGCCACGGCCTGTATACATATCTGTTGTTATAATGGTTTATAAATCCGTTATAGTTGGTGATTCGGTTAAAACGATTGTATTGAATATATAAACCTCCAACTCTTGCAATACGTCCGCGACGGTTATAATCTATAAATACATCACCGGCTCTGATTATTCTTCCGTAGTAATCATAGAAAACCGGAACACTTTCAATTTGAATCACCGCTCCATAATCGTCATATTGTACATAGGCATCATAATTACGCCCGGCGTTATAACTAATATTCATATTTGGAGTAGAAATGTTCACAGTGCTGTTTCCTCTAAATTCGGGATTGTAATAAAAGTCAAACTCCCCGTTAGGATATACGGCAAACTCAACACCGTTTTCAACAAAAATAAAGGCGTCGTTGTAGGCATTACGGGAAGTAGCTTCTGAAGCTTCCGTAGCCGATATACCAATAAATAAAAAGCTGAATAAAATGGCGATATTTTTCATGGTTTGCGTTTTAGTGATGTTAGTGATTCTCAATTGGAATCAATATATGAAATGCAAACCGTGTGCCAAAATAGAAAACCTCTAAAAAAAGCTCGTTTTTAGAGGTTTTATTTTTGTAAATAGATATTTTATTAAATTATATGTAATAAAAATGAATTATTACTTAGATTAATTTATCGAAAATGATTTGCTATAATTTATCTTTCAAATATTTAGCGGTAAAAGATTTTTTAGATTTCACAATTTCTTCAGGCGTGCCCTGAGCTACTATATTTCCACCTTTTTCACCACCACCGGGACCAATGTCAATAATATAATCGGCGCATTTTACTAAATCCATATTGTGTTCTATAACTACCACACTATGTCCTTTTTCAATTAGCGCATTAAAAGACTTTAGCAATTTTTTGATATCATGAAAATGAAGTCCTGTAGTAGGTTCATCAAAAATAAATAATGCCTTTTCCTTGGTAGCTCCTTTGACCAGAAATGAGGCCAGTTTGATGCGCTGGGCTTCCCCGCCTGAAAGGGTAGAGGAGCTTTGCCCTAATTGCACATAGCCTAAACCTACATCCTGTAAGGGTTTTAGTTTTCTAACGATCTTATCCAGCTTATTTTCTGCAAAAAAGTTGGTCGCATCGTCTATGGTCATATTCAACACATCGTCAATATTCTTACCCTCAAACTGAACTTCCAGCACATCTTTTTGAAAACGCTTTCCGTTACAGACTTCACATTCAAGATGAACATCGGCCATAAACTGCATTTCTATGGTTACTTCGCCTTCACCTTTACAAGTTTCGCAGCGCCCACCTTCAACATTAAAAGAGAAATGTTTGGGTTTAAAGCCTCGAATATTTGATAATTTTTGATCGGAAAACAGGTTTCTAATATCATCGTAAGCCTTGATATAAGTTACTGGGTTTGAACGCGAAGATCTTCCAATTGGATTTTGATCTATATATTCTACACTTCCCAAGTTTTTAAAATCGCCTTCGATATCAGTATATTGCCCGGCTTTTTCTCCGTAACCGCCAATTTTTTTCTGAACTGCCGGATAGAGGATTTTCTTTACCAAAGTGCTTTTTCCGCTCCCTGAAACCCCGGTTATCGCGGTAAAGGTTTTCAGCGGGATAGTAACATCTATATTCTGAAGATTATTTTCCCTTGCTCCTAAAATCCTGATTTCGCCTGAAGCCTTTCTACGTTCTTTAGGAACCGGAATTTCTTCTTTTCCGTTTAAATATTGTGCGGTAAGGGAATTCGATTTTAAAATTTCCTTCAGAGTCCCCGTGGCTACAACTTCACCACCGTGTGTTCCCGCTTCGGGGCCAATATCAATAATTTCATCGGCGGCATTCATAATATCTTCATCGTGTTCCACCACAATCACGGTATTCCCGATATCCCGAAGATTTTTAAGTACGCCAATTAAACGCTCTGTATCACGTGGATGCAATCCAATAGATGGTTCGTCTAAAATATACATAGAACCCACCAAACTGCTTCCAAGGGAAGTTGCGAGGTTAATTCGTTGTGACTCCCCACCGGAGAGGGTGTTGGACTTTCGGTTTAAAGTGAGATAATCTAAACCAACTTCCGATAAAAATTTGAGTCGGTTATTGATTTCTATAAGGAGACGTTTTGCAATTTGTTGATCGTATTCGTTTAATTTTAAATCGGCGAAAAATTCCCGCACTTTATCTAAAGGTTTTCCTACCAGGTCAGTAATACTATGGCCATCAACTTTCACATACTCTGCTTCGGGGCGTAATCTCTTGCCTTTACAGGTGGTACAGCGTGTTTTTCCACGATAACGGGAAAGCATTACCCTATTCTGAATTTTATAAGCTTTACTTTCTAAAAACTGGAAGAAATCATTTAAGCCTTCAAAATATTCATTTCCGTTCCAAACTAGATCTTTTTGCTCGTCTGTGAGTTTAAACCAGGGCTTATGAATGGGAAAATCGAATTTATGCGAATTATTAACCAATTGATCACGATACCAGCTCATACTATCACCACGCCAGGGAAAAACCGCATTTTCATAAATTGAAAGCCCGGTATTAGGAATTACGAGGTCTTCGTCAATGCCAATTACATCTCCGTAGCCTTCACATTTAGGACAGGCACCATAAGGGTTATTAAAACTGAATAAATGCACATTTGGTTCCAGGAAACTAATGCCATCTAAGTCAAACTTGTTGCTGAAATGTCTCTTGTTGCCCGATTTTAAATTTTCGATATAAAGTTCGCCTTTTCCTTCAAAAAAAGCGGCATCTGTTGCATCGGCCAGTCTGTTGTAAAAATCCTCTTCATCCTTGGTAATAATTCTATCTACCACCAATAAAGTATCTTTCGCTTTAATTTTTTCAAGATCGGCTTCGTCTATCCTAAGTACTTCATCTTTTACCTTGATTCGGCTGTAACCTTGTTGGGCCAGCACTTTAATTTTTTCTGAAAGCGTCCGGCCTTCTTCAATATGAATTGGCGACAGTAGTAATAATTTTTCACGTTCGTCAAAAGACTTTACATGATCTATCACATCAGCTACGCGATCGCGTTTTACTTCGTTACCTGAAACAGGGGAGTAGGTTCTTCCAATTCTTGCAAAAAGTAGTTTGAAGTAATCGTAAATTTCAGTAGAAGTTCCTACCGTAGAACGCGGATTGGTAGAATTTACTTTTTGCTCAATGGCTATGGCTGGAGCAATTCCCTTAATATAGTCAACCTTCGGCTTATTTAACCGTCCTAAGAACTGGCGGGCGTAGGAGGAAAGACTTTCTACATAACGACGCTGGCCTTCAGCATAAAGTGTATCAAAGGCTAAACTGGACTTTCCGGAACCCGAAAGGCCGGTAATAACCACCAATTTATTCCTTGGAATAACTACATTTATATTTTTAAGATTGTGCAGTTTTGCACCTTTTATAATTATATTCTCCTTGGGATCTACCTCGGCAACGTCAATATTCATGCTCATTTTTCTAGTTCAGGAATGCAAAGGTACTCAATAAGCTGCAGTGTAAAAAGCCATAAAAATCCTATTGTAATGTTAAAAAATTAAATCTTTGTTTGCAATTGTCAAATTTATCTTGCTATATTTGGACATTCATATTTACTTAAAAAGACACCTGCCTATCGCATAAAGTTACTTTTAGAAACTAAATAACCTAATCTCGGGAACCCCAACCCTCCTGAACAAAAGTAACTGATATGAATAAAGTTGAAATCACTGACGCCGTTCTTGTGCGTGAATACATGCAAGGAAACGAAGCTGCCCTTAGCAAACTTATCAACAGGCACCAACACCGCATTTACAGTTTTATTTTCTCTAAGGTTTATGATCGTGATGTATCTGAAGATATTTTTCAGGATACTTTTATTAAAGTGATCAATACCCTTAAGCGTGGGAAATATAACGAAGAAGGTAAATTTCTTCCCTGGGTGATGCGTATCGCACACAATTTGGTTATAGATCATTTTAGAAGAAATAAACGTATGCCAAAATTCGATAATAGTGGCGACTTTAATATTTTTTCAGTTTTGAGTGATTCTGATTTAAATATAGAAACTCAAATCATTAAAGATCAGATTGAAAATGATGTAAAGGAACTTATTAAAGAGTTACCTGAAGATCAGTTAGAAGTTCTTACCATGAGAATCTACAAAGATATGAGCTTCAAGGAAATTTCTGAACGTACAGGAGTAAGTATAAATACTGCTTTAGGAAGAATGCGTTACGCGTTAATAAATCTTCGTAAGATTATCGAAAAGCATAATCTGGTTTTAACAAATTAATTCTATAATATTCCTCAAAAGATTGCGTTAGAATAAGAAACCAACGCAAAATATTATCTAATGAGGAAACTTTACACTAAAAAACTATCTAAAAAAGATCAGTTGAAAGATTTACAACCCGGAAAAGAGACGGTACAGTTTCTTTTAAATTATTCAAAAGCCTTAAGAGTGGTTGATTGTCGTGGAATTAAATTCGGCACCATTCTTAATTAGAAATTTAAATAAAGACCTGTTTATTATTTTACAGGTCTTTATTTTTTTAGGAATTCATCTCCTCTTCTTATAGTATTCGCTTAATACTGTTTTTCTTCCAATTTCTTTGGTAATTATATCCTTTTCAAGGTCCCAGCCTCGTGCGGGTGAATATTGCCGGCCATACCAAATAATCTGTAAATGAAGTTTGTTCCAGAGATCTTTTGGGAATAAACGCTTGGCATCTTTTTCGGTTTGAGTTACATTTTTGCCGTTGCTAAGGTTCCAACGATACATTAAACGATGAATATGGGTATCTACCGGAAACGCAGGAACATTAAAAGCCTGTGCCATTACCACACTTGCAGTTTTATGACCAACCGCCGGTAAAGCTTCCAGAGCTTCAAAACTGGCAGGGACTTCTCCTTTATATTTTTCCAGTAAGATTTCAGATAAACCATGGATTCCTTTAGATTTCATAGGGGAAAGACCAACCGGTTTAATAATTTCCCTAATTTCTTCTACTGAAAGTTTCACCATATCTTTTGGGTTATCCGCTATTTCAAAAAGATTAGGAGTAATCTGATTTACCTTTACATCGGTACTTTGGGCTGAAAGCAAAACAGCAATCAATAAGGTATACGGATCTTTATGGTCTAACGGAATGGGAATTTCAGGATAAATATCGTTTAAGGTA
>JAGXIG010000121.1 GCA_024635815.1 Salegentibacter sp.
TAAAAATATGTACTTTCGCAGCACAAAACCACAACTTTATTTTAATGAGAACAGATTCTTTTGCCCTACGCCATATTGGCCCTAGAGAAAGCAATCTACAGGCTATGTTGGACACCATTGGTGTAGATTCGTTAGAACAATTAATATACGAAACCATCCCAGACGATATTCGTTTAAAGTCGCCTTTAAATTTACCTTCTGCACTTAGTGAAAATCAATATGCCGAGCATATTGGAAAACTGGCTGCCAAAAACCAAGTGTTTAAGACTTATATAGGACTTGGTTATCACCAGGGAATTTTACCGGCAGTGATTCAAAGGAATATTTTGGAAAACCCGGGTTGGTACACGGCATATACCCCGTACCAGGCAGAAATCGCACAGGGAAGACTGGAAGCTTTATTGAATTTCCAAACCATGGTAAGTGACCTTACCGGAATGGAAATTGCCAATGCTTCTCTTTTAGATGAATCTACCGCGGCGGCTGAAGCTATGGGACTTTTATTCGCCGTTCGCGATCGTAAGCAAAAGAAAAATGACGTAAATAAATTCTTTGTTTCTGAACAGGCTTTACCTCAAACTATAGACCTTATTAAAACCCGTGCCGATTTTATGGGCATTGAGTTAGTTGTTGGCAATCACGAAGAATTTGATTTTAGTGATAAATTCTTTGGTGCTTTGGTACAATATCCGGGGAAATTCGGTCAGGTATTTAACTACGCCGATTTTGTTTCAAAATGTAAAGACGCTGAAATAAAAGTAGCAGTTGCTGCCGATATTTTGAGCCTTGTAAAACTACAGGCACCGGGAGAACTTGGTGTAGATGTGGTTGTTGGAACAACGCAACGTTTCGGAATTCCGTTAGGTTATGGCGGGCCTCACGCGGCATATTTTGCCACTAAAGAGGAATATAAAAGAAACCTTCCCGGAAGAATTATTGGCGTAACCAAAGATATTGATGGCAATCACGCTTTGAGAATGGCGCTTCAAACCAGAGAACAACATATTAAACGCGATAAAGCGACTTCAAATATTTGTACCGCGCAGGTTCTACTTGCGGTTATGGCAGGAATGTACGCCGTTTATCACGGCCCTGATGGTTTAAAATATATTGCCGATACCGTTCATTTTTCTACAGTAACATTAGCTGAAGAACTTAAAAAAATGGGCATTAAGCAGCTGAATTCAGCTTATTTTGATACGCTTCAGGTTAAAGCTGATGCGCAAAAAATTAAGGCTGAAGCCGAAAAGAATGAAATCAATTTCTATTATCCTGATGCCGAAACGGTTTGTATTTCTTTAAATGAAACTACAACCCAGGAAGACATCAATAACATATTAAAGGTTTTTGCTTCAGTTTTGAGTAAAAATGCTTCTGAAATTGAAAGTCTAAAAGAGGAAGAAACAATTCCTTCTGAATTACAAAGAAAAACAGATTTCCTAACTCATAAAGTTTTCAATCTTTATCATTCGGAAACTGAACTGATGCGTTATATCAAAAAACTGGAGCGAAAAGACCTTTCGCTTAACCAGTCTATGATCTCGCTTGGAAGTTGCACCATGAAGTTGAATGCAGCTTCAGAAATGCTTCCACTTAGCAATCCGCAATGGGGAAATATTCACCCGTTTGTACCGGTTGAACAAGCTGAAGGTTACCAGATCGTTTTAAAAAGATTAGAAGACCAATTAACTGAGATCACCGGATTTTCAGCAACCTCACTTCAGCCAAATTCTGGCGCGCAGGGAGAATACGCCGGCTTAATGACAATTAGGGCTTACCACGAATCTAATGGCGAAGGTCATAGAGATATATGCTTAATTCCCTCTTCGGCTCACGGAACTAATCCAGCTTCCGCAGTAATGGCTGGAATGAAGGTTGTGGTAACCAAAGCTTCAGAAAACGGAAATATAGATGTAGATGATCTTCGCGAAAAAGCGATAAAACATAAAGATAATCTTGCCGCTTTAATGGTAACCTACCCATCTACCCACGGGGTTTTTGAATCGGCCATTAAAGAAATCACGCAAATTATTCATAATAATGGCGGGCAGGTTTATATGGATGGCGCAAATATGAACGCCCAGGTTGGATTAACCAACCCGGGAGTAATTGGCGCCGATGTTTGTCACTTAAACCTACATAAAACTTTTGCAATTCCTCACGGCGGCGGTGGCCCAGGTGTAGGACCAATTTGTGTAGCAGAACAATTAAAACCATTTTTACCTGGAAACCCGGTAATTAAAACCGGTGGCGAAAAAGCTATCGGCGCTATTTCTTCAGCGCCCTGGGGTTCTTCTTTGGTTTGCCTGATTTCTTACGGGTACATTACCATGTTGGGCAGCAAAGGACTTCAGAAAGCTACTGAATATGCTATTCTAAACGCCAATTATGTAAAAGAACGATTAAACGAGCATTACAAAACATTATATTCTGGGGAGCGCGGTCGAGCTGCACACGAGATGATCTTAGATTGTCGTCCGTTTAAAGAAAAAGGAATTGAGGTGGTGGATATCGCCAAGCGATTAATAGACTACGGTTTCCACGCGCCAACGGTTTCTTTCCCTGTTGCAGGAACTATGATGATAGAACCTACCGAAAGTGAAAGCAAAGCTGAACTGGACAGGTTTTGTGATGCACTTATTTCTATCAGACAGGAAATACAGGAATTGGACTGCGAAGAAGATAACGTGCTTAAAAATGCACCGCATACTATTACCATGTTAACTTCAGACGAGTGGAATTTTTCTTACACGCGGGAAAAAGCAGCTTATCCGTTAAATTATGTTTCAGAAAATAAATTCTGGCCAAGTGTAAGACGTGTAGACGAAGCATTTGGAGACAGGAACTTAATGTGTACCTGCCCTCCTATTGAGGAATATATGGATGCATAAACTAAAATTTGCCTGAAAATTTTCTGCGAAAATTCTTTCTTAAACTATTTTCAGGCTTTTTCATTATGTGATGTTTAGCACATTTCAGTTTATTTTCAGTTTTATTTAAAGCTGATTATATTTGTAATTAGTACATTGGAGTTTAATCTTAATTAAAAGTCAGATGAATATTAAAATTACCGGCACAGGTAGTTATATCCCCAAAGTTATAACCACGAATGCTGACTTTGACAACCATGAATTTTTAAATCTTGACGGAACAGGGTTTCCGCAGGACAATAAAACAACCATTGCCAAATTTAAGGCTATAACGGGAATTGAGGAACGGCGTTACCTGGAGGAGAATTTGAATACTTCAGATATGGCGGTAATTGCCGCACAACAAGCCTTGGAAGCTTCGGGAGCAGATCCTGAAACTTTGGATTACATTATTGTAGCTCACAATTATGGCGATGTAAAACATGAAAGTATACAAAGTGATACGGTGCCAAGTATGGCTACTCGTGTTAAATACCATTTACGAATTAAAAATCCAAAATGTGTTGGATATGACGTACTTTTTGGTTGTCCGGGCTGGATTGAAGGTTTGATACAGGCTCAGGCCTTTATTCAAGCCGGTATGGCAAAAAAATGCCTGGTAATTGGCGCTGAAGCTTTATCGCGTGTAGTAGATAAACACGACCGTGATTCTATGATTTTTTCTGATGGTGCCGGTGCAGTGGTAGTGGAGGAAACCGAAGAAGAAGGTGGCATTCTCGCTCACGAATCGGGAACTTATGCTTTTAACGAAGCTAATTATATTTACTTCGGAAAATCTAACCGAACTGAGGCTCCAGACGATTTACGCTATATTAAAATGAACGGTCGCAAGATCTACGAATTTGCACTGATGCATGTTCCCGGCGCGATGAAAACCTGCCTTGAAAATAGCGGAAAAAATATTAAAGACCTTAAAAAGATCTTTATTCACCAGGCCAACGAGAAGATGGACGAAGCGATTATAAAACGTTTCTTCAAACTTCATAAACAGGAAGTGCCAGACAAAATAATGCCTATGACCATTCAGGAACTAGGCAACAGCAGTGTGGCTACCGTTCCTACACTATACGATCTTGTGGTAAGAAATAAGATTGCCGATCAACATCTTGAAAAAGGAGATGTAGTAATGTTCGCCAGCGTTGGTGCCGGAATGAACGTGAACGCGATTGTTTACCAATATTAAGATGTACGAAAAAACATTTCCGAACAAACGCTATAAAGAAACTTTAGAATTTTTAGAATCCAATGTGCCGGCGCCAACCAAAATTCTTGATCTGGGAGTGAAAAATCCCTTTTCAGAAATTATGGAAGCGCATAATTACGAAGTACAAAACACCAAAGGAGAAGATTTAGATTTAAATACCGAGGCGGTTCAAACTTCAGAATATAATGTAGTTACTGCTTTTGAGATCTTTGAACATTTGGTGGCTCCTTATAATGTTTTAGCAAATATTAAAGCCAAAAAATTAGTGGCTACAGTTCCACTAAAATTATGGTTTTCCAGTGCATACCGCAGCAAAACTGATATGCGCGACCGGCATTACCACGAATTTGAAGACTGGCAATTCGACTGGCTTTTGGAAAAAGCCGGATGGAAAATTATCAGTAGGAAAAAATGGACTAATCCGGTGAATAAACTGGGAATCAGGCCTGTTTTAAGATATTTTACGCCCAGATATTACGCAGTTTATGCCGAAAGGATTTAAGTTGAATATTTTTGAATTGCAGCAACTTCTAAATTTCGCCGTTTGAAGACTTATATTATAATTCCCGCCTATAACGAAGCTGAATTTATTGGCGAAACCCTCCAATCTTTAATAAATCAAAGTTTTCCGGCAAATAAAATTGTGGTAGTAGACGATGGCTCTACCGATTCAACTCCGGATATCATTGCTGATTTTGCTTCAAAATACCCCAAAATTTCACTTGTTAAAAATACTTCAGAAGGAATTCATTTACCCGGAAGCAAGGTTATAAATGCCTTTAATACGGGTTTAAAAAGCCTGGATACTTCTTTTGATATCATTTGTAAATTTGATGCCGATTTAATTTTTCCGAAGGATTATTTAGAGAAAATCAGACTTCATTTTGAGGAAAACCCGAAAACAGGAATGGTTGGTGGGTTCTGTGAAATTCAGAAAAATGAAGAATGGATTCTGGAAAACCTGACGGGGAAAGATCATATTCGCGGAGCTTTAAAAGCTTACCGCAAAGCCTGTTTTAAGGACATTGACGGCCTTAAACCGGCAATGGGATGGGATACGGTAGATGAGCTGCTTGCGCAGTACCACGGCTGGCAAATAAAAACAGACGAAAGCCTGCGGGTAAAGCACCTCAAACCCACCGGAAAGAATTACAGTAAAATTTCAAAATATAAGCAGGGTGCAGCTTTCTACAGATTAAGGTACGGTTTTGTGATTTCTGTAATCGCTTCAGCTAAACTCGCATTTAAGAAGAAAAATTTAGGCTTTTTCTGGGACTGTATTGCTGGTTTCTTAAGAGCTAAAAATGAAAAACGACCTTTTCTTGTAAATCAAGAGCAAGGTCGTTTCATTAGAAATTTACGTTGGAAAAAAATGCAGAAAAAATTATTCTGATTCCTCAGTATCCAACATCATAAATAATGGTTTTCCGGTTGTGCCATTCGGAAAAGATATTCCTAGAATAGTTGAAACCGTTGGTGCAATATCTACAATTTCTGTTCTTTGGGTTGTGCTGCCTTTTTTCACTCCGTTTCCATAGAAAATTAAAGGCGCGTGGGTATCATACATCAATCCGCTGCCGTGGGTAGAACCGGTTCTGGAATACACAATTGTTGCAGGATCTAAAACATATACTATATCTCCACTTCTTTTTTGATTAAATCCATTTTGTATGGCCGCTCCTGCCCCGGTGGTAAAACTTCCGCTGCTAAGCTGATCACTGGTAAACACTTTATCTATTTGATCCAGCTGAAGAATGTAATGCGCCAATTTAGATTGTAGTTCTGAAGAACTAATTTCGGCTTCTTGCATTACTTCATAATTAAAAAATATCTGGCTGTTATATATACTTTCTATAAGTTCTTCTTCCCCAAATTCTTCTACTGCAAATTCTTTCAATTCTTCTGTAAATTCATCAGATTCAAAATACCCTGCAGGAATATTTACAGATTCTAAGTATGCCGGCACATCTACCCCACCGTGATCTGCTGTTAAGAAAATAGTGTAATTACCCTCGCCAACCTTCTCATCTAAATGTTTCAATATATCGGCTATATTCTGGTCTAACCTTAAATAGGCATCCTGAACTTCTTTAGAGTTAACTCCGAAATTATGCCCAATATAATCGGTGCTGGAATAGCTTAAAGTAAGCACATCGGTATCTTCATCCTGACCTAATTCTTCGGCATCAATAGCTGCTAAAGCGAAATCTGTCGTGATATCGTTACCGTAGGCGCTGGCCTTTAAAATTTCAAATTTACGATCGGTATCACCTAATTTGTTGAGATCGTAAGGGAAAGAGGCAGTTTCTTTTCCTCTATACCCGCCTTCAAATTCATTGACGTCATTTCCGCTCTCTTTATAGGTTTCGATGTCATATAAGGTGTTCCAGGTTTTTAAGTAATCCTCTACTTTATCAGAAGCATTGAAATCTTCTACCCACTTTGGCAATTCGTCCATATAAAATGAACTTGTTATCCATTTTCCTTCATCAGCTCCGTGAAACCAATACGCTGCATTTGCGGTATGACCGGCAGGAAGAATAGACCCGCGATCTTTTAGTGCTACTCCAATAGTTTTTCCGCGCATTTGAGTATGCAAACGGTTTTCATCGGCAAAACTTGTAGTTTTCATTCGGTGTGGAGACATTTTCCCGGCCTCATCCTGAGTTCCCACCGGCTCCACAGATTCATCACCGGCGCAATAAACCGATTCGTGTATAAATTTATCGTACCAGCCATTTCCGATAATCCCATGGTTCATTGGACTGGTTCCGGTATAAACCGAGGCGTGACCCGGCCCGGTATAAGTAGGGACATAATTAAAATGATTGTTTTTAAAGTTAAAACCTTCATTTACCAATTTTTTAAATCCGTCTTCGCCGAACCTATCCCAAAATCGAGTAAGATAATCGTATCGCATTTGATCTACTACAATTCCAACCACAAGCTTAGGTTTCTGCTGGGTTTCTTCCTGGGAAAAACCCTGGAAAGTTAATAATCCGATCAATAATAAAAATGTAAATCGCTTCATCTGTATTGTTTAAAAGAAGTACTCCAAAATTACTAAACTTATCAGCCTAAAGATTAATTCTACGTTAAATACTTTGGAGTAATTTTTTAGTATTTTAGCTTTACAAAAATTGCTTAATGAACTATCTACACTCCATTGGGGAATATTTTTTAATGTTAAAGGGAACTTTCCACCGAATGACAAAAGGATCGGTTCTAAGAGGTTTAATCGCTAAAGAATTAGATGATCTCATAATTGGTTCCATGGGAATTGTGTCTTTTCTATCCTTTTTTATTGGGGCTGTTGTAGCTTTACAAACAGCATTAAATTTAAATAACCCGCTAATCCCTAAGTCGTTGGTCGCATACGCAGCACGGCAATCTATAATTCTGGAATTTGCACCGACCTTTATCTCCATTATTATGGCGGGGAAAGTTGGTTCATATATTACGTCCAGTATAGGTTCTATGAACGTTACCGAACAGATTGATGCACTTGAGGTGATGGGAATTAATTCTCTTAATTACTTAATTTTCCCAAAGATTGTAGCGATGTTATTCTATCCGTTTGTGATTGCTATTTCTATGTTCCTGGGGATTCTCGGCGCTTATACAGCAGCAGTTATGGGAGGTTTTGTGCCACCAGATATTTTTGTACAGGGACTTCAGGAAGATTTTATACCCTTTCATCTCTTTTATGCCTTTATTAAAACATTCTTATTTGCGTTTATCCTGGCAACCGTTCCTGCTTACCACGGTTATTATATGAAAGGTGGTGCATTAGAAGTTGGTCAGGCGAGTACCACATCCTTTGTATGGACCAGTGTGGTTATTATTATTACAAATTACGCAGTAACCCAATTATTACTAAGTTAATGATAGAAGTAGAAAATTTACATAAAGCATTTGACGGTGAGGAAATCTTAAAAGGTATTAATTATACGTTCGAAAAAAGTAAAACGAACCTTATTATTGGGGGATCTGGTTCTGGTAAAAGTGTGCTTCTTAAATGTATGCTTGGATTACTTACTCCAGAAAAAGGTACTATTAAATACGACGGTAAACCTTATTCTGAATTTACGGAAGATGAAAAAAAAGACCTAAGTAAACAAATAGGAATGATTTTTCAAGGCGGGGCCCTTTTTGATTCCATGACGGTGGAAGAGAACGTTATGTTTCCTTTAAGAATGTTTACTCACAAGAAAAAGAAGAAGGAAAATATGGAACGAGTAAGAGAGGTTTTAAAACGTGTAAACCTGGAAGGCTCTGAGAAAAAATTACCTTCAGAAATTAGTGGTGGGATGCAAAAAAGGGTTTCTATTGCCCGGGCTATTGTAAACCGACCGAAATATCTTTTTTGTGATGAACCAAACTCAGGTCTTGATCCTAAAACCGCTACGGTAATAGATAAGCTTATTCAGGAAATTACTCACGAATATGATATCACCACGATCATTATTACCCACGATATGAACTCGGTTCTGGAAATTGGCGAAAAAATTGCGTTTTTAAAAGATGGAGTTTTAGTGTGGAAAGGGGATAAATCACAAATCTTTCAAACCGATGACGAAGCCGTAACCGACTTTGTGTACTCCTCTAACCTGTTTCAAAAAGTAAGAGAAGCCCAACAAAAAGGTCTCTAATTAACCGATCGCACCTGAAGCGTATCCAGCTTTAAACGAACTTTTAACCATTTTTCAAAACGTTGTTTTTGCTCAGCGATCTGACTGGTTTTTAAATCGTCTTTCCAGCCAACTGTAAAGGTTGGAATTGTATCGGTTTTGGTGAAATTTGTAGTGATTAGATTAGAATAGCCCAACTCGTCTATTCCCTCATAATTTATTTTCGCCTCCTGACTTAAATCAACAAATGAAAAACCATCGCCGCGATATTTAGAAATTTCATTTTCCAGAAGCGCAATTTTTTCATCTTTATTTTCAATAAGCTCCTGATTTTTCATGTAGAGATCTTCAAGAATGCCACTCCTAACCTGTGTGGAAAGTTGATCTAAATTTCCATTGGGGTCTGCTCCCTGGTGTATTATTAATTCGGCTTCCTTTAAAGCTTCAATATCATCCAATTGTTTCTGCCAGGTTGCAATTGTAGCTTGTGGCACAAGGTGTCCAATTAAGTAAACTTCAATACTCTTTTCATTATAATCGTAAGTTGATTTTATGGTTTCGGTCCCTTCGTAACGCATTACATTAGATATGAACTCTTTGGCCTTAGATTCAAATAATTGTTCCTGAAGCAGGAAAACAAATAAAATCACACTGGGAATCATCACAATTATCGCAATAGTAGAAGCTATTTGGGCGGTTCTTCTACGTTTTTTACTGTTTACATATTTTACCAAAGGAAAACCGAGCACTTTGGTGACTACAAAAGTTGAAAGCGCGATAAATACCGCATTAATTGAAAAAAGGTATAAAGCACCACCTGCATAAGACCAGTTACCGATAGCCAGCCCGTAACCTACTGTACATAATGGCGGCATAAGGGCAGTTGCAATCGCAACCCCAAGAATTACACTAGCGATAGTCCCTTTTTTTGTTTTTGCAACAATAAGTGCCAAACCACCAAAAATAGCCACCAACACATCTAGTATCGTTGGATAAGTCCTTGCTATAAGTTCGGGGGTTTCTTCTTTAACCGGGGAAATAAGAAAATAAATATAAGCGGTAAGCACACTTAAACCAACCATTAAACCAAGGTTGATAAATGACTTTCTAAGCGTAAGCACATCGTTTATGGCTACAGACATCCCCACGCCCACAATTGGCCCCATTAAAGGCGAAATAAGCATCGCCCCAATAACAACAGCCGCACTACCAACATTAAGACCTACAGAAGCCACAAAAATGGAGAATATGAGAATCCAGGCGTTGTGCCCTTTAAACGAAATATCTTTCTTTACCGCTTCAACGGTAGATTCTCTGTCGGTATCGTGCCGAATTTCCAGAAGCTCTTTTATAAGTGCTTTTATATTCTCCCA
>JAGXIG010000122.1 GCA_024635815.1 Salegentibacter sp.
AATTTTGGAGTTAAGCGGGCTAAAAAGCCATTCGCGGTGTCTGTCATTTCCATTCCGCATTTCTCGCACTTATATTCGTGTACGTGATCTGTAACATTTTTTGATACACGTAATTTATGTCCGAAAATGCTGCAAAAAACCTTTCCGAACGAAAATCTTGTAGGGTTTGTTTCTTTCATAAAATCTTGATTTTCTTGTTCCTGAAACTCTAAAGTATAAAAAAAAGTTAAACTTTCGACAAAAAGTTAAAATTAATCGATTAAATGCAAAATTTCTAGGAATTCTTTTTTGTTTTCCATAAGGGATAAATGCCCATCCGGTAGACTTTCAAACGCACTTCCACAGCTTAAAGCTATGGTTTTTATCGTGTTAAAATCTAAAACAGGATCTTGTTCTCCCGCCACAACAATTTTTTGTCCTTTAAATTTTGCAAAAAGCCCGGTATGATCTGTACGAATTTTCATACCCTTTATAGCAGCGTAGATTCCTTCAGTAGAAAAATCAAGGGCGCGGTTTTTTAATTCTTCAATTTGAGATTTGAATACTTTATTGTTTTCCGGCGTTAACAAATTTGAAATCGCCATACTTACAAAAGCCCTCTTGTTTTTAAGAACTAAAGCAGCCGCACGGTCGCGATTGACTTTGCGTTCTTCAGAATCTGCCTGCGGGGTAGAATTCACCAACACCAAGCTACTGCATAGTGTAGGAAAAATATTTTGAAATTCCAAACTCACATACCCACCCATAGAATGACCGGCAAAAGAAACTTTTTTAATTTCGAGTTCATCTAAAACAGACTTTACCGCTTCGGCCATATCTGCCATTGTATGAATTTCTGCGATATTTCCGGATTCTCCGTGTCCGGGAAGATCAATGCAAATTACCTCACGTTTTGCTGAAAGTTCTTCGGCAAAATCTTTCCATATTTCTTTAGATTCTAAAAAACCGTGGAGAAGTATAAGCGGATTTCCGTTTCCCTGCCTGGTAAATGAGATGGGTGTTTTTCTGTAGGTTATTCTCATTGGTTTTAAAATACAAAAAGCCACGAATTTTCAAAAAGATTCGTGGCTTTGATTTTAATATTTTGATGAAATTGTCATTGCGAAGGAGGTAACGACTGAAGCAATCTCTTCTTAAAACAGAACGAGCTTTTAAGTAGATCCATTTTCCAACAAAAGATTACCGCGCTCCTAACGTCGCTCGTAATGACCTTGAAAGTTTTGAAAACTAAGAATTCATAATCTCTTCAATTTCTTCAACTTCAATCGGGATATTACGCATCAGGTTGAAAGGTTCACCTTCTGGCTGAATTACAACATCATCTTCTAAACGAATTCCAAAGCCTTCATCAGGTAAATAAATTCCCGGTTCAACGGTAAAAACCTGGTTGGGTATCATCGGTTCGGTTAAAATTCCGTAATCGTGAGTATCTAAACCTATATTATGCGCAGTACCGTGCATAAAATACTTTTTATAAGCCGGCCATTTTGGGTCTTCGTTTTGAACATCGGCTTTATCTAAAAGCCCTAAATCCAATAATTCTGAAGTCATTAATTTTCCGACTTCTTTATGGTATTCTGCCCATATGGTTCCGGGAGCCAACCATTTTGTGGCTTCCTTTTTCACCTTGTTTACAGTGTTGTAAACCTTCTTCTGCCTATCGGAAAACTTTCCTGAAACCGGAATAGTCCTGGTCATATCACTGGAATAATTGGCGTATTCTGCACCGGTATCCAGAAGGATTAAATCTCCTTCTTTACATTGCTGATTGTTCTCGGTATAATGCAGCACATTTGCATTGTTTCCGCTGGCGATAATCGGTGTGTAAGCGAATCCACGACTACGATTTCTTATCATTTCGTGCCAGTATTCGGCTTCAATTTCGTGTTCCCAAACTCCGGGCTTTGTGAATTTCAAAGCTCTGCGGAAAGCTTTTTCAGTAATATCACAGGCTTTTTGCATCAAATCTAATTCGATTGGATCTTTTACAGACCGTAAACGCTGTAAAATAGGATTGCTTTTCGCAACCTGGTGCGCCGGATATTTCTCCTTGCACCATTTTATAAATCGGTCGTCCCGGGTTTCAGTTTGCACATTCGCGCGATAATGTTCGTTGGTATTAAAATACACTGTTTCGCATTGCGACATCACTTCAAAGAAAATTTTCTCAAAATCCTGAAGCCAGTAAACCGTTTCTACACCGCTAACTTCGAGGGCTTTTTCCTTGTCTAATTTTGCGCCTTCCCACACTGCGATATGCGGATTGGTTTCAGTTAAAAATAAAATCTCACGATGCTCTGGTTTTGGTGCATCGGGGAAAAGTACTAAAATCGCTTCTTCCTGGTCTACGCCACTTAGATAAAAAAGGTCGCGGTTTTGTTGAAAAGGCATAGTGCTATCGGCGCCAATCGGGAAAATATCATTGGCATTAAAAACCGCAAGGCTGTGGGCTTTCATTCCTGCCATAAAGCTTTTGCGGTTTTTAATAAATAATTTACTGTCTATTTGATCGTATCTCATGTATTGTTATTTATGAAAGAGGCTGTCTTAAAAGTAATTGAAGGCGTCATTCTGAACCTGTCCGTCCGTTCAGGCGGGTTTATTTCAGGCTCTAAGTTTATGAAAATCAGAACAAGTTAGAAGCTGAAACAAGTTCAGCTTGACGAAAACATGACTATTGAGACAGTATCTCTAGTTTTTATTGTTTTGCCTACAAAGTTATCAATATCTAACAAAGTAAAAAGTTCCCGGCTTATTCATATAAACCCAACCGATTTTTAAGTCTGCGGTTTTGCTTTTGCAATTTTTTGACCTGCCCAATTAAATGTTGAATTGCTTCCAGTCCTTCTAAATTAATATCCAGATCGTAATGCAATCGCCTTAATCTTTCAAATTCTGAAATCTCATCGCAATGCACATATTGAGTTTCTTCTATGGTCACGATTTCAATCAAGCCGCTTTCGTATAGCGAACTAACAAAAGTACGTTCAACCTGGTACCGGATACAAATCTCATCGGTTGGGATTAAGTCTTCTAAATTCATGAGCGTAATTTTTGAAGTTCTTTAAAGAGTTCTTTTTCCCGGGTGCTTAAGTTGTTAGGCATTTTTATGTTGTAAGTGATAATTAAATCTCCAAACTGGCCTTCCTTTTTATATTTTGGAAAGCCTTTTCCTTTTAATTTCACTTTGGTCCCGGGTTGAGTTTCGGGTTTTACGTTTAATTTCACTTTTCCGCTAAAAGTATCTGCGGTGATTTCCCCGCCGAGCAAAGCAGTGTAGAAATCGATGTCTATCGTAGTGAATAAGTTTTCTTTTTCCCTTTTGAATTTTGTGTTGTTTACAATATTAAAAGTGATAAAAAGATCGCCTTTAGGCCCACCCTGAACGCCCGGCCCGCCGTGCCCTTTAATTTTAATGGTTTGCCCGTTTTCTACTCCCGCAGGAATTGTTAGCCGAATATTTTTTCCGTTTATAGTAAGGGTTTGTTTGTGACTGGTGTAAACATCGCTTAAGTTTAGTTGAAGTTCAGCATTAAAATCCTGGCCTTTAAAATGTCGGCCCCGGCCCGAACCGTGAGCTCTTGCACTGCTGCCAAACATTTCCTCAAAAAAGTCGGAGAAAGTATCGTCGTCAAAATTTCCTGAATAGGAATATCCGCCACCCTGGCCAGCACCAAATCCGGAGCCGCCAAAACCTCCGTCGGAATAGGCTCTTCCGCCTGATGCATGCTGCTGTTTCCTGGCTTCCTCGTAGGCATCAGCGTGTTGCCAGTCTTTTCCGTATTGATCGTATTTTTTTCGTTTCTCGGGATCGCTTAATACCTCATTTGCTTCATTTATTTGCTGAAACCTGAGTTGTGCATCTTTGTCGTTTGGATTAAGGTCTGGATGATTTTTTCTGGCCAGTTTCCGGTAGGCCTTTTTAATATCGGCCTGGCTAGCAGATTTATCTAATTCCAGCAATTTGTAGTAGTCTATAAAAGCCATTAAAATTTATGAATTAGTGGTGAAATTCTATCTCTTGAAATTACTAAAAAGCTGGCTCACTTCCCGTTAAGTTTTTGCAAAATTGGAAAAATCAGGAGAAATTCGACAAAAAGGTGATTTTCGCAATCTTCAATGCTTCCTGAAAATTTTACTGCTGAAATTAAATCGTAATTATTATTAAATTTAATTTTTTATATGAAGTTAATATGGAATTTTAAATTTTCATATGTAACCAAATATACTCTATTAGATTTTTTTACGAAATATTAATTCAATATTTGTTTCAATATTAATACTTAAAATTTTAAAGCTGTGTGTGGAATTGTTTGTGCTTTCGATTTAAAAGAGAGGTCTGAAGACTTAAGACCTCAAATATTAGAAATGGCTAAATGTTTAAGACATCGCGGCCCAGACTGGAGTGGAATTTATAGTGATGAAAAAGCGATTTTGGCTCATGAACGCCTGGCCATTGTAGATCCCATTTCTGGTGGACAACCATTATTGTCTGATGATAAACAACTTGTGCTTGCTGCAAATGGAGAAATCTATAATCATAATGAATTAAGAAGTCAGTTTCCAAATTATAACTTTCAAACAAAATCTGATTGTGAAGTTATCCTCGCGCTTTATAAAGAAAAAGGAGATAGCTTTTTAGATGAATTAAACGGGATTTTTGGTTTTGCTATTTATGATGTCGAAAATGATGAGTATTTTATTGCTCGCGATCACATGGGAATTATTCCTTTATATGTAGGTTGGGATCAAAACGGAACCTTTTATGTAGCTTCAGAACTTAAAGCTTTGGAAGGTAAATGTACTAAGATTGAATTGTTTCCTCCCGGGCATTATTTATCTAGTAAAAAGGAAGGTTTTCAAAAATGGTATGAGCGTGACTGGATGGAATATGAGGCTGTAAAGGATAATGAAACCAGTATCGAAGATTTAAAGGAAGCTCTTGAAAAAGCGGTACACCGGCAGTTGATGAGTGATGTGCCTTATGGTGTTTTACTTTCAGGTGGCTTAGATTCTTCAATTACTTCTGCAGTTGCTAAATTGTATTCAGAAAAAAGAATAGAAAGCGACGATAAAGATGCGGCTTGGTGGCCGAGATTGCACTCTTTTGCCATTGGTTTAGAGGGGTCGCCAGATCTTGCTGCTGCACAAAAAGTGGCCGATCATTTAGACACGGTGCATCACGAAGTAAAATTCACTATACAGGAGGGATTAGATGCGATTAAAGATGTGATTTATCATTTGGAAACTTATGATGTAACCACAATTAGGGCGTCTACTCCTATGTATTTAATGGCTAGAACTATCAAATCTTTGGGAATCAAAATGGTGCTTTCGGGTGAAGGTGCAGATGAATTATTTGGAGGGTATCTTTACTTTCATAAAGCTCCTAGTGCAAAGGATTTTCACGAGGAGACCGTTCGAAAATTAGATAAATTGCATCAATATGATTGCTTGCGGGCTAATAAATCTCTTTGTGCCTGGGGTATAGAAGGGCGTGTTCCTTTCCTGGATAAAGAATTTATGGATGTAGCCATGAGGATAAATCCTAAGGATAAAATGATTACCGGCGAGCGTATTGAAAAGTGGGTGCTAAGAAAGGCATTTGAAGATTATTTGCCAGAAAGCGTAGCCTGGAGACAAAAAGAACAATTTTCAGATGGCGTTGGTTATAGTTGGATAGATACGCTCAAAGAATTGGTTAATGCCGAAGTGAGCGATGAGCAGCTTAAAAATGCACACTTCAAATTTCCAATTCAGCCACCATCTAGCAAAGAAGAATATTACTACCGATCTATTTTTACCGATCATTTCCCAAGCGATGCCGCAGCAAAGTCAGTACCATCTGTACCTTCTGTAGCTTGTAGTACACCAACTGCTTTAGAATGGGATGAGTCTTTTAAAAATATGAACGATCCATCAGGTAGAGCAGTGGCTAATGTTCATTCTGATAGTTATAAAAAAGATTAGAAAAATTAAACTCCATAAAAAAAGCTACCAAAATCTGTGGTAGCTTTTTTTATGGAGTTTTCACTCTCAACATGGTTTGTGAATTGTGTAAGCGTAATCTATATGAATTTTCACCGAGAAAAATTTAAGTGCTTTGGAAGATAGTGTTAGGTAAAGGTTTTAACCCTGGGCGATGTATAAATTCTGAATAATGGTCTTCAACAAAATTATTGCTTAATTATATTTGTTCTAAATAGCCCTATAAACAAGCTTGAAAGTTTGTCCGTAAGTGATTTGGAGTGTATTTTTGCTGTTAAATTTCTATAAAATAATCAAACCAATGGGTGGATTTCTAAATTCAACCATAGCACGAAAAGTTGCTATGGCCTTATCGGGACTATTTCTGGTCTTATTTCTAGCTCAGCATTTCAGTATCAATCTTATTTCAGTATTCAGTAAAGACGTGTTCAACGAGGTTTCTCATTTTATGGGAACCAACTTTTTTGTGCAGGCTTTATTGCAACCGGTTTTAATTTTTGGAGTGATTTTTCACTTTGTAATGGGATTCATCCTGGAAGCGAAAAACCGAAGTGCGAGAAATATAAAATATGTGAAGTCTAACGGAAATGCCAACTCAAGCTGGATGTCAAGAAATATGATTTATACCGGTCTTGTTGTCCTGGCTTTTTTAGGTCTGCATTTTTACGATTTCTGGTTTCCCGAAATGATTCATAAATACATAGAGTCTCACCCCGAAGATGCTGCTCGTTATTATGATGAGTTGGTAGCGAAATTTCAAAGCCCGGTTAGAACAATATTATATGTAATCTCATTTGTATTTTTGGCGCTTCACCTTTATCACGGCTTTTCTTCCTCTTTTCAATCTGTTGGATGGAGAAATAAGTACGCTAAAGGTCTTAGAGGGTTCACTCAAGCTTATGCGATCATCATACCACTAGGATTTATTTTTATAGCCCTTTTTCACTATATTAATAACCTTTAATACGTAAGATTTATGTCAGTTTTAGATTCAAAAATACCTAAGGGGCCTCTAAAAGAAAAGTGGACCAATCATAAAAACAATATCAAACTTGTAAATCCTGCCAACAAACGTAATATAGACGTTATTGTAATAGGAACAGGACTTGCCGGGGGTAGTGCAGCTGCAACTCTTGCCGAATTAGGTTATAATGTGAAAACATTTTGCTACCAGGATTCTCCAAGACGTGCGCACTCTATTGCGGCACAGGGTGGTATTAACGCTTCAAAAAATTACCAGGGAGACGGTGATTCAGATTATCGCTTGTTTTACGATACCGTAAAAGGTGGTGATTACCGTTCCCGTGAAGGCAACGTTTATCGTTTAGCCGAAGTTTCTGGAAATATTATAGATCAATGTGTGGCACAGGGAGTTCCTTTTGCCCGTGAATATGGAGGTTATTTAGATAACCGTTCTTTTGGAGGGGTTTTGGTATCCCGTACTTTTTATGCCAAAGGACAAACAGGACAGCAGCTATTGCTTGGAGCTTATTCAGCAATGAA
The DNA here is from genome assembly GCA_024635815.1 of Salegentibacter sp. The sequence continues at coordinate 7,492 of JAGXIG010000122.1, forward strand.
CCGCCAGATTAACCGTGGGAAAATAAAGCCTTACAACCGTCACGAAATGATGGATTTGGTATTGGTAGATGGTAAAGCTCGTGGAATTATCGCGAGAAATATGATTACCGGTGAAATTGAACGCCACTCGGCTCACGCCGTGGTATTGGCTTCCGGTGGTTATGGTAATGTTTTCTTCCTTTCTACAAACGCGATGGGAAGTAATGTAACGGCCGCCTGGAGAGCACACCGTAGAGGTGCATACTTTGCAAATCCTTGTTACACTCAAATTCACCCAACATGTATCCCGGTTTCAGGAGATCATCAGTCTAAATTAACGTTGATGTCTGAATCACTTCGGAATGATGGAAGAATCTGGGTTCCTAAGAAGAAAGAAGATGCTGAAGCAATAAGGGCCGGTAAAAAGAAACCAACCGAACTTGCTGAAGAAGATAGAGATTATTACCTGGAGCGTCGTTATCCTGCATTTGGTAACCTTGTGCCACGTGATGTAGCTTCCAGAGCTGCCAAGGAACGTTGTGATGCCGGATTTGGAGTAAATAAAACAGGTCAGGCTGTATATCTTGATTTTGCTAGCGCTATAGAACGCTATGGAAAAGAGAAAGCCTTCACTTCAGGAAATAAAAATGCTTCAAAAGAAGAAATCATAAAACTAGGGAAAGAAGTAGTAGCTTCTAAATACGGAAACCTCTTCGATATGTATCAGAAGATCGTAGACCAGAATCCGTATGAAACCCCAATGATGATATATCCTGCAGTTCACTACACAATGGGTGGACTTTGGGTAGATTATAACTTACAGACTACCATTCCGGGTTGTTACGCCGCTGGAGAAGCTAACTTCTCAGATCACGGCGCTAACAGGCTTGGAGCTTCAGCATTAATGCAGGGTCTGGCAGATGGTTATTTTGTACTGCCTTACACTATTGGTAATTATCTGGCGGATGATATTCGTACCGGTGCAATTTCTACAGATTCCCCTGAATTTGAAGAAACAGAAAAAGCGGTAAAAGAGCGAATGGATAAATTGATGAATGCGAATGGAAGCAAATCGGTAGATTCCTATCACAAGGAATTAGGCTTGATTATGTGGAACAAATGTGGGATGGCTCGTAATGCAGAAGGCTTAAAAGAAGCGATTGAAGAAATTGCAGCTTTAAGAGAAGATTTCTGGAAAAATGTGAAAGTTCCCGGCACCGCAACCTCTAAAAACGCCGAGCTTGAAAAAGCAGGACGTGTAGCCGATTTCCTTGAATTGGGAGAGTTATTCGCTAAAGATGCTTTACATAGAAATGAATCTTGTGGAGGGCACTTTAGAGAGGAGTACCAAACCGAAGAAGGTGAAGCTTTAAGGGACGATGAGAACTTTAAGTATGTTGCCGCCTGGGAACATAAAGGAAAACCCGCAGATGCGGTTCTTCACAAAGAAGACCTGGTATTTGAAAATATAGAATTGAAAACAAGAAGTTATAAATAGAATTGAGATTTACGTATTGAGTTTTAAGAGCTCAATACTAAATACTCACTACTCAATACTTTTAAGATATGAAGCTTAACTTAAAAATATGGCGTCAGGAAAATGCCACTGCTAAAGGAAAAATAGTAGACTATCCTGTAGACGGGATAGACGGAGATATGTCTTTCCTTGAAATGCTGGACATTCTTAACGAGCAGTTGGTAGAAAAGGGAGAAGATACCATTCAGTTTGATCACGATTGTCGTGAGGGAATTTGTGGCTCCTGTTCTTTGCAAATTAACGGTGAGCCACACGGCCCCGATAAATTAATTGCTACCTGCCAGTTACATATGCGTTCTTTTAAAGATGGCGATACCATTTATATAGAACCTTTCCGTGCGAAAGCTTTTCCGGTTATAAAAGACCTTATTGTAGATCGTACTGCTTTTGACAGGATTCAGCAAGCCTGGGGATATGTTTCGGTAAACACTTCCGGAAATACCGTAGATGCAAACACCATTCCTGTTGAAAAGGAAAAGGCAGATGAATCTTTTAACGCGGCAACCTGTATTGGTTGTGGTGCTTGTGTAGCCGCTTGTAAAAATGCAAGTGCTATGCTATTTACTTCGGCCAAAGTTTCGCAGTATGCTTTGCTTCCGCAAGGACGTGTTGAAGCTACCGAGCGTGTTAAAGCAATGGTTAGACAAATGGACGAGGAAGGCTTTGGAAACTGTAGCAATACAGGAGCCTGTGAAATTGAATGTCCTAAAGGAATTTCCCTGGAAAATATAGCGCGTATGAACCGTGAATATCTTGCAGCCAGTGTGAAAGGATAAAACTTCCTTAAATAAGAACAAATCAATCCCAAATTCTTTTTGAGTTTGGGATTTTTTATGCAATTTAAACAACTCCCTCTGGAAGATTAAGTGTAAGAGGTAATAAAAAAACAAACTTGTGCAATTCGATATAGAATATAGGAAAACAAAATCTATTTAATGGGATTTAAAAATAGAATGATGCCAAATTTCAAAAACCTTCCTTCAAAACTTCCTGCCGGAAAAACCAGTATATTTTCTGTAATGAGTGGTTTGGCGAGGGAGAACAATGCGATAGACTTATCTCAGGGCTTCCCGAATTTTGAAACCGATGCCCATTTAAAAGAACTGGTGTATAAAGCCATGAAAGACGGTTACAACCAGTACCCGCCAATGAATGGTATTCCCCAATTAAGGGAACAAATAATTGCTAAAATTGAAACTCTCTACGGGAAAAAATATAATGAAGCTTCTGAAATCATTTTTACTGCGGGCGCTACTCAAGCATTATATTGCGCGATAAGCGCTTTTGTTCATCCCGGCGACGAAGTAATTGTTTTTAAGCCGGCATACGATTCTTACGAACCCGATATAAAACTGGCGGGTGGTAAACCCGTTTTAATTGAATTAAAAGGAAAAGAATTTAAAATTGACTGGAAGGAAGTGGAAGAAAAAATCACATCCAAAACCAGGATGATCGTTATCAATACACCGCATAATCCAACCGGAACAATCCTTTCTAAAAATGATATGCAGCGACTGGAAAAATTATTAAGATGCACCAATATTATCCTATTAAGTGACGAAGTATATGAACATTTAATTTTTGATGGGGAAGAACATCAAAGCGCATCAAAATTTCCCGGGTTGGTAGAACGAGCGATTGTGTGTGCCTCCTTTGGGAAAACTTTTCATAACACCGGTTGGAAAATGGGCTATTGCGTAGCTCCGGAAGTTTTAATGAAAGAGATTATTAAACTTCATCAAGCTACGGTTTTTTGTGTAAATCATCCTATGCAACGGGCTTTTGCTGAATACCTGAAAAACCCTGAACATTACCTGCAACTCGGTGATTTTTATCAGAAAAAGCGTGATAAATTCCTTGACCTGATGCAAGGATCAAATTTTAAAGGTACGCCTTCAAAAGGAACCTATTTCCAGGTAATGGATTATTCTGAAATCACCGATGAGCACGATGTGGATTTTGCGAAAAGATTGATTACAGAAAAAGGGATAGCAACAATCCCGGTTTCAGTATTTCATAAAGATGGGAAAGACGAGAAACAGTTGCGTTTCTGCTTCGCCAAAACCGATGAAACTCTGGAAAGGGCAGCAGAGATTTTGCATAAGCTGTAATTGAATTGTAATGTTATCCTGAACTTGTTTCAGGATCTAATATTAAAGAAAGTATACTTGCTTATAAAGAAGATTGTCTAAAAAACGTCATTACGAACGCAGTGAAGTAATCTCAAGCTTTAAAACTATAATTTACAGATTGCTTCGTGCCTCGCAATGACGAAGTTTTTTAGTTGCTCTAAAACCTATGACCATAAATCTCCAAAATCAAACTTTTGAATTACATCCCAGCGGTGCTGCTTTTTGGAAGGAAGAAGAAATCCTTTTAATTAGTGATGTGCATTTAGGAAAAATATCCCATTTCAGGAAGTTTGGAAGCGCGGTACCCCATAAAGCAATCAATGCAAATTTTCTAAGATTAAGTGAAGTAGTGGGGAAATTTCAGCCTAAAATTGTCTGTTTTCTTGGCGATCTTTTCCATAGCGATCTAAACAGCGAATGGAAATTATTTGAAAACTGGCTCAGTTTTGTAGAAGCCGAAGTCATTCTTATCGCTGGGAATCACGATATTATTTCTCCATTAAAATACGAAGAATTGGGCGTTAAAATTCATTCAGAATGGCAACTGAATGGATTTCTACTTACCCATCATCCCGAAACCAGGGAAGGTTTTTTCAATCTTTGTGGGCATATTCATCCGGGTTACCGACTTAACGGGAAGGGAAGACAAAGTTTAAAATTACCGTGTTTCTTCCGAAACGAAAGTCAGTTAATTTTTCCTGCTTTTGGGGAATTCACCGGGAATTTTATGATGAAATTAAATGAAGGTGAAAAAGCTTATGCGATTACCCAAAATGAAGTAATTTTAATAGAAAACACTTAAAATGGAAAAACGTCTCGCAGTTCTGAATTTTATTTCGGTAATATTAATCATTGCCGTGAGTTATATTTCTCAAACCGGGATAATTAATGGCAACACCATGGGCAGCCTTAGTGCTGAATATTATAATTTATTCACTCCGGCAGGTTACGCATTTGCTATTTGGGGCGTGATATTTTTGTCGCTTTTAGCATTTTCTGGGTATCAACTCTATCAGGGGTTTTCAGCAAAAAAAGATTTGGAATTTTTAAGGAAATCTGGCTATTGGTTTTTAGCCGCCAACCTGGCCAATGCCGCCTGGGTTTTTACCTGGTTATATGAACTTACCGGACTTTCAGTTTTATTGATGTTTTTGATCTTATTCTCTCTTATAAAAATAATCCTGAATACAAATATGGAACGTTGGGACGCGCCTTTAAAAATTCTGGCTTTTAATTGGTGGCCTATTTGCCTTTATTCAGGATGGATCGCCGTGGCCACTATCGCCAATGTTTCGGCTTATTTAGCCAAAATTGAATGGCAGGCCCCGTTTTTTTCCGAAGAGATCTGGACGGTTTTATTGATTGTTGTTGCGGGGATTATAAATAGCGCGATAATTCACCTTCGGAATATGAGGGAGTTCGCTGCAGTGGGGGTTTGGGCGCTTGTCGCAATTTACTTCCGGCATTTTGATGAAATTCCGTTAATTTCCTACTCGGCTTTAATTGTGGCGGTTGCTATTTTCTCTAATATCATTTACCACGGCTGGATGAACCGAGAAACCAACCCGATGTATAAAATGCTGAATAAGAAATCCTGATGTTTTCTCTCCTCCTTAGGAGGGTTTGGGGGAGGCTTCTCTATACCATTCCTTTAATATCATTTCCCCAGGTTGGGTAGGCGAAAATCATTTGTTTTATGGTTTGGCAATCGAGTTTCCCGCAAATACACATCACGAACATATTAATAACTTCAGAAGCTTCGGGACCAACCAAATGTGCCCCGAGCACGAGGCCGGTTTTTTTGTCTACAATAGTTTTAAAGGCATAAACTTCTTCGTTGATATGTTTGGCCAAAAACCATTTTGAGGCCAGCTTTTGTTTCACCGCCACATCATAACCTTTATCTTTTGCTTCTTTTTCTGATAATCCCACCGAAGCCAGGTTGGGTAGGGTGAAAACCACCGTGGGTTGCGGCGGGTAATGCGCTTTTTTAGGTTTGTTTTTACTGAGAATATTTCCGGCTACCACCCGCGCTTCCTGTGATGAAAGTGGCGTTAACGGCAAGCCTTCACTATCGAAAACATCGCCGCAGGCATACACGTTTTTGTTAGATGGACTTTGAAGAAATTCGTTGACCACAATTCCTTTTCGGCTATATTTTACCTTGCCTTTTTCCAAATCCAGGTCGTCTATAGAAGGCACCCTCCCGGCTGTGTTAAATACCAATTCGGCTTTTACTGAAATTTCTTTCCCATCCTTTTTAGCAGTAACTCTGAAGTTTTTTTGAAGTTTCTCAATTTCGGTGACTTCAGCATTAAAAATAAAATCAATGCCCAATTCTTCTTCGGAAAGCTTTTGGATGTACGCCACCATATCTTCATCAAAATTTGATAAAGGCCGGTCCATAATATCAACCATTGTTACTTTTACACCAAGTCGGGCGGCCACGTGCGCAAACTCCATCCCAATATATCCCGAACCTATAAATACTATAGATTCTGGCAGTTTTTCGATATTTAGGAAATCGTCGCTCACCAGGGCGTGGTTTCGCCCGGGAATTTGTAATTCCATAGGCCTTTGTCCGGTAGCGATAATTATTTTATCAGCAGTTACGGTTTTTCCTTCTACCGAGAGCGTATTTTCGTCTAAAAAACGGGGGGATTGATGATACATCTCGATGTTTAAACCTGTCTCTTATACACATCTCCGA
>JAGXIG010000123.1 GCA_024635815.1 Salegentibacter sp.
AATCTTTACCGCCCATTTTTCTAAAGCGCGTATCCCGGGAGTTGTTTTACGGGTATCTAAAATTTGGGTATTGGTTCCCTCTAGTTTCTGAACAAAAGTGTTTGTTTTAGTTGCAATGGCGCTCATTCTTTGCATTGCGTTTAACACCAACCTTTCGGCTTTTAATATGGATTGCGAACTTCCTTCAACAAAAAATGCAACATCTCCCCGTTCTATCGTTCTGCCGTCTTGTAGTAGAACTTCAATTTTCAATTGCGGGTCTACTTTTTCGAAAACCTGGAGGGCAAAATCTACCCCGGCTAAAATTCCTTTATCTTTTACCAGGAGTTTGGCTTTTCCCTTAGCTTCAGCAGGAATACAGGCTAAGGAACTATGATCACCTTCTCCAACATCTTCCCTAAGCGCATTTTCTATAATAAGATCTATTTCTTTTTCAAATTGTTCTTTTGAGATCATTTGCAATACTTATTTTTGTAAATGTAGCAAAGTCTGCGTTAAATTTACCGAATGACCATAAAATTACTCTGTATAGGAAAGACCGATAACCGCGAGCTTAAACAGCTTATTGAGGTTTATAAAGATCGACTTCAGTTTTATAATAAATTTGAAATTGACATTATTCCCGATCTCAAAAAGACGAAGAATCTCGATGAGAATCAGCAGAAAGAAAAGGAAGGGGAATTGATTCTTTCTAAAGTGCAGAATTCAGATTACCTGGTGCTTTTAGATGAAAACGGAAAAGAATTTTCTTCAGAAAAATTTTCAGCATACATTCAGAAGCGATTAAACAGCGGCCTCAAACAGCTTATTTTTGTAATTGGCGGCCCCTATGGTTTTTCTGAAGCGGTTTATCAAAGAACTGATGCAAAAGTTGCTTTATCACAAATGACTTTCTCTCACCAAATGGTGCGATTATTTTTTACTGAACAATTATACCGCGCATTCACCATTTTAAGAAACGAACCCTACCACCACCGCTAAAACACATCTTATGGAACTTGTATTTGCTACTCATAATAAAAATAAACTAAAGGAAATTAAATTCCTTCTGCCCCATTATATAAAACTTTTATCCTTAGATGATATTGGTTGTACTGAAGAAATACCGGAAACAGCCGATACTATAGAAGGTAACGCCATTTTAAAAGCAGAACACGTAAAACATCGTTATGGTTATAATTGTTTTGCCGATGATACCGGGCTAGAAGTTGAAGCCCTAAACGGGGAACCCGGCGTTCTCTCTGCCCGTTATGCCGGTGACGATAAAAATGATGCCGCAAATTTGAGAAAATTGCTTAGTAAATTAGAAAATAACGACAACCGAAAGGCGCAATTTAAAACTGCCATCGCTTTAAATTTAAACGACAGGCAAAACCTGTTTACAGGAATTTGCAAAGGGGAAATTATAAAAGAGTCTCGTGGTGATAAAGGTTTTGGATACGATCCTATCTTCAAGCCCAATGATTTTGAAAAGACTTTTGCGGAACTGAGTTTAACCGAGAAATCTAAAGTAAGCCATCGCGGAAAAGCTTTTAGAGAGCTAATCGCCTATCTTTCAAAATAAAGGAAGTAGATAGCTGTTAAGTGCTATCTAAGCCGTACCTTTGCCGCTTATTTAATTTTTTATATGAACAAATTTGAACAATTAGGTTTAAACCCTTCTATTCTTAAAGCAGTCGAAGAAATGGGTTTTACAGACCCGAGTGAAATACAGGAAAAAGCAATTCCTGTTTTACTAAACGAAGATACCGACATGGTTGCATTAGCACAAACAGGTACAGGAAAGACAGCTGCTTTTGGATTCCCACTTATCCAGAAAATAGACGTAAGTAAAAGACATACCCAGGCATTAATTCTTTCACCAACCCGTGAACTTTGCCTGCAGATTACCAACGAAATAAAGAATTACTCAAAATTTGAGAAAGGTCTTAATCCGGTTGCTATCTATGGTGGCGCCAGCATTACAGATCAGGCCAGACAAATTGAACGTGGTGCACAAATTATTGTAGCTACCCCGGGACGTATGCAGGATATGATAAACCGTAACCTGGTAGATATCTCTAAAATCGAGTATTGTGTTTTAGATGAAGCTGATGAAATGCTTAATATGGGCTTCTTTGAGGACATTAAAGCCATTCTTTCACACACGCCAAAAGAAAAGCATACCTGGTTATTTTCTGCAACCATGCCAAAAGAAGTTGCAACTATCGCCAAAAAATTTATGCGTACTCCTATTGAAATTACCGTAGGATCCAAAAATCAGGGGACATCTAATGTATCCCACGAGTTTTACCTGGTAAACTCAAGACAACGTTACGAAGCTTTAAAAAGACTGGCAGATGCCAATCCAGATATCTTTTCGGTAATTTTTTGCCGAACAAAAAGAGATACTCAAAAAGTAGCTGAAAAACTTATTGAAGACGGTTACAGCGCTGCAGCATTGCACGGTGACCTTAGCCAGAATCAACGTGATTTGGTGATGAAAAGTTTTAGAAGCAAACAAATCCAGATGTTGGTAGCTACAGATGTTGCTGCCCGTGGAATTGACGTAGATGATATTACTCACGTAATCAACTACCAGCTACCCGATGAGATTGAAACTTATACTCACCGTAGTGGCCGTACCGGTCGTGCAGGGAAAAGTGGAGTTTCTATGGTTATTGTTACCAAAAGTGAAATGCGTAAAATCAAAAGTATTGAGCGTATTATTCAGCAGAAATTCGAGCAGAAAGATATTCCTGACGGGATGGAAATCTGTCGTGTTCAGTTGTTTCACCTGGCCAACGATATCAAGGAAACAAAGATTAATCCTGAAATAGAAGCTTATTTACCTGGAATTAATGAAGTTTTGGAAGACTTTACAAAGGAAGAACTTATCAAGAAGTTCTTTTCAGTAGAGTTCACCCGATTCTTTAACTATTACAAAAATTCTGAAGGATTAAGTTCTCCTTCCGCTCCTGCAGATGGAGGTGGTTCGGGAGATTCTAATCGTTACTTTATTAATGTTGGATCTAAGGATGGATTTGACTGGATGAGCTTAAAAGATTTCCTTAAAGCGACTTTAGATCTTGGACGTGACGATGTTTATAAAGTTGATGTAAAGGATAGCTTCTCTTTCTTTAATACTGATGCAAAAAATACCGAAACTGTTTTAAGTACATTTAAAGACTTTAAACATCAGGGTAGATTTATAAATGTTGAAGAAACTACAGATACCGGCGGACGTGGAAAACGCGGCGGCGGTGGCGGTGGCGGCCGAAAAGGCGGAAAATTCAATAAAGGCGGCGGAAAACCAGATTTCAAAGGTGGTGGCCGTAGGCGTTCAGAAGGTAGCGATTCGGGAAGAGGAAAAAAATCTGGAAACCGAAGCAGTAACGTTGAAAGCTCTTTAAAAAGAAGACGCAGCAAAAATTAAATTCACATCTGGCGCCTAAATTTTTAATTATGGCATTGTTTTTTATAAGTATTTTATAATTTAGGCGCCAATTGTTATGAAGAAATTCCTTTTTACCCTTTTACTACCTATTTTATCTCTCCAGGCATTTTCACAGGATGTTATATCAGGAACCGTTATGAATGCGGCCAATGATAAACCTATTGAAAAAGTGCATATCGTGAACCTCAACCAGGTTAAAGGCGCCGTAAGTGAAGAAGACGGAACCTTTGAATTGCAGGCAACAGTTAACGATACTTTATATTTCTCTTATCTTGGATTTAGATCCATAAAAGTAAGGGTTACAAACGACTGGCTAAAATATGGAAATGTAAAGGTGAAAATGACCGAGTTGGGAATTGCTTTGGAAGAAGTAGTTTTAAAACCGGTTACACTTACCGGCTATCTCGAAATTGATGCCAGAAACATTCCTATTTATGAGAATAACCGTTACAGTATCTCTGGTTTAAATGCCGGTTATGAAGGCGGAGATAATTCAGCCAGCGCTATTTCCCGAACTCTGGGAGCCATTTTTAATCCTGCCGATTTAATGCATAATATATTTGGTAAAAAACCAAAGCAAATGCGGAAACTTAGGCAGATGAAAGAAGATGATGAAATAAGAACCCTTCTTAGAAATAAATTCGACAGGGAAACGCTTATCGCCCTGTTACCAATCAATAAAGTTGAAATCGATGAAATCCTTCAACGCTGCAGCTATTCAAAAGATTTTTTAAGATCGGCAAACGATCTTCAAATTTTAGATGCTTTGAGTGGATGCTACGAAGAATATCGGGTTCTACAACGAAACTAAACCTTAGCTCTTTTTTCCATTTTTGTTTTTAAATTAATAAGGCCCTTTTCAAGATCCTGGCCCATTAATTTATCCGGACTGTAAAACAGGCTTATTACGGAAAGCGGAAAAGGTAAATTTCCTCTAATTCCCCAAACAACTTTAGATTTTCCAGGTTCCAGTTCTTTTACTGCGAAATAGGTTAGTAAACTTACTTTAACCGGCTTAACAAATAATACCCTTGTTTCAAAAACTCTTGGGTGTTTTACTTTAATAATCTTTTGAATGCCTTCCCCTATTTCGTTATTTTTTGTTCTCCAATAAATAGCCGCATCCAGCTTACCGTCTTCGCCTTTGTGTTTTAAAATAGCTCGAGGATGTTTGGAGAACCAGGGAACCCAGAGAGGATGCTTTTTCAATTGCCTTACATAACTAAATACCACATCGCGGGGAGAATTAATTACCATAGTCCTGCTTACATCATAACTTTTCTTCGCCCAGGCGTGTAGAAAAGCAATAAATGTAATAAATGCAATAAGCAGATAGAAAAAGAGGGTCATTCGTTTAGATAATTATTCAACTAATTTAGGGATTTTCTGTTTGGTACTCTGCTATTATTGAATCTGAATTTTTAATACACTTTTTCAACCATTCATATTTAAGATTTATTTTTTCCTTTTCAGAAAGTTGCCAGGCAATTTTGCTATTTTTTAACCGGGAAGTAATACTCTGTAAAATGATAGCTGCAGAAACCGAAATATTAAGACTTTCAGTAAAACCTACCATAGGAATTTTCAAGCTGCAATCGGCTTCATTCAGGATTTCTTCGCTTAGGCCATCCTTTTCTGTTCCGAAGAAAATAGCCGAAGGTTTTTCTATATCAAAATCTTTGAGTGCTGTACTTTCTCCGTAAGGTGTGGTGGCCACAATTTGATAACCTTTGGCTCGTAATTCTTTAATGCATTCTTTTGAAGTAGAATACCGGTTAACATCCACCCACTTTTGGGCGCCCATTGCAATCTCCCTGTCTATTCGTTTAGGTTTACGTTCTTCTATGACGTGAATATTTTGAACTCCAAAAACCTCACAACTCCTAATTACGGCGCTGGTATTATGCAACTGGTAAACATCTTGTGTTACAACCGTAAAATGATTGGTGCGCTGCGCAATCACTTTACTGAACAAAGTGATGCGCCTAGGAGTGAGAAAAGTTTCAAGATGGTTTATCAAGATAGTTTTTTGCATAGGCTAAAATTAAAAAACCCGACTCGAAGTCGGGCTTTTTCAGAAGGAATATTTTAAAATTTTCTCCTAAATAATTTAAAACTTTATAATACTGATCTTTAAATTAATAAATTTCGTGAAATTACTAAAAAGAAAACCCAGCCTCATCGAGACCGGGTTTTCAATTTTAATGAAATTATAAATCCTAAGAATTAGAACCTACATTTCCCTGAGCTACAAGGGTTCCTAAATCGTCTGCACTCAAGTGCACGTTTAGATATCCGTTGTATTCCAGAAGTCCGTTATAATCTATCATATCTGCGTCTTCACCATCAAAAGCTGAAACATTTGTCATACTCATTCCGGTATCACCATTAACTGAATTCAAAGAAATTGCAATATCTCCAGGTGCATCTGCCACAGATCCTACGTGGATGTGTGCAGGGTGCATTCCTCCATCAGGAGTTCCGTCTAGCATAATAGTTACCAGAGTTTCACCATTTACACGCTCTTCAAACATTGCTGTTCCCATTATTCCATCAACGTCTACTCCACTAAGGTCATAAGAAGCTGACTCTCCGGTTAGTTCGTTCTGGCCTATATCACCCTGGGCTACAAGAACTCCAAGTTCATCTTCACTTAAATGAACATTTACATAGCCATCGTAATTCAATACCTCTTCGTAACCGAATTCAGTATCGTCATCAAGCATCGCTACGTGAGTCATACTCATTCCTGTTGCTCCACTTACTGGATTAAAAGTAAAGGCAATTCCGCCAGGACCTTCAGCTGCAGTACCCATATGAATATGAGCCGGGTGCATTCGATCTTCCGGAGTTCCGTCTAGCATAATAGTTGCTAAAGCTTCACCACTCATTCTTTCTTCAAAAATTACAGAACCACTAATACCTTCAATAGCTTTCTCACCTAACTCATAAGTTTTGCTTTCACCTGTTAGTTCGTTTGCTCCAATATCTCCCTGAGATACCACAGTTCCAAGATCATCTGCACTTAGGTGAACGTTAACATAACCATCGTAACTTAGTACTTCGTCGTAACCAAATTCGGTATCATCGTCTAACATCTCAACCTGAGTCATACTCATTCCGGTTGCTCCGTTTACAGGATTAAAGGTAAAGGCAATTCCACCGGGACCTTCAATAAAAGAACCCATATGAATATGTGCCGGGTGCATTCCATCTTCTGGAGTACCATCAATCATTATAGTTGCAAGCGCAGCACCGCTCATACGTTCTTCAAAAGTTACAGTTCCGCTAATTCCTTCAACAGCTCTTTCATCAAGCTCGTAAGATTTAGTTTCGCCCGTAAGTTCGTTACCACCAATATCATTTTGGGCAACTAAAGTTCCAAGTTCATCTGCGCTTAGGTGTACATTGACATAACCATCGTAACTTAGTACATCGTTATACATAAATGCTGTACCATCATCTAATGCAGCAACATTGGTTTTACTCATTCCAGTTGCTCCGTTAACCGGATTAAAGCTGAATGCAATACCTCCCGGAGATTCGGCTACAGATCCCATATGAATATGTGCCGGGTGCTCCCCGTCTTCCGGAGTACCTTCAAGCATAATAGTTGCTAAAGCTTCACCACTTACTCTTTCCTGAAACATTACATTTCCGGAAATTCCTTCTACAGCTCTTTCTTCAAGCATGTAGTTTTTAGATTCTCCGGTAAGTTCATTTACACCGATATCTCCCTGCACTACTAAAGTACCAAGATCATCAGCACTTACGTGTACATTGATATATCCGTCAAAATTAATGGCTTCATCATAAGTAATACTTGTTCCATCATCTAAGGTAGAAAAAGTAGTTGTACTCATTCCGGTAGATCCATCTATAGGTTCAAAAGAAACCGCGATATCACCACCTTCAGCAGCAGTGTTGTAATGAATGTGTGCCGGATGCATTCCGCCATCTGGAGTTCCGTCTAATTCAATTTCAACAGTGGTACTATTGTCTTCATTCTCCATAAAGGTAGCTGTACCAGAAATTGATGGATCGGCAACAGAATAAAGTTCAAAAGATTTCGTCTCACCATTGAAATCGTCACCGTCCCCGTCGGGATCTACTGCATCATCATCGCTGCTGCAGCTCATAAACATAAATGGAAGTGCTATAAAAATAGCAAGTAAGAATTTTTTCATAAGTTTAAAATTTTAAGTTATTAGTAAATTTAGAGATAAGGAAAAGCAATATTTTACTTCTTCAGTTATCAAATCTATTTATAGATACGGGGTAAGAGGTTTTAACGGATGTTAAGGTTTGTAAAAATGATTCACAAAATATGTTAATATGAAAAAAATAGTAATTCTGAGCGGTGCAGGGATTAGTGCCGAGAGTGGAATTCAAACCTTTAGGGATGTCGATGGCCTCTGGGAAGGTCATGATGTTATGGAGGTCGCTTCTCCTATGGGTTGGGAAAGCAACCAGGAGCTGGTTTTAGATTTTTACAATAAAAGACGTAAGCAACTACTTGAAGTAGAACCAAATGCTGCACATAAAGCTTTAGCCCATTTGGAGAAAAAATTTGATGTAGAAATTATTACACAGAATATAGATGATCTTCACGAAAGAGCGGGAAGTACAAAAGTTACCCATTTGCACGGCGAATTATTAAAAGCAAGAAGCACTTTTAATGAAAACCTTGTAATGGATTGGAGACAAGATATTAAACCCGGAGATTTCTGCGAGTTTAACCATCAGCTTAGGCCTCATGTAGTTTGGTTTGGAGAAGCCGTACCAATGTTTGAAAAGGCGATGGAGATTGTTGCCGAAGCTGAAATACTTATTATTATAGGAACTTCCATGCAGGTTTATCCGGCAGCAGGCCTTGTAGATTTTACTCCTGAAGAAACTCCTATTTATTTTATAGATCTGAAACCAAATATTTCAGAAAAAGGGAATTTGCATATTATTGCAGAAAAAGCTTCAGTGGGAGTTCCAAAACTCGTGCGGGATTTAATGAATTCCGCATAAATTATTTATAAGTAATAAGCGAAAAGAAATGCCGCTGCGGTTTTAAAGATTATTTGGAAGCAGTATCTTTACGGCTTTTAATTTCTAAATCAAATACATGACACCGCTAACCGCCATTTCCCCTATAGACGGAAGATATCACTCTAAAACTAAACAACTTTCAGCTTATTTTAGCGAAGAAGCTCTAATAAGGTATCGTGTAAAGGTTGAAGTTGAATATTTTATTGCGCTTTGCGAATTGCCACTACCTCAACTTAAAGATGTAGATCATTCGGTTTTTAGTGATTTGCGAGCTATTTATAAAAACTTTACTACAATTGATGCCCAGGCGGTGAAAGAGATTGAAAAAACCACCAATCACGATGTAAAAGCCGTAGAATATCTTTTAAAGAATAAGTTTGATGAATTAGGCCTTGAAGCTCATAAAGAGTTTATCCACTTTGGGCTCACTTCCCAGGATATTAATAACACCGCGGTTCCTTTAAGCTTAAAAGATGCTATTGAAGCCGAGTATATTCCGGAAATAGAACAAATTATCTCAAAATTAACCCAACTTTCGCAAGATTGGGCAAATGTGCCTTTACTGGCAAGAACTCACGGGCAACCGGCTTCCCCTACCCGCCTGGGAAAAGAAATAGAAGTTTTTATCACTCGTTTAGAATCTCAGCTCGATCTTTTAAATAAAGTTCCTCACGCAGCGAAATTCGGCGGGGCCACGGGAAATTTTAATGCGCATAAAGTAGCTTATCCAGATACCGATTGGAAAGAATTTGGGACTAATTTTGTTCAGAAAAAACTTGGATTACACCATTCTTTTCCAACAACTCAAATTGAGCATTACGATCATATGGCCGCTCTATTTGATGGGTTAAAGAGAATAAATACCATTTTAATAGATTTAGATCGTGATATCTGGACCTATGTTTCTATGGATTATTTTAAGCAGAAGATAAAAGAAGGTGAAATAGGTTCTTCGGCAATGCCTCACAAAGTGAATCCTATAGATTTTGAAAACAGCGAAGGAAATTTGGGAATTGCCAATGCTATTTTTGAACATCTTTCAGCAAAATTACCACTTAGCCGACTGCAGCGAGACCTTACAGATAGTACGGTATTAAGGAATATTGGTGTTCCGATGGGACATACTAGTATCGCTTTTAAAAGCACTTTAAAAGGCCTGGATAAATTATTGTTGAATGAAGAAAAGCTGAATGAAGATCTGGAAGCGAATTGGGCGGTAGTTGCCGAGGCAATTCAGACAATTTTGCGCCGGGAAGGTTTTAAGAACCCTTATGAAGCTCTGAAAGGTCTTACCCGAACCAACGAGAAAATCAATAAAAAAAGCATCGCAGATTTTATTGAAACCTTAGATGTTTCTGAAGGAGTAAAAGAAGAACTTAAAAAAATAACTCCACAGAATTATACAGGGATTTAAAGAAAAAAGAGGTTGTTTTTGGCGGAGATTCGTCACCGTGAACTCGTTCCAGGGTCTAACAACTTAGAATCTGAAACAAGTTCAGATTGACGTTCACTTTCAAACAACCTCTCCAATCAACTAAATCAAGAACCTCGGGGCAAGCCCACGAAGTATGAATCGGAAAACTATTTTACTAATTCGGTTTTAAACATTCCTGTAATTCCCTTAAGACCGTTTGCATCTAAATCACCTTTATCCAGGGATTTCATTAATTCCATTAATTTCTGCGGATTCATATCTTCCCCTAAAACGCGGGCTACTCCAACTCCTTTGGTGTCGTCATAACCGTACACAATAATTTCATCTATCGCATCCTCATCTCC
>JAGXIG010000124.1 GCA_024635815.1 Salegentibacter sp.
AAATAATATCTCTTATATTTGCGGGGAACGGACTTTTTGAGAGAAAATATATGCTAGCAGCAATACTTTTAGGTTTTTTATTCGCAATATTCCTGGTTTTTACAGGAAAGTTCTTCAGGGGGAAATTGGCCGTTCTTTCCGCACTTATTCCGGGAGGGCTATTTGCATATTTTGCGAGTTTTATTCCGCAGATAAGCTCCGGGGAAATAATCCATAAAACCTATCAATGGGTTCCGGCATTCGGAGTAGACCTTAGTTTTAAGCTTGACGGACTCTCACTGCTATTTTCATTAATGATCACCGGAATTGGTTTTCTGGTATTTGCATATACAGCATCCTATTTAAAAGGGCACAAATATCTTGACCGTTTCTACGGATATCTTAGCCTGTTTATGGCTGCGATGCTTGGTTTGGTACTTTCAGATAATCTTATCTCACTTTTCGTTTTTTGGGAATTAACCAGTATAAGTTCATTTTTCTTAATTGGTTTCAATAATACCAACCCGGCTTCGCGAAAGTCGGCTTTAACTGCTTTGGGTATTACCGGTTTTGGTGGATTCTTCCTGTTAGCCGGAGCTTTATTACTGGGTAGTATCACCGGTACTTACAGCATTTCTGAAATGCTAAGTATGAAAGAGGCCATTGCCGGAAGTGAATATTACATCCTGGCGGTAGTCTTTATTTTTGTTGCGGCATTTACTAAATCGGCTCAATTTCCATTTCATTTCTGGTTGCCCGGTGCGATGAAAGCACCAACTCCGGTTTCAACTTATTTGCACTCGGCCACGATGGTAAAAGCAGGAATCTACTTGCTCATGCGTTTTACGCCGGTTTTGGGAGATCAGGAATTCTGGAATACAACACTAATAATTGTGGGAGGAATCACGATGGTTTACTCTGCGATCCACGCTCTTTTTAGAACAGATCTTAAAGGCGTTCTGGCCTATTCTACCATTTCAGCGCTGGGAATTTTGGTGTTCTTAATCGGTTTGGGAACAAAAGCTGCTTTCCTTGCTGCAGCGGTTTTTATAATTGTTCACGCGCTTTATAAAGCCACTTTATTCCTCGTAACGGGAATTATAGATCACCAAACCGGAACCCGGGATGTTACCAAATTAGCCGGTTTGCGAAAAATTATGATGCCTGTTGCGATTGCTGGTATTTTGGCAGCGATCTCCAGTGCGGGGATTCCACCATCGGTAGGTTTCCTCGGAAAAGAATTGACTTACGAAGCAAGTATGCACGCTGAGACTTTTACGATTGTAATTGTGATCGCGATTGTACTGACCAAAATATTATTGCTTTGGGCCGGTTTTGTAGCCGGAATTAAACCGTTTGTAGGCAAACTGCCTGATGCTCATAAAGATGTAAAAGCGCCCGGATTTTTAATGTGGGCACCTGCAATTATCCTTGCTGTTTTAGGAATTCTATTTGGAATATTCCCAATGCTTATTGAATCTGCCCTGGTAAAACCTGTGGTTTCTTCTTTAGGTGCAGATGCTTCAGAATATCACCTAGCGCTATGGCACGGCTTTAATACCGTTTTATTATTGAGTGCAATTACCATTGCAGTCGGAATATTCTTGTATTTCTTCCTGAAACCTTCTGCAAAACTGGAAGACAGGATAGGAAAGTTAGAGTTTATTTCTCCAAAAAGCATTACGGAAAAGGGAACGCATTATTTTAGTGTATTTTCAGCATTCTGGACCAATGTTTTTCAAAATGGATATTTACGAAATTATGTAACCACTATTGTCTTGTTCCTCGTAGTTTTAGTAGGCTACGTTATGTTTGGAAACTCGAGAGTAGTAATAGATCATACTCAACTTTCTAAAGTTACGGCTTACGAGTTGGCGGTGGTGATTATATTAATTGCCGGGGTTTTCTATACGGTTTTTACAAAATCAAGACTTGCTGCAGTGGCAGGGATGGGTGTTGTAGGTTTGGCCATTTGTTTGATTTTTGTTTTCTATAGTGCGCCAGATCTTGCAATGACACAGTTCTCTATTGACACGCTAACAGTGATTTTATTTGTATTAGTGCTTTATAGATTGCCTAAATACCTTACCCTTTCAGATTATAAAATGAGAATTAGGGATGGGATATTATCCCTGGCCTTAGGGACGGTAATATGTTTGCTGGCTTTGCAGGTGCTTGCCGAACCAACCAATAGTGAAATTGGTGATTTTTATGCGAAAAATGC
This sequence comes from Salegentibacter sp., assembly GCA_024635815.1. Next base: position 2,204 of record JAGXIG010000124.1, read on the forward strand.
CTATATACTGGCTCACGGGAAAAATGTTGTAAATGTTATCCTGGTCGATTTTAGGGGTACTGATACGCTTATGGAAATTGCAGTATTGTCTATTTCAGCCATTGGAGTTTTTGGATTACTAAAACTGAGATTAAAAAGCACTGATAGGTCGCAGTAAAAAGAACTATAGAGGCTGGTAATTTATGGCCTAAGAAAAATTTATATAAATGAAAACCTTAATACTAAGAACAGCTTCTAATTACCTTTTACCGTTATTGTTGGTGTTCTCCGTTTTTATCTTATTGCGTGGGCATTATTTGCCCGGTGGTGGTTTTGTGGGCGGACTTATAGCTGCAATTGCTTTTGTATTGCACGCTTTTGCTAACGGACTTGATAATACAAAAGGATTATTAAGATTTCATCCGGGGTTTTTGATGCCTGTAGGTTTAGGTCTTGCTTTTATTAGCGGTTTGGCGCCGGTAATTGGTTTAGATGATCCTTTTATGACGGGTCTCTGGTTTCCGGAACCTTTTCCGGTTATCGGAAATGTAGGCTCGGCTTTATTTTTTGATATTGGGGTTTACCTGGTCGTAATTGGGGTCACCCTAACAATAATATTTACAATTTCAGAATCAGCTTAATTTATGGAAATTCTTTTAGCGATAATTATAGGGGTTCTGTATGCAGCGGGTATTTATATGATTCTGCGCCGGAGTTTGGTGAAGCTCATTATTGGGATTATTCTTTTAGGGAATGGGGCAAACTTGCTTATTTTTCTCCTGGGAAGAATAACTGAAGGAGCACCACCAATTATTCCTGAGGAATCCAAGGTTTTTTTAGAGGCCTATGCAGATCCTGTTCCACAGGCATTAATATTAACAGCAATCGTAATTAGTTTCGGTTTACAATCTTTTGCCATTATTCTTGTGAAAAGGGCGCATAAAGTTGTAAAAACCGATGATCTGGATGAAATGAACGCAACAGACGAAGATTCATGACACAACAATTAATACTCTATCCTTTACTGCTGCAAATGCTATTGGCTATCCTCCTCATGTTTTTTTGGAGGAAGATCAATATACAGCGCGTAATTAGTATGTTAGGAAGCCTGGTGCACCTTGCTGTTAGTATTGGTGTTTTTGCGTATATCTGGAATAACGGAACCCAAACGGTGCAGGCCGGGAGTTGGGAAGCTCCTTTTGGGATTACTTTTATAGCTGATACATTTGCGGCAACAATGGTCCTGTTAACCTCCATCGCCGGTTTGGCAGTTTCTATATTTTCCTCTGGGTCAGTAATTAGTGACCGATTGAGATTTGGGTATTTTCCCATTTTTCACTTTTTACTTTTAGGACTTACAGGAGCATTTTTAACCGGGGATATCTTTAACCTGTATGTTTGGTTTGAGATTATTATAATTAGTTCGTTTGTGCTAATTACCATTGGTGGGGAAAAGGCACAGTTAGAAGGCGCTGTGAAATATTTTACGCTGAATTTCCTCGCGTCAATGATCTTTTTAACCGCAATTGCCGTGCTTTACGGTTTAACCGGAAGCTTGAATATGGCCGATCTTGCCAATAAAGTGGCCGCTGTAGAAAACAGGGCTTTAGTAGAAATTACCGCTATTTTATTTCTAATCGGCTTCGGAATTAAATCGGCGCTTTTCCCTTTGTATTTCTGGTTGCCGGCTTCATATCACACGCCACCTTCGGCTGTTTCAGCTATTTTTGGTGGGTTACTTACCAAAGTTGGGGTTTATGCCTTGATTAGGGTATTTACTTTAATATTTGTTGGTGATGTTTTCCTGGACCAAATTCTGTTGGTGCTGGCTATTTTCACCCTTTTTAGTGGAGCATTGGGAGCGCTGGTTCAGAATAATATCAGGAAAGTGTTTTCATATTTAATCATTTGTCATATTGGTTATATGATTATTGGTTTGGGAATGTTTACCGAAGTAGCTATTGCAGGTACGATTTTCTACCTGGTACACGATATTGTAGTGAAGACGAATTTATTTATGATAAGCGGACTTATTTACAGAATAAAAGGTTCTAACAGCATGCGGGCTTTGGGAGGCTTTTATGCTAATTATCCCATGTTGAGTTTGTTGATGTTTATCCCGTTATTTTCTTTGGTGGGTATTCCGCCTTTATCAGGTTTTTGGCCTAAAATATCTTTGATTACTGCCAGTTTTGATTCTGAAAGTTATTGGAGCCTTGCCGCTATTATCTTTGCGAGTTTTATTACCTTGGTAGTAATCGCGAAGCTTTGGGCAGAAGTTTTCTGGAAAGATGCTACTGAAATTCCTGTTAGACCTAAGTTTAGATATTACCATAAGATTAAAAACATAAAGAGAATTCAGATAGTAGTGCCAATTGTTTTCTTAAGTCTGGTTTCACTATACATAGGTTTTGGTGCAGAGCATATTCAAAGGCTTTCAACAAGAATCGCATCAGAATTAATGGATAATCAGCAATACATAGACGCAGTACTTAACACACAAACACCCGATTAATGAAGAGCAGGTTTGTATCTAACTTATTACTCACTTTTGTATGGGTAGCCCTTACAGGAGATTTTGGTTTCCAAAACTACTTATTTGGATTTGTCCTGAATTTCTTCATCCTATGGGTGATTACAAGAGGTAATAGTGATGCCCGCTATTTTACTATTATTCCTAAGTTAATAGCATTCTTTTTCTTTTTCCTTTGGGAGCTATTTAAAGCGAATTTTCAGGTGGCTTATGAAGTAGTAACGCCAAAATTTAGAATGAAACCCGGTATTGTAAAAGTCCCACTTACCATACAAAGTAATCTTGGGATTACTTTTTTAGCCAATATGATTTCGCTTACACCGGGAACCCTTAGCCTGGATGTCTCTAACGACAAAAAAGTGCTATATGTTCACGCCATGTATGTGACTGATAAAGATGAATTTATCAATGGTATTAAAAACGGATTTGAGAAACGTATTTTGGAAATATTGAGATGACGCTAACAGATTATTTATATTATATTATTCTGCCAATTCTGGCCTTTTCGGTACTTCTAATTGTATACCGGTTTATAAAAGGACCCAGCATTGCCGATAAAATTATTGCCCTGGATGTATTAATAACTACCGGTATTGGTATTATTGGAGTCTACAGTATTATTCACGGAAGATCTACATTTTTAGATACTGCCATGATCCTGGCTTTAATCGCTTTTTTGAGTACTGTAGCTTTCTCTTATTATCTTGAAAAACGAAACAGAAAAAAATGAGTTCAGTAATTATAGTAATATTAGTCACTTTAGGAACATTGTTCGTGCTGCTTTCGGCAATAGGACTTGTAAGAATGCCCGATACTTATATGAGGATTTCGGTGAACACCAAAGCTGCTACGCTGGGTGTCGGCCTTATTTTAGTGGGGACGGCCGTTTTCTTTAACGATTTATCCACTACCTCCAGGTCACTGGTTATTATTCTTTTTGTTTTTCTAACCGCACCGGTAAGTGCCCATTTAATTGGAAGAGCTTCCTATTTTATGGGTGTTAAAATGTGGAAAGGCTCTGTTATAGACGATCTTAGAGGGAAATATCAGAAAAATTCCCACATATTAAAAAGTGAAATAGATGATACACCTGGAGATAATATAGATCATACAAGAAATGATGATATCGTAAAATAAGAATTTAGTCTTTCATTTTTGTTCTTTTTCTATCAGCTACTTTGTTAACCAAAACCTGCATTAAAGTTTATGCTAGTTTTATATTTTGATAGGTTAAAGTTGTAATTTTACTCGATAATCGAGATTTAAATGCTCCGAGATTTGCCTCGAAAGCAGGATATATTTTCCAATAATGCCTCTTAGGGCTTGCCCCGAGGTAGTTTACTTTTATGCAAGACCTCCCTTTAAAATTAGCGCAAAGTTTAGAGAAGCGAAAGCAGGAAAATGCTTTCCGCAGCTTGAAAACCTCTTCTTCACTAATAGATTTTTCGTCCAATGATTATTTAGGATTGGCTTCTTCTGAAAAAATCTATCACCAGGCACATCAGATTTTAGAAGAAAATAATATTTTGCACAATGGCGCCTCTGGCTCCAGACTACTTTCCGGAAATCATAAACTTTATGATTTAGCCGAAAATTTTCTATCTGAATTTCATCAAACTGAAGCCGCGATTATTTTTAATTCGGGATACGATGCCAATATTGGATTTTTCGCTTCAGTACCTAAACGCGGTGATTTTATTTTTTATGATGAACTCGTTCACGCCTCCATACGGGATGGCATTGCTATGAGCAAAGCTAAAGCTTATAAATTCAGTCATAACAATGCTGAAGATCTGCCAAAGAAGCTCGAGAAACTTTCAAAACCTGAAAACACCGAAATTTATATCGTAACCGAATCAGTCTTTTCAATGGATGGCGATATGGCTCCATTAAAAGAATTGGCTAAAATATCAGACGAATTTGGTGCTTTTTTAATCGTAGATGAAGCTCACGCGACTGGAATTTTTGGAGAGAAAGGGGAAGGCCTGGTTCAGGAATTGCAACTTCAGAAATTCTTTTTTGCCCGCTTAAATACCTTCGGAAAAGCGCCCGGATGCCACGGGGCGGTAATTTTAGGAAGTAAGAGCTTAAAAGATTACCTGGTTAATTATTCCCGAAGCCTAATTTATACTACGGCCTTGCCACCACATTCGGTAGCAACTATTTTAGCGGTGTACAAGGAACTTGAAACCGGAATTCCTGAAATTGACCAATTAAAAAATAACATCCAGTTTTTTAAGAGGGAGATTATGAAAAATAAGTTGCAAGGAGATTTCATAGAAAGTAATTCAGCGATTCAGAGTTGTATTATTCCAGGGAACGAACAGGTGAAAAACGTAGCAGAAAGTTTGAGAGAAGAAGGTTTTGAAGTAAAACCAATTTTATCGCCAACAGTGCCGAATGGTAGCGAACGATTAAGATTTTGCCTGCATTCTTTTAATTCAGAAAGTGAAATTGGCCAGGTTTTAAAAAAACTCGCTAAATTAAAGGCATGAAAAACACGTTTGTAAACATTGCCAGGTTTCAGTATTCTTCGGAAGCACAGATTGTAAAAGGGAAGTTGCAATCTGAAGGCATCGAGGTATTTTTAGCCGACCAGGTACTAATTGATACCGATCCTTTGGTAAGTCAGGCGATTGGCGGAATTAAGCTAAACGTTTATGCTGATGATGAAGAACGTGCCCGGGGAATTTTAAACGAAATTCATAATTATTCCCTGGATGATGAGGGGAATAGAGTGGTGTGTCCCAGCTGCAGTAGCAGTCGCGTAAAAGTTTACACTCATATTAAAGATGTACGTTCTTTCTTTGCTTTTCTATTTTCATTTCTCACCTTCGCCCTGCCAATTCACTACAAATACGATTATCATTGTGAAAATTGTGAAGAGAAATTCAGTTTAAAATGACACAAACTTATTTTGTTACTGGCATCGGGACTGAAGTTGGAAAAACCATCGTTTCGGCAATTCTTACCGAAGCCCTGGAAGCCGATTACTGGAAGCCTATTCAGGCCGGCGATCTTGATAATTCTGATAGCCATAAAGTCGAAAGATTGGTTTCTAATAAAAAAACCGTTTTTCATAAAAATAGCTTTGCACTAAAAACGCCAATGAGTCCGCACGCTGCTGCTGACATTGATGGCGTAAAGATCACTTCAAAAAAAATAAATCGTCCCAAAACTAAGAATAATCTCGTGATTGAAGGCGCGGGCGGTTTATTGGTGCCAATTAGTGATAAAGAAACCATAGCCGATTTAATGTTGAAAGAAGACCGAATAATTTTGGTCTCACGTCATTATCTTGGAAGTATAAATCATACATTGTTATCCATTGAAGTGCTAAAATCCCGCGGATTGAATTGCTTTGGAATAATTTTTTCCGGCGAAGAGAATAAATCTACCGAAAGGATTATTGAAAAAATGAGTGGTGTAACAATTCTAGGAAGAATTGAACAGGAACCTTATTTTGATCAAAACGTTATCAAAGAATACGCTGAAATTTTTAGAGAAAAACTAAAATAAGAATTGCTCGCCATTACGAACGGAGTGAAGTAATTTCTACGTCGAATATCATCAATTAGCAGATTGCTTCTCCCGATCATAATCGGAATCGTAATTACGCTTAACACCTCATAATAAAAATAATGAATCTACCCACTCGCGACCAAAAACACCTTTGGCACCCGCTAACCCAACATAAAATTTCCCCTGAAGCTTTACCCATTGTAAAAGCAAAAGGAAGTATTCTTTACGCTGAAGACGGCAGCGAATATATAGATGGAATTTCTTCCTGGTATACCGCAATGTATGGACATTGCAATGAATTCGTTACCGGAAAAGTAGCGGCACAAATGCAAAACCTGGATCAGGTGGTTTTTAGTGGCTTCACCCACGAACCCGCGGTAAAACTTTCAGAAGAACTTATAAAAATTCTTCCTGGAAATCAACAAAAATTATTTTTTAACGACAATGGTTCCACGGCGACTGAGATTGGAATCAAAATGGCGTTGCAGTATCATCACAACCAGAGCAATAATCGAAATGTTATGCTGGCTTTTGAGGAAGGTTTTCATGGCGATACCTTTGGGGCTATGTCGGTTTCCGGGCTTTCGGTTTATAATGGTGCTTTTGAAGAACATTTTATTCAAGTGTTGCGAATTCCGGTTCCTCTGGGGGAGAATAATTCAGAAGTTATTTCGCAACTAAAAAAGTTTATTTCGGAGAATAATATCGCCGGATTTATTTACGAACCTTTAGTCCAGGGCGCGGCGGCAATGAAAATGCACGATGCTGCCGGTTTGAACGAAATCCTTAAAATTTGCAAGGAAAACGACATTATTTGTGTGGCCGATGAAGTAATGACCGGCTTTGGAAAAACCGGGAAATATTTCGCTTCAGATTATATGGAAATCAAACCCGATGTAATGTGCCTTTCCAAAGCACTAACCGCCGGACTGCTTCCAATGGGTTTAACCACCTGCTCGCAAAAAATCTACGATGCCTTTTATGATGAAGATATTTCAAAAGGATTGTTTCACGGGCATACCTATTCTGCGAACCCGCCTGCTTGTGTTGCAGCAATTGCAGGGATAGAATTGCTGGTTTCCGAAGAAATTCAGCAGAAAATAAAATCGGTAATTAAATCGCATCAGGCATTTGATGAAAAGATAAAAGATCATCCAAAAGTCACCAATCGCAGGCAACTGGGTGTGATCTACGCTTTTGATCTCAACATAAAAATGGAACGTTACGGTAATCTTAGAAATCAGCTTTTTAAACATTTTATGGACAATGGCGTATTTCTAAGACCGCTTGGAAATACCATTTATATTTTGGCGCCTTTCACTATTTCTCGATCCGAACTGGATAAGATCTACCGCGCTATTGAAGACCTGCTGAATAAATTTTAGCAATAAAATTTTAAGTGGTGTCTTAAAAGCAAAGCTTTAATTAGTTACATTAGAATTAAAATTTTGCGATTATGATGCATCCAGATACCGAGTTGCGCTTTATAAATGAACAAGTGGGATATGGCGTGGTGGCTACCAAAGATATTCCCGAGGGAACAATTACCTGGGTGCAGGACGACTTGGATCATGTATTTTATTCTTCTCAGGTAGAAAAACTTCATCTTACGAGTTTAAAAATGTTGGAAAAATATGCCTTTCGCAATCGTTTTGGAGATTTGGTGCTTTGCTGGGATTTGGCAAAATATGTAAACCATAGTTTTAATTCCAATTGCTTTTCTACCGCCTATGGTTTTGAAATCGCGGTAAGGGATATTAAGGTTGGCGAAGAGCTAACCGACGATTACGGATATCTCAACCTCGATGAAACCTTTGAGCCTTATCAGGAAAAAAGTTCCAGAACAAAGGTTTATCCGGACGATCTGGTTAATTATCACGAAGAATGGGATGAGATTTTGCAGAAATCGATTCAAAAAGTCGAAAAAGTCTACCAACCGCTTATAGAACTTGTTTCTGAAGGAATCCAATTAGAGTTGCAAAAGATCCTTTTAGGTGAAAAAGAAATGGATTCTATTTTGAACCTTTATTATCAGCGTTAAGGTTCTTAAATCCTGTTCAATTTTAATAAATATTTTTAGGCTGAATATTTAGTGGTTGATGCAACAGACCTTATTTTTGCTGAAAAATCAATCACTTTTGAAATCACCGGTATTTATTTCTTCATTTGGTTCTATTTCTGCCCTGGGGCAATCCCCGGCAGAAATATGGAACAATTATAAAAATCAGAAACATTTTATTACCAAAAGATTATTCGGTGAAAACGAAGCTTTTGCGGCTTTTTTACCAAAAGAAGTGCGAAATGCCATCGAAGCCCTAAAGAATGAAAATACCAATTATAGGAAATTAGACGATTCGGTTTTATTCGCCATCTTTTCAGCAAGAAAAGCTGTTAAAGAAGCGGGTTGGGAAAATGAAAAAAACATCGGGATCAATATTGGTAGCTCTCGGGGCGCAACAGGATTATTTGAAAAGTTTCATAAAGAATTTATAGAAACCGGCAAAGCCTCAACTCAGGCTTCTCCATCAACCACTTTAGGAAATATTTCTTCCTGGGTTTCACAAGATTGTCAAGTGGAAGGCCCTGAGTTTTCTCACAGCGTAACCTGTTCAACAGGCTTGCACGCTGTTGTAAATGCTATTGCCTGGATGCAGGCGGGTTTTACCGATAAATTCCTGGCCGGCGGTAGTGAAGCCGCACTTACGCCTTTTACCATAGCCCAAATGAAAGCCATGAAAATCTATGCTTCAGAAGATCTCGATTTTCCGTGCCGCGCTTTAGATATGGAGAAAAAGAGAAATTCTATGATCCTGGGAGAAGCTTCCGGGATTTTGGCAATTCAGAATAGAAATTCAGAAAAAACGATCGCTAAAATTTCTGGAATCGGTTATGCTACTGAAACTTTAAAACACAGTGTTTCAATTTCAGAAAATGGGGAATCTTTGCAGAAAGCGATGAGAATGGCAATTGGCGAAAAAGAACTTTCAGAAATTGACGCCGTGGTGATGCACGCACCGGGAACTTTAAAGGGTGACCTTTCAGAAGTTAACGCCATAAAAGCACTTTTTGGTGAACACACTCCGGCGATGACCAGCAACAAATGGAAACTTGGGCATACATTTGCCACTTCGGGAATTCTAAATTTAGAGCTGGCTGCCTTAATGCTGCAGCATCAGGAATTTATAGAAGTTCCTTTTTCAGAGATTAGTGAAGCTCCGGCAAGACTGGAGAATATTTTAGTGAATGCCGTAGGTTTTGGCGGCAACGCGGTCTCTATATTAGTAAGCAAGAAATAAAGCTTTTAAGAAAGCTTTGAAAACTTTCTTCGCTGAAGGCCTATTAAAGCGTAGTTTTATTTATTTTTGAATTCAAATCTATTTTTATGGCTACAAGACATAACTGGACAAAAGAAGAAATCCTCGAAATATATAACAAACCTTTAATGGAACTGCTTTACGAAGCGGCCACCGTGCACCGGGAACATCACGATCCTAACACGGTACAGGTTTCAACTTTACTTTCTATTAAAACCGGCGGTTGCCCCGAAGATTGCGGGTATTGCCCACAGGCAGCGAGATATCATACCAATGTTGAAGGCAACGATCTTATGAGTGTAAACCAGGTGAAAGCCCAGGCTTTGCGTGCCAAAGCATCGGGAAGTTCACGTGTATGTATGGGTGCGGCCTGGAGGAATGTAAAGGATGGGGAAGAATTCGATTCAGTTTTGGAAATGGTAAGAACCATTAATAAACTTGATATGGAAGTTTGTTGTACCCTGGGAATGATTACCGAAAACCAGGCGCAGCGACTTGCGGAAGCCGGTTTGTATGCCTACAACCATAATCTGGATTCTTCAGAAGAATATTATAAAGAAGTGATTTCTACCCGCGGTTACCAGGATAGATTAGATACTATAGGGAATGTTAGAAAAACCAATGTAACGGTTTGTAGCGGCGGAATTATAGGAATGGGCGAAAGCGCAGACGATCGCGCAGGAATGTTAGTTGCTTTATCTACTCTGAGTCCACAGCCGGAATCTGTGCCGATTAACGCTTTGGTTCCTGTTGAAGGAACGCCAATGGAAGAACAGGAACCTGTTTCTATTTGGGAAATGGTAAGAATGGTCGCAACCGCCAGAATTGTAATGCCGGAAACCCAGGTAAGACTTTCGGCTGGAAGAACGCAAATGAGCAGGGAAGGACAAGCCATGTGCTTCTTTGCCGGAGCAAATTCTATCTTTGCCGGTGATAAATTACTTACCACTCCAAATCCAGATGTAAGTGAGGATATGGAATTGTTTAAATCTTTAGGATTGAATCCTCAAAAAGCTTTTGAGAAAAAAGAGCAGCCTGAAAGTGTTTCAGCCGAAGAATCTCAATATCAGAATTTAGGCGAAAAACCAAAATGGTCCAGACCAGGGCATAAGATTGAGCGTAATTTGGAAGCGCAACAAAAATCGAAAGCTAAGGCATAATAATTCAAAATATTGAAACTGAATCTGCAAGACATACCGCGGGTTAAAACACTTTCAAAAGAAGATTTTTTGAATGACTATTTTATTCCCGAAAAACCGGTTGTTCTTGAAGAACTTTCTGCCGATTGGCCGGCGACAAAGAAATGGGATTTTGATTATTTCAGGGAAAAAGCAGGCGATGTTATAGTGCCGCTTTATGACGGGAAACCGGCAAAAGGCAGGCAAAGTTCCCACGGTCCTGCAAAGAAAATTCCTATGGGCGAATACATAGATATCCTTGAAAAAGGTCCTACAGATCTTAGGATGTTTTTCTTTAACCTGCTACAAAACTGTCCTGAATTAATTGAGGATTTTCAATATCCTTACCTTGGTGTGAAATTCTTTAAAAAATTACCCGTATTGTTTGTAGGAGGCGAAGGGAGTAGTGTCGTGATGCATTATGATATGGATCTTGCCAATAATTTTCATTTTAATTTTGTGGGCGAAAAAAGAGTGATTTTATACCCACCTTCTGAATCAAAATTTTTGTATCATGTCCCGCACTCCATAGTGAGTATGGAAATAATTAATATGGACGATCCCGATCTTGAAAAGTACCCTGCACTCGCCAGGGCAAAAGGCTTTGAAGCTCGTTTAAAACACGGGGAAGCACTTTATATTCCCAGTAAATGGTGGCATTTTATAAAATATGAAACTGCCAGTTTATCAATGACTTTAAGGTCTTTACCTCAAAAGCCCGGGCGCATTGCCGAAGTGCTCAAAAATTTGATTATAACCCGAAATTATGATAATTTAATGCGTAAGATTAAGGGGCAGGAGTGGATAGATTACAAAAATAAAAAAGCGATTGAAAACACACACCGAAGCGCTGGAATTGAATGATGGAGAGAGACAAAAGCTTGCATTTAGATCCTGTACCAAGGGTAAAGGATATTTCTAAAAAGGAATTTCTTGAAAACTATGTAAGACCACAGAAACCTGTGGTGATAGAACATTTGACAGATTCCTGGCCGGCTAAACTAAAATGGAATTTAGATTATATTAAAGAAGTGGCCGGGGAAAAAATGGTGCCGCTGTATGACGATCGGCCCATTAATTCAAAGCAGAAATTCAACGAACCGCATACCGAAATGAAAATGGCAGATTATATAGATCTGCTAATATCTAAACCTACCAATTACCGTATTTTCCTTTATCATTTATTAAAGGAAGTGCCGGTTTTGCAAAAGGACTTTAAATTTCCCGATCTTGGAATCCGCTTTCTGAGGCAGCTGCCAACCTTGTTTTTCGGGGGTGAGAATTCGAAAGTTTTTATGCACTACGATATAGATTTTGCCAATATCCTGCATTTTCATTTCCATGGAAAAAAGCGCTGTATAATTTATCCGCCTTCTGAAACCAAATATCTTTATAAAGTCCCGCACGCGTTAATTTCCAGACAAGATATCGATTTTAATAATCCCGATTTTGAAAAATTTCCAGTATTAAAAAAGGCGAAAGGTTACGTGACTGAACTAAACCACGGAGAAGCTTTATATATGCCCGAAGGTTATTGGCACCAGATGACATACCTAACACCCGGTTTTTCTATGAGTTTAAGGGCAACGCCCAGGACACTCACCAATTTTTCTAAAGCGGTTTATAACCTGGTGGTGATGCGTAATTTTGATAATTATATGCGGAAATTAAAAGGCCAGAAGTGGATAGATTATAAGAATGACGAAGCTGTTAAACGAACGCATAAAAGGAATAAGGTTTGAACTTTGTAAAAAAACCTCGCAGGTTATCAAAACCTGTGAGGTCTAATAGCGCTATTCTAAGAGCTCGTTTATTGTCTCATAAACCAAATTACTTTCATAGCCTTTACGAAGCAGGAAATCGGCTAATTTTCGCTTCTTTTTGAATTTATCGTCTTCTTTGATGAGCCTGAGTTTCTTTTCAGCCAGTTCGTAAAATGTTGCGGTGTATTTTTGCTGATCTATTTCGGCAAGCGCAATTTTGATAATGGGTGCGGAAATTTCTTTAAATTTTAGTTCTTGTTTGATCTTGATCTTTCCCCATTTTTTAATTCTGAATTTCCCTCGCACAAAACTTCTGGCAAAGCGTTCTTCATTTAAAAAATCTTCCTGCATCAATTCCATTATGATCTGCTCTTGTGCGGCGGGAATCATATTCATTTCGCGAAGTTTTTCTTCAACTTCTTTATGAGACCTGTCACGGTAGGCGCAATACTGCATCAGCTTTATGGTCGCTTCTTTGACGGTATAGGATTTCTCGGGTTCTTTCAAGAGTTAAAAATTCAGGAATTAAGATTCAAAATTAAACTTTTTTCAGGGAGTAAGTTTAAAAATAGGAGCAGGTAAAATTTAAAAATTGAACATAAAAAAACGCCTTCCGAATTAACGAAAGGCGTTTATTTTAAAGGATCTCATTTCCTTCTTTATCGTGAAAATGATATTCCATGTACGTGTAAGCGTCTCTTGGTAAAATTTTAACCCAGCGCTTATGGTCTAAAAACCATTGGGAGCGGGGAGATGGAAAGCCTTTAGTTAAAAAGGCTGCAATAAATGGGTGCGCACTCAAAGTGATCTTTTTGTGATCTTTCTTAATGAGCTTTTCCAGGTCGGTTTTCATTTTGTTTATTAAAAGTATTGGTGCTTCAATTTCACCAACTCCGTTAGGGTTATCCTCACGGGTTTTAATATTCATTTCCGGCCTTACGCGTTGTCTTGTAATTTGTATCAACCCGAATTTACTCGGTGGCAAAATCTTATGTTTTGCACGGTCGTCACTCATTTCGTTTCTAAGGTGATCAAACAGGGTTTTGCGGTTCTCAGCTTTTCCCATGTCTATGAAGTCTACCACAATTATGCCGCCCATATCACGCAGTCTTAATTGCCGGGCTATTTCTGTGGCGCTAATCATATTCACCTCTAATGCAGTATCTTCCTGGTTTCTGGATTTGTTAGAACGGTTACCACTATTTACGTCTATAACGTGCATAGCTTCGGTGTGTTCTATTACCAGGTAGGCGCCTTTGCTCATAGAGACGGTGCGCCCAAATGAAGTTTTTATTTGTCTTTCGATACCGTATTTTTCAAAAATTGGAACATTTGATTGATATAACTTAACAATCGATTCTTTACTCGGGGCGATCTCGCCCACGTAGTCTTTAATTTGTGTATATAGCGTCTCGTCGTCTACAGTAATAGAAGTAAAAGAGTCATTAAAAATGTCTCTTAACAGGGAAGATGCCCTGTTTAATTCTCCCAGTACTTTAGAGGGATGATGTGGCTTATACATCTTTTTGCACATTCCTGTCCAGCGATCCATCAAATTTTGGAGATCTCTGTCTAGTTCTGCTACTTTTTTGCCTTCGGCTACGGTTCTTACAATAATCCCAAAACCTTTGGGTTTAATGCTTTTTACCAATCTTTTTAACCGGTCTTTTTCTTCTTTGCTTTCAATTTTTTGTGAAACTGAAATTCGATTAGAAAAAGGTACCAGTACAATATAACGACCCGCGATAGAAAGCTCTGAGCTTATTCTGGGGCCTTTGGTAGAAATAGGTTCTTTTACAACCTGAACCAATAGCGACTGATTTGACTTTAAGACATCGGTGATTACCCCGTCTTTGTCAATATCCTTTTCGAATGTAAAATTCTTTAAGGAATAATCTTTTAATTTACCTGTGCTTACACGTTTTATGAACTTAAGCATTGAAGAAACCTGGGGGCCGAGATCGTGATAGTGTAAAAAACCATCTTTCTCGTAGCCTACATTAACAAATGCGGCATTTAACCCGGGTACAGCTTTTCTAATTTTAGCGATAAAAATATCACCAACATTAAATTTGTTGCTGTCTTCTTCCTTGTTGAGTTCAATAAGTTTTCCATCTTTTTGTAAGGCAAAATCTACAGCAGAGGTTCCGGACCGGATAATTAATTCTTTGTCCACTCTATTAGATTTTTGTCCCGATTGTATCGGGATGGATTAAACATTATTTTATCACAGGTTTTTTAATCCTGAAGAAACCCTAAAAATTTTTAGATAATAAGCAGGGTTTCAATTTCAATGAACGTTTTAAATAAAAAAAGTAGTATGAAAACTACTTTTTCTTGTGGCGGTTAGCTCTGTTTCTTTTTTTACGCTTGTGCGTAGCTACCTTATGTCTTTTTCTTTTTTTACCACTTGGCATAGTGTTCCTTTTTAATTAATAAATTATTTTCTACAGAAACCTTTTAGGGTTTCAAATTACTTAACCTCTACGTTAGTTTTAACTCCTTCAACAAAGATCTTAGCTGGTTTGAAAGCCGGGATGTTGTGTGCAGGAATTTTAATAGTTGTGTTTTTAGAGATATTTCTTCCGGTTTTTTCAGCTCTTGTTTTTACAACAAAGCTTCCAAATCCTCTTAAATATACGTTATCTCCACTTTCTAATGAAGTTTTAACCTCATCCATGAAGGTTTCAATAGTAGCCTGGACATCACCTTTTTCCATTCCTAGTTTTTCTGAAATGTTTGCTACAATATCTGCTTTCGTCATTTTCGTAATATTTAATATTATAAATTGGGGTTTCTATATTTTTCAAGGGCGCAAATATAAGAATTAAATCTACAATATTTCAAGCCTAATTCATTAAATAATAACGGAATAAACTTTTAATATTGCACCAAGTCTATTTTGTGTATGGTATTTTCTAAAGTATTGATTAATTGGTATTTAAAAAACAAGCGCGAACTGCCGTGGCGCAAAACCAGTGATCCCTACCATATTTGGCTGAGTGAAATTATGTTGCAGCAAACCAGAATAGAGCAGGGTTTACCCTACTATCAGCGATTTTCAACTGCTTTTCCTACTGTTTTTGAGCTTGCTAATGCGCCGCAGGAAAAAGTGCTAAAATTATGGCAGGGTTTGGGATATTATTCACGAGCAAGGCATCTGCATGAGACCGCAAATTATGTTGCCAAAGAGCTAAATGGTATTTTTCCTAAATCTTATTCAGAACTCAAAAAGCTAAAAGGGGTAGGTGACTATACGGCCGCCGCTATCGCTTCAATTTGCTATAACGAACCGGTTGCGGTGGTAGACGGAAATGTTTACCGCGTGTTAGCTCGTTTTTTTGATATTGAGATACCAATAAATTCCACTTCCGGAATTAAGGAATTTAAAGCGCTTGCTTCTGAATTGTTAGATAAAAAAGATCCTTCCAGCTTTAACCAGGCTTTAATGGAATTTGGAGCGCTTCAGTGTAAACCCAGAAATCCGCTTTGTGAAAGTTGTCCTTTAAGTTCGGGTTGTTTGGCTTTGCAGAAGAGTAAGATTCAGGAATTACCTGTTAAATTGAAAAAAGCGAAGGTGAAGAAGCGCTATTTTAATTATTTAGTGGTTTATTCTGAAGAAAATAAAACCCTGCTTCAGCAAAGAACAGGAAGGGGGATTTGGAATAGCTTGTATGAATTTCCATTAATTGAAACCGAAAAACCTATAAGTGAAGGCGCTTTTCCTTCCGAAGAAAAAATAAGTGAAATTCTTGGTGAGCAGGAACTTTCGCTGCAATTGCACAATAAAAAACCCATAGTGCATAAACTTTCACATCAGCATATCTACACTCATTTTTGGTGGGTTAAAGTTGAGAAAATAGGGGAAGAGGGAATTCCTGTAAAGAATGTAAAAGATTATCCTGTGCCGGTTTTAATTGCTAATTTCCTTGAAGAAACAGCCCTGGAAACCTATTCCTTATAAATTGTTTAAAGTTTTCTGGAATTTAGCTTTAATTAGCGATAAATTTTTCAGTATTTTAGGGTGTTAATAAATAGCCTTTTTGGCGGAAAATAATTAATCGAGATGACAGGTACATTAAACAAAGTAATGCTTATTGGGCATACGGGAGACGACGTGAAAATGCATTATTTTGAAGGCGGTGGCGCTATTGGGCGGTTTCCACTGGCTACCAACGAGGCTTATACTAATCGTACTACCAACGAGCGCGTTACAAATACTGAATGGCACAACATTGTAGTGCGTAATAAAGCAGCCGAAATTTGCGAAAAGTACCTTAAGAAAGGCGATAAAGTTTTTATAGAAGGCAGAATTAAGACACGCAAATGGCAGGACGACCAGGGAAATGACCGTTACACTACCGAGATTCAATGTACAGAATTTACCTTTTTAACTCCAAAAGGAGAGAGTGAAGGCGGTGGAAACACACAACAGCAAAATTCCCCTGATCAAAACCAACAAAACACACCTAAAAATGATAATTTTGCCGATCAATCTATGGCAAAAGAAGAAGAGGAAGACGATTTGCCTTTTTAAGTTTAATTAAAA
>JAGXIG010000014.1 GCA_024635815.1 Salegentibacter sp.
ATGTGATCTACCACTTTTTCAGTTTGCATAATTTTGGGTGATTAAGTTTGTAAATAATACCTTTGCACACAAATCTACTATTTAAACATAATTATTAAAAGGGCAGGGCGTTAAAGCCTTCATAAAGAATGCCTATGTATAAAAAAATAATTTTTCTGCTTTGTACAATTGCTTTTATTTCCTGTAATGAGGAGGCTGAAACTGAAAAAGAGATCGCAGAAGTGCCCATAGATTTTGAAACAGTTCGATTTGATCGTGAATTTGCTGAAGCCACGCCGCAGAAACTTATGGATTTAAAACAACAATATCCTTTTTTGTTTCCGAGGCAATTTTCTGATAGTGTTTGGATTGAGAAACTTAACGACACGATTCAGCAGGAAATAGATACTGAAGTAGGTAAAGCTTTTCCTTCTTTTGAAAATCAAAAGGCCGAACTCCACAGTCTTTTTCAACATATAAAATATTATTTTCCGCAGTTTAAGGCGCCAAAAGTGTTCACGGTAACTTCTGAAGTTGATTATAAAAATAAGGTGATTCTTCAGGATGATTATTTGTTTATTTCTCTCGATACGTATTTAGGAGAAGAGCATCATTTCTATATCGGGATTCAGGAATTTTTAAAGAAGAATTTTAGAAAAGATCAGATAATCCCTGATGTTGCAAACGCTCATGCTGAAAAATATGTGGAAAGACCAAAATCCAGAACTTTCCTTGCGCATATGGTGTATTATGGGAAATTATTATACTTAAAAGATAAATTTATTCCGGAAATAGCTGATGCAGAAAAGATAGGGTATACCGAAGAGGAATTTAACTGGGCGCAAAAAAACGAAGCCCAAATGTGGCGGTATTTTGTAGAAAATGAATTGTTTTTTAATACCGATACCGAACTTTATTCCAGGTTTCTATATCCTGCACCTTTTTCTAAATTTTACCTGCAACTAGATGCTGAATCTCCCGCGAAGCTCGGGCAATATATAGGTTGGCAAATTGTGCGCAGCTATATGGATAAAACCGATGCGTCTTTGGAAGAAATGATAAATACAGATGCCGAAACGATATTTAATAAAGCGAATTTTAAACCAAGAAAGTAATGTCAGAATTTAAGAAATCAGAAATAAATATAGAAGTGGTTACCGATGAAAATAAGGTGCCAGAAGAAATCACCTGGAGCGCCGAAGACGGTAACGTTTATAAGGAAGATGCCAAGGCTTTAATGCTTTCGGTTTGGGACAGCAAATCCCAGGAAACGCTGCGAATAGATCTTTGGACTAAAGATATGCCCATAGATGAGATGAAGAAATTCTTTCATCAGACCCTGGTTTCTATGAGCGATACTTTTAACCGTGCCACCCAGGACGAGAAAATGACCGCCACAATGAAAGATTTTTGCGATTATTTTGCTGAAAAGCTTGAGATTACTCAAAAGTAAACTAACTTGAGACTAACCTGCTTTTAGGTACAATCAATTAAATCTCACTTTTTGGAAAAATTCATTTTTGTATATAACGCGTATTCCGGAACTCAAAATGCGGTTCTGGATGCGCTGCATAAGTTAATTAAACCTAATACTTATGCCTGTAGTATTTGCAAAGTCACCCACGGAGTCTTTTCTGAAAATTCACGCTGGAAAAAATACAGGCAGACTTCAGATGTGCAAATGGAGTTTTTGTATATAGATGAATTTCAGAAACGATATGCATCAAAATTTGGTTATAAATATACTTTTCCAATAGTTTTATGGGAAGATGAAGGCGAAATGGGCATTTTTATCTCTACAGAAGAATTAGAAAGAATTCAGAACGAGGAAGATCTAATTAATCTCGTTGAAGAAAGGCTTTAATTAATTAACGGGGTGAATTAGAAGAATTTAATTCAATATTTATAGCTTCAATATAATCCAAAATTTCATCCTGTCCCAATTTTGAAGTTGCCGAACTAATAAAGTATTGAGGCATTTCCTCCCAGCTTTCCAGCATTTTTTCCTGGTAAAAATTGATGTTTCGCTCCAGGGCTTTTGGTTTCATTTTATCGGCTTTGGTAAAAATGATACAAAAGGGAACATTGTGCTCGCCAAGCCATTGCATAAACTCCATATCTATAGGTTGCGGTTCGTGACGGCTGTCTATAAGTACAAACGCACATATCATTTGCTCTCGCTGCTCAAAATATTTCGTAATGAATTTCTGAAACGTTCTTTTAGCCGATTTCGAGACTTTAGCATAACCATAACCGGGCAAATCTACCAGGTGCCAGTTTTTATTAATTAAAAAATGATTGATTAGTTGTGTTTTTCCGGGTTTGGCTGAGGTTTTTGCCAGTGCTTTTCTACCGGTAAGCATATTGATTAAAGAAGATTTTCCAACATTACTGCGGCCAATAAAAGCGTATTCCGGCAGCTTGCTTTCAGGGCATAGATCTACCCGCGAATTGCTCACCAAAAATTCAGCCGACTTAATTTTCATCTTAAAATGTTTAAAAGTAATATTTGAAAGAGATCTAAATGGGATTTTAAATCTTTAAACTGTCTTATTTAAAATTTCGTTTTTTCAACCAGTCGTGAAGCAACTCATTAAAAATAATCGGATGCTCCATCATCGCAGCATGCCCACATTTATCTACCCAGTAAAGATCAGCATCAGGGAGCAGACGTTGAAAATCCTGTGCTACTTCGGGTGGAGTAACATTATCGTCTTTTCCCCAAATAATACAGGTTGGGGTTTTCATTTTAGGTAAATCTTTGGCCATATTATGCCTAATGGCACTTTTTGCAATAGCAAGGGTTTTTACCAATTTATTACGATCGCTTACAGTTTCGTAAACCTCGTCTACTACCTCTTTTGTTGCAACTTCAGGGTCGTAAAATACATCCTGGGCTTTTTTCTTTATAAACTCATAGTCACCGCGACGCGGATAGCTCTCCCCCATGGAATTTTCATAAAGTCCCGAGCTTCCGGTAATTACCAGTCCCTGTACAATTTCAGGATATAATTTGGTGGCCAACAATGCAATATGTCCGCCAAGCGAATTGCCTAGCAGGATCACTTTATCGTAACCTTTAAAATCTACAAATTCTTTTAAATATTTAGCAAAAGTCTGTACGCTGGTTTTAAGTAGCGACATGGAATATAGGGGAAGTTCTGGAATTACCACTTTATAACCATGCTTCGGAAAATACTCTGTAACCCCATCAAAGTTACTTAAACCGCCCATAAGTCCGTGTAAAATAACTATCGGGGTTCCTTCTCCTTGCTCCAGGTACGTAAACTTTCCCTCTTGCCTTAAATTATTCTTCATTGATTGGCTTTGCGGTTAGCAATCGCAAATATAGCGATTTCATTACAAGTATAATCATTTTTGAGAAATAGCAAAGGCATTTAGGAAATGCATTTCTTCCTTCCTTTTTAAAATTTTTAACAGCAAAAGCACAATAAAAACCAAGCCTCTGAAACCTAAATGAATAGCGCTATTTGATAGTCTTTCAGCTAAATACAGTGGAGAAACTTATCAACAAAGTGGTAGAAAGTGGTAAAATGTGGTAATTTTTTCAATATATTTGACTCTATAAAGCGCACAAGTGGTAAACCTCATTGGAACATACGAATGTAAAGCAGATGCCAAGGGCCGGTTAATGGTTCCTTCGGCATTAAAAAAGCAGCTTGCGCCTATGTTGCAGGATGGCTTTGTGCTAAAACGTTCGGTTTTTCAACCTTGTTTAGAGTTATATCCAATGCAGGAATGGAATGTTTTAATGCAGAAAATTAACGGACTTAACCGCTTTAAAAAGAAGAACAACGATTTTATTAGAAAGTTTCAGGCGGGAGTGAAGATGGTAGAAGTAGATTCTAACGGAAGACTTTTAATTCCGAAAGATCTCGTGGGATTTGCCGGAATTAACAAAGAGATCGTGCTTTCTTCCGCAGTAAATATTATAGAGATCTGGGATAAAGATAAATATGAAAACACCATTGACGAAACTTCAGACGATTTTGCCGAATTGGCTGAAGAAGTAATGGGAAACGATGATTTAGATGCAATATCATAATCCGGTTTTATTAAAAGAGTCAGTAGACGGCCTTAATATTAAGGAAGATGGTGTGTATGTAGATGTCACATTTGGTGGTGGTGGTCATTCCCGTGAAATTTTAAGCAGGCTGGGGCCTAAAGGAAAACTTTTTGGTTTTGATCAGGATAAGGATGCTTTGCAGAATACCATTGAAGATTCTCGGTTTACGCTAATTCACGAAAACTTCAGGTTCCTTAAAAGGTTTTTGAGGTTCTACGGAATTAAAGAAGTCGATGGAATTTTAGGTGATTTCGGAGTTTCCTCGCATCAGTTTAATGAAGCTGAAAGAGGATTTTCTACCCGTTTTGATGCACGTCTTGATATGCGCATGAACCAGGGAAGTAAATTGAGCGCTTACGAAGTGATTAACGAATATGGCGAAGAGCAACTTAAAATGTTGTTTTATGATTATGCCGATTTAAAAAATGCACCAAAACTGGCAAGCCTGATTGTTGAAGCCAGAAAAGAGAAATCTATAGAAAGCAGCGAGCAGTTGAACGATTTGCTGAAACCGCACCTTTTTAAAGGAAAAGAGAATAAGATCCTGGCGCAGATCTACCAGGCAATTCGGATAGAAGTAAACCAGGAAATTGAGGCTTTAAAGGAATTTTTAAAGCAAACTGAGGAGCTGGTGGTAAAAAATGGGAGGATTAGTCTTATTTCTTATCATTCGCTGGAAGATAGATTGGTGAAAAGATATATAAGAAGTGGTTTGTTTGAAGGTGAACCCGAAAAAGATTTCTACGGAAATATTTCAGTTCCCTTTAAGAAAGTAGGCGGACTTATAGTGCCTTCGGCTGAAGAGATTAAAGAAAACAATAGGGCGAGAAGTGCCAAGTTAAGAGTGGCTAAGAAATTATAATAAGGTCTTATGAAAAAAGGTTTTTACAACATACTACGGGCTAATTTTCTTATTAGCAGGGATGCGGTAAACAACTGGCGCTTTATAGTTTTTTGTACCCTACTGGCTATTATAATGATCGCCAGTTCTCACAGTGCAGAAAGTAAGGTGCATAAAATTGCAAAACTTCATACAGAAGTAAGAGAATTAAAAAGTGAATTTGTAGATCGTCGTTCAGCGCTTATGCGTATTAAAATGGAATCTACAATTACGCAAAAAATGAAAGACAGGGGAATTCTCCCTTCCGAGAATCCGCCTTATAAAATAAAAGTGAATATAAAGGAGTAAATGGCTACATCTGAAAAAGGCATATTGAATAGATTATACGTGGTTGCGGCCTGTATGTTCGTTTTCGCCGTTGGGGTAGGCGTGAAGCTGCTTGATATTCAGTTTGTAGAAGGAGATTATTACCGAAACCTGGCTGAAGAGCGTACGGTGCGAAGTTTTAAAATTCCAGCCAGTCGCGGGAATTTATACGATGCAAAGGGCAATCTTTTGGCGACTTCAGTCCCAAAATATGATATCAGGTTTGATGCGGTTACCGTTTCAGATAAAAATTTTCAGGAAAATATAGTTCCGCTTTCCAATAATCTCACTGAAATGTTCGGAAAGTCGGCTGCTTATTGGTCTCAATACATAAGACAGGCAAGAGCAAACGGCCAGCGTTATTTACCTATTGCTAAAAACCTTGGTTATTCTGAATATATGAAAGTAAAAAGCTTTCCAATGTTCAATTTAGGAACGTATAGGGGCGGAATGATTGTGGAGCAAAGAACGGTTCGTGAACACCCGCTTGGGAAAATGGGCGAACGAACGGTTGGTTACGAACGCCAGGACGAAAACGGTTATTTTACCCGTGTTGGCTTGGAAGGAGCATTTAGTTCTTATTTAAGAGGAACCGATGGCCGCCGCTTAAAACAAAAAATTGCTAAAGGTCAGTGGAAGCCTATAAGTGATAATAATGAGGTAGAGCCAAAAGATGGTTACGATGTGATCTCTACCATAGATGTGAATATTCAGGATATAGCGCATCATGCTTTGCTAAAACAATTGGAATATTTTGAAGCCGATCATGGTACCGTGGTGGTAATGGAAACCAAAACCGGCGAGATAAAAGCAATGTCTAATCTTGGTCGCACCGAGAATGGAGGGTATTTTGAAAAAAGAAATTATGCGGTTTATGAGTCACACGAGCCGGGCTCAACATTTAAGTTAATGGCGATGACCGCCGCGCTGGTAGATAATGTAATAGATACCAGCTCGGTTATAGATACCGAAAACGGTGTGGTGAGATACTACGGAAGGGCAGTTAGAGATTCCCGTCACGGAGGCTATGGGAAAATTTCTGCCGCCAAGGCATTTGAAGTTTCTTCCAATACCGCATTTACAAAAATTATTACCGAAGGTTATAAAGACAATCCGGCCAAATTTGTAGATCGTTTATACGATATGGGTTTAAACAGTAAAATAGGTTTGGATATAAAAGGAGAGGGATCGCCAAGAATTCCGCATCCCAACGATAAAAATTGGAACGGATTAAGTCTTCCGTGGATGGCCTTTGGCTACGGAGTTTCAATAACCCCTTTACAAACCCTAAACTTTTACAATGCGATCGCCAATAATGGTGAAATGGTGAAGCCAAGGTTTATTAAAGAGGTAAAAGAATGGGATAAAAGTATTTTAAAAGTGGAACGTGAAGTAATGAATCCAAGGATTTGTTCTCCTGAAACCGCTAAAAAACTTCAAAAAATGATGCAGCAAACTGTAGAGAAAGGTACAGCTGCAAATATTTATACGCCCAATTTTTCAATGGCCGGAAAAACAGGTACCTGTCAGGTAGAATACTGGATAGAACCCGGAAGATATATTTCTTCTTTCGCGGGATACTTTCCGGCAGAGGATCCTAAATATTCGTGTATCGTGATTATTCATAAGCCTAAGAAAAGCAAAGGCTACTATGGAAATATCGTTGCAGCACCGGTTTTTAAACAAATCGCGCAAAAGATTTATACCGATACTCCGGTGATGGACACGCTGCCTTCGCTTGATATTCAAAATGATAAAGCGTCAGATGATTTTGAAGCTTATTTCGCAAAAATAGATAACGAAAAAATTGTAATGCCAGATGTAACCGGTATGCCGGCTATGGATGCTGTTTCGCTTTTGGAAAACCTTGGTTTAAAAGTGATTTTCCAGGGAACGGGAAAAGTTAGTGGACAATCAATATCGGCAGGACAGAAAATAAAAACTAATCAGCAAGTAAATTTAAATATAGGTTGAGAGTCTTAAAAGACATATTATATAAAGTACAAATCGATGCCGTGGTTGGAAATACTTCGGTAACTATAAACAAGCTTCAGTTTGATTCAAGAAAAGTTGAATTAAATGATGCTTTTGTAGCTATACGTGGAAGTATTTCAGACGGGCATAAATTTATTGAGCAAGCCATAAATCAAGGGGCACTCGCAGTAATTTGCGAAGAATTTCCGAAGGAAATAGTAAACGGGATTACCTATATAAAAGTTGGAAATGCCCAGCAGGCTTTGGCTTTTATGGCAGCCAATTATTACGATAATCCTTCAGCAAAATTAAAACTTGTAGGGGTTACCGGAACCAACGGTAAAACCACGATTGCTACACTATTATATAATTTATTTACAAAAGCAGGCTTTAAAGTCGGTTTACTCTCTACGGTAAAAGTGATGGTTGCTGAAAATTCTTATGATGCGGTCAGAACTACTCCGGATTCTATTACCATCAATAACTATTTAAAGCAAATGAACGATGAAGGTGTGGAGTTTTGCTTTATGGAAGTGAGCTCCCACGGGATAGACCAGCATAGGACCACAGCGCTGGAATTTGCCGGTGGGATTTTTACAAATCTTAGCCACGATCATTTAGATTATCACAGCAGTTTCGCTGAATATCGCGATGTGAAAAAGCGGTTTTTCGATGAATTACCGGCTTCAGCATTTGCGCTGACCAATACTGACGATAAGAACGGGCAGGTTATGCTTCAGAATACTAAAGCACAAAAATATACGTATGCCTTAAAGTCTTACGCCGACTATAAAGCGCAAATTCTTGAAAATTCTTTCACGGGATTATTACTGAAAGTAAACGATCAGGAATTATGGACTCGCCTTATTGGAAGTTTCAACGCTTACAATGTTTTGGCGATTTATGCCACTGCAGAGCTTTTGGGGCTGGAAAATTTAGAGAGTTTAAAGATTATAAGTGAGCTTAATTCGGTTAGCGGAAGGTTTCAATATATCATTTCAGAAAAAGAGAAGATTACCGCAATTGTAGATTATGCGCATACGCCAGATGCTTTAAAAAATGTCCTGGAAACGATAAACAGCATCCGCACAAAAAACGAGGAACTTATTACCGTTGTAGGCTGCGGTGGTGATCGTGATAAAACTAAAAGACCAAAAATGGGTCATATCGCGTCAGCTTTAAGTACCAAAGTAATTTTCACCAGCGATAACCCAAGAACTGAAGATCCCGAGAAGATTATTGAAGAGGTAGAAGCCGGGGTTGAGCCGCAGAATTTTAAGAAAATTATGTCGGTAACCAATAGAAAACAGGCTATTAAAACCGCCTGCCAGATCGCAAAGGAGAATGATATCATCCTAATTGCCGGAAAAGGTCACGAGACCTACCAGGAGGTAAATGGAGAACGTAAAGATTTTGATGACCTTAAGATTGTGACCGAATTTTTGAAACAATTAAATAAGTAAGCCCACTTTTTCCACTGGAAGAATAACCAGAAACTATGTTATACTATTTATTTCAATATTTAGATGCAGAATACCAGGTGCCCGGGGCGCGCTTGTTTGAGTACATCTCCTTTAGATCGGCGATGGCTATAATCCTTTCTTTAGCAATTTCTACGATCTACGGAAAAAGAATAATCAATTATTTACAGGCAAAACAGGTTGGAGAAAGTGTACGTGATTTAGGACTTAGAGGGCAAAGCGAAAAAGCAGGAACTCCAACAATGGGTGGGGTTATTATAATTTTTGCAACGCTAATTCCGGTTTTACTATTTGCCAAGCTTGAAAATATTTATGTGATCCTACTTATTGTAACCACACTTTGGATGGGAACTATAGGTTTTATAGACGATTACATTAAAACATTTAAAAAGGACAAAGAAGGGCTTCAGGGGAAATTTAAAGTTCTGGGCCAGGTTGGTTTGGGTCTCATTGTAGGAGGTACGTTGTTTTTTCATCCGGGTGTAACTGTGAAGGAAGAAACTAATGAGCCGGCACCAGAGCAACAGGAACTGGTAGATAGTTTTCAAAAAGTAAGGGAAATGGGCCCGGAAATTAAAACTACCACTACCACGATTCCATTTGTAAAAAATAATGAGTTTGATTACTCAAGCTTGATTAGTTGGATAGATCCTGCTTTAAAGAATTATGCCTGGCTAATCTTTATTCCAATTGTGATTTTTATTGTGACCGCGGTTTCCAACGGCGCCAATTTAACCGATGGAATTGATGGTCTTGCAGCGGGTTCTTCAGCCATAATTGTGCTTACGCTCGGGATGTTTGCCTGGGTTTCGGGTAACATTATTTTTTCAGATTATCTCAACATCATGTACATCCCCGACTCGGGTGAGATGACGATTTTTATAAGTGCCTTCGCGGGAGCATTGGTTGGTTTTTTATGGTACAACACCTATCCGGCGCAGGTTTTTATGGGGGATACAGGAAGTTTGACTATCGGTGGAATTATAGCCGTACTCGCGATCGCTACCAGAAAAGAATTATTGATCCCAATTTTATGCGGAATCTTTTTAATGGAAAACCTATCGGTGGTTATGCAGGTGGGTTGGTTTAAGCTAACCAAGAGAAAATATGGCGAAGGCCGAAGGATTTTCCTGATGTCCCCTTTACATCATCATTATCAGAAGAAAGGATACCACGAAAGTAAAATTGTAGTGCGCTTCTGGATTATTGGAATTTTCCTGGCCATTGTAACGATAATCACGCTAAAAGTAAG
>JAGXIG010000015.1 GCA_024635815.1 Salegentibacter sp.
AAGCAGATCGTACTTAATAGGGTCTATATTGGTAATCGCCAAACAGTAGGCTACCGCACTTCCCGCCGCAGATCCCCTACCCGGCCCTACCGAAACATCAAGATTTCTGGCCTCACGAATAAAATCTTCTACAATAAGAAAATACCCTGGGTAACCGGTATTTTCAATAACTGAAAGCTCAAAATTCAGTCGGTCTTCAATATCTGGTGTAAGTTCACCGTACCGCTTTTTAGCTCCAACAAAAGTGATATGTTTTAAATAAGCATTCTCCCCGCGTTTTCCACCATCGTGTTTGTCTTCTTCAACTAAAAATTCGTCAGGAATGGTAAAAGCAGGTAAAAGTACATCTCGCGCCAATTCAAACGGCTCTATTTTATTCACCACTTCCTGCACGTTGCTAATGGCTTGTGGTAAGTCTTTAAAGAGATTTTTCATCTCTTCTCCACTCTT
Source organism: Salegentibacter sp. (assembly GCA_024635815.1). The sequence continues at coordinate 451 of JAGXIG010000015.1, forward strand.
AAAATAATATTCCTGATTGGGCAAACCGTAACGATAACCACGGCCGCGACCAATTGGTGTAGCTTGCTTCTCCCCGTCTTTTATACACAATAAAATATCGTGGGCATTGGCATCTTCCTTGGCACAATAATAAGTATTATTGGTGGCCACCAGGTTTACCTTATGTTTTTTGGCAAAACCAACTAAAACAGTATTCACTCGGTCTTCGTCTTCCTGGTCGTGACGCATGATCTCTATATATAGATCGTCACCAAATTCTTCTTTCCACCACAGCAAAGCTTCTTCGGCCTGGTTTTCTCCAACATTTAAAACCTTGCTTGGCACCTCTCCATAAAGGTTACCGGTAAGCACAATGATATCCTCTTTGTATTGCTTTACAATTTCCTTATCAATTCGCGGAACATAATAAAACCCATCGGTATAAGCTTTCGAAGACATCTTTGCCAGGTTATGATAACCTTTTTTATTCTTGGCCAACATCACTACCTGGTAGCCGTTGTCTTTTCTGGATTTATCGGCGTGATTTTCACAAACAAAAAATTCACAGCCTACAATTCCCTTTAATTCCCTGGCTTCGGCGGGCTCATTATTGGCAAGTGCCGCTTCATTTTTCCCCCTAATCGCTTTATTGTAATCGCCAATTTCTTTTACAAAATGAAACGCCCCCATCATATTCGCATGATCGGTAAGCGCTACCGCAGGCATATTATTTGAAGCAGCAACATTTACCAGATCCTTTATACTAATGGTAGATTGTAGCACCGAAAACTGCGAATGGTTGTGCAAATGTGCAAAAGGAACCTCATCCAGTTTTTCGAGGTTTTCCTCGATCTCCTCGGTAGTGATTTCTGAGGTGGGTTGTTGCTTCTGAAGCCTTTTTCTTATCTCTTCTGAAGCTTTTTTAAGGTTTATGTGTTTTAAACCAATAAGCTCTATCCGCTTTGGATTGGCTTCTGAAAAATTCTCAAAATAATCTACAGGTACATCAAGCTGTTCTTTGGTAAAAACACGCTGTCTAACCAGTTCCAGGAAACAACGGGTAGTTGCTTCCACATCGGCAGTAGCGTTGTGGGCTTCCCCAAAAGGCTCATCAAATAAAAATTCGTGCAGTTCGGTTAAGGTGGGTAATTTAAATTTCCCGCCACGACCACCGGGAATTTTACACATTTGCGCGGTAACTTCGGTACAGGTATCTAAAACCGGTAACTGCTGAAGCGTATTTTCCATCGCTTCCCTATGGAATTCCGCGCCCATAATATTCAGGTCAAAACCTACATTTTGGCCTACTACAAATTTGGTTTTATTTAAGGCTTCCTGGAATTTCTCCAGCATTTCAGGTAAGGAAACTCCTTCTTCCGCAGCCAGTTCGGTAGAAATTCCGTGTACTTTCTCTGCATCATAAGGAATATTAAAACCTTCGGGTTTTACCAGGTAATCCTGACTTTCGATTAAATTTCCCATCTCATCGTGTAACTGCCAGGCAATTTGAATACATCTTGGCCAGTTGTCAGAATCGGTTAGAGGAGCGTCCCAGCGTTTGGGAAGACCGGTAGTTTCGGTATCAAAAATTAGGTACATGTACGGCGAAAATTAGGAGTTAAGCTGAATTTCAGGCGATTATTTCAGAAGAAAAAACACCTGCTTCGAGGCTAAAATTACATATAATTTAGCGCAGCCTCAAGTTAATTTTTCAGGATTTATTAACTGAAAAAATCGCAATCCTCAGGAACATTGCAGTTCGTCAGAAAATCCTTTAAATCACTATAATTAGAAGGTTTATTTCTTCTTAAGTACTATGATTCTTTTTATCTATAGATGAAATATTATAAAGATAATTTTGATGGAAAACATGATATTTTGATATGAAGGGCGAATGAGGAACGGATACCTGATCGCAAAAAAAATGATTCTACGCTTGTAGAATTTAAATATATTTCTACCTTTGTAGAAGTAAATACTTCAATTATGCATTTGTCCTATACCGAAGAACAACTTATGAACCTTCTATGGAAGCAGGAAAAAGCTTTTATGAAAGATTTAATTGCCGCCCATCCCGACCCGAAGCCTGCAGCCACCACGGTCGCAACCTTACTAAAACGTATGCAGGATAAAAAATTTGTAGCCTATGTACAAAGGGGACGTTCCCGGGAATATTACCCATTAGTGAAGAAAAAAGATTATTTCTCGAAACAAATGAACAGTATGATTAAAAACTTTTTTAATAACTCGGCTTCTCAATTTGCATCGTTTTTCACAGAAGAAACTGATCTCACCCAAGAGGAACTTGAAGACCTCCGGAAATTGATCGACGTACAACTAAAATCGAAGAAATAATGTTTGTCTACCTTTTAAAATCGATACTTTGCCTCTTGGTACTTTGGGGCTTTTATAAACTGGTTTTAGAACCACAAGCCGCTCATCATTTCAAGCGTTTTTATTTACTGGGTAGTGTATTGCTCGCTGTAGTCCTTCCGTTAATCACCTTGACCTACACCGTTGAAGCTGTACCCTCCTTGCCCTCTCAAATTACACAACTGCCTGCAACTTTTCCAATTATGGATACCCCTTCTACTACGGATTCTGAAACGGTCGACTGGTTACCCATTCTCCTGGGTTGTCTTTATAGTTTAGGAGTACTAATTTTTGGGTACCGTTTTGTGAGAAACCTCCACCTTTTGTATCAAAAAGTGCGGAACAACGAGCAGGTAAAAACCTCGTTGCACATCGCTGTATTAGTACGCGGCAAAACAGTTCCCCATTCTTTTCTCCACTATATTTTCTTACCTAAAAAAGCTTATAAACAAGATAAGATCGCTCCAGAAATCTTGGCTCATGAACAAGCCCACGTTTCCCAAAAGCACAGTTGGGATATTCTTTTAATAGAATTTTTACAAGTGGTTTTCTGGTTTAACCCTATCCTTGTTTTGGTCAAAAAAAACATGGCCCTTAACCATGAATTCCTGGCAGACCAAGCTGCCTTGCAACAAAATTATAACATCAAAGCTTACACAGATCTTTTATTTACTTATTCAGATGTTGCTCATCACAATACACTAACCAGCCAAATCAATTATTCATTAACCCGCCCACCTTTCCAGAGGGCAAAAAAACGAATCCTTATGCTATCGCAATCTTTTTCAGCCAAAAAAATGGCTACACGTCTCACATTCTTTCTGCCCATCCTGGCTTTTTGTGTCTATTTCTTCAGCCAGGGAATTGTCGCCCAACCAGTTTATTCCGATCAAAATATCACTACAACTAAGGACCAGCCCTCGAAAATAAATGGTCAACCTAAAAACTCAAGCTTATCTCTTCAATCTAACAAGCGGATTGACATTTTTGAACTAAAGAAGAAGAACCTCTTTATTAATGGCAAACCGATAGAAATAGAAAAACTTGATGCCGAATTGAAACTGTTATATGGAGAATACTCTAAAGAGCAACTGGCAAATCAAGTCGTGGTCAATTTGCAAGTTTACTATCCTGGAGCTGATCAGGTAAGGGTTTCTGCTATAGCCGCTGCTTTGCATAAAATTGGTATCAAACAATTTATTAAATCAGCAAGGGAATTTTCCAATCGCCGGGAGATTCCAAAAAACAGTAGTGCCATTAGCACAGTATCGGGAATACCTCCTAAAGGATTACCCTCAGTACACTCCAATCCCGAAGCCTATATAGATAAGATGGAAGAAATGAACACAACCTTTTTCTATAATGGCCAGAAGATCTCGGCAGAACGAGCAAAAATTGTTTTAAATAAAAATGTCCGAACCTACATTAATTTTTCTTCGTCTTACGGAGAAGATCCATTTATGCAATTGGAAGATTGATGTACTTTTCTCATTTAAAATTTTCTCTTTAATTAACCTCTGGTTTACTTTCTGTAGTGGATGTATTTAGGAATACAGTATTAAACGATCTAAGAGATAAATATGCGGGTAAGGTAAATTTTATGATATGACTTTTAATGAAGCAGAAGATGTATCTGAATTCTTAAAAAAAGAAAATTTAATTTCCGTCACATTACTGTTGCCAAGATTTTATTGAAAAAATTAAAAGCTATCCATACCCTGAGAATATTTTTATTGATATAAATGGTGTGATAAGATATATAGAGCCGGGTATTTACAGCACTTCATTTTGAGTCAATTATCGATGAGTTATTAGAACCTAAAGCCTTCGCTTTTGCACATAACAAGTAATTTAAAACTATAAAGAATGGCTGAAAATATAAAAAACCTCACAAGCACCGCTTCCGGGAACCTGTGAGGCCTATACGAACACTAAAAACTACTACTTCAATCAAACATCTGTTCGTACACTTTAATTTAAGCTTATAATTAACTTTGAATCTCCAGACTTTTTAATTTATTGAGAGCAGCAACAATTCCATTTTTCTGTTTCAGCAATAGGTTAGCTGTAGATGCTGGAATTTCTGGATCTTTTAATACATCTTCATATTCATCTGCTGCTACTTTCTCGCCTCTAATTGCTTCTTCTAAAGCCGCATCATCCTTGTTAGACGAAAGGCTTGTTTTTAGGTTCATCCACGTTCGATGGGCATCTCCGGCCAAACTGGAACCTTTATCGGGATTCTCCCCGAAATTGCGGATTTCAGTTTTAAGCTCGTGGCCAAAATCGTAACGTTCCTGAGCCCGCTCAGAAAAAAACGCTTTCAACTGCGGATCCTGAGCATTTTCAGCAGCATATTTATAGCCTTTCTCGGCATCATAATTCTTTTCAAGCAACATATTTAGTTTCTTAGATATTTTCTCAGAATAACTCATTCCTCTCTCGTTTTGTAAAAATTCATAGTATAAAGATAACCCGCATAAACCACAGCAACAACCTGTTTAACAGGGTTTAGCACTAATTAACTGCTTTTAACAGCCGACCGCGATTTTAACCAAAAAACTTCCTAATTTTCTTTAATTTTGCGCGGTTCAAAGCATTAAATATATTTCTAGCCAACTCCTTGTGAAATAGAAAAATATAGTATCTTTGCAGCCTTATTAATAATCGGGGTCGGGAACCCCACAATTTAATTTTTATGCCAGTAAAATTAAGATTACAAAGACACGGTAAAAAAGGAAAACCTTTTTTCTGGATCGTAGCCGCAGATGCGCGCTCAAAAAGAGATGGTAAATTCTTAGATAAATTAGGAATCTACAATCCAAACACCAACCCAGCTACTATCGAGTTAGATGTAGATGGAGCGGTAAAATGGTTAGAAAACGGTGCACAGCCAACAGATACGGCTCGTGCTATTCTTTCTTACAAAGGTGCTTTACTTAAAAAACACCTTGCCGGTGGCGTTAAAAAAGGCGCTTTAACTGAAGAAGAAGCTGAGAAGAAATTCGAGGCCTGGTTGGAAGAAAAAGAAGCTAAAATCAATGCCAAGAAAGACAACCTTTCTAAAGAAGAACAAGAAGCAAGAAAGAAAGCCCTTGATGCTGAAAAAGAGGTGAACGCTAAGCGTGAAGCTGAAGCAAAAGAAGCCGATGCGGCAGCTGCTGCTGAAGCTGAAGGTGCTGCAGTAACCGAAGAAGGTGAACCAGAAGCAAATGCGGAAAAGGAAGTTGATCAAGAGACTGCCGAAGAAGCAAAAACAGAAGAGAAAAAAGACTAATTCTCAGACGGCGATGACTAAAGATGAATGTTTCTATTTAGGAAAAATCGTTGCTAAATTTAGTTTTAAAGGGGAGGTGCTCATCAAACTGGACACCGATGAACCTGAAGCTTACACAGAAATGGAATCAGTGCTCATTGAATATAATGAGAACCTGGTTCCATTTTTTATTGAAAGAAGTAATCTGCAAAAAAGCACTTTGCTTCGCGTTAAATTTGAAGATATTGAAACCGAGCAGGATGCTGAAGATCTTATAGGGGCACATACTTATCTTCCCCTCACCATGCTCCCCGATCTGGAAGACGACCAGTTCTACTTTCACGAAATTATAGGTTTTGACGTTATAGATGCCACCCACGGCAATATTGGCAAAATCACTTCCATAAACGATAGTACTGCACAGGCCCTTTTTGAAATTCAGAAAGGCGAAAAGCAAATTCTTATCCCTATGAACGATGAGTTTATAGATAAAATAGACAAGGAAAATAAAACCATCTATTTAACCACTCCTGAAGGTTTGGTTGAATTGTATCTTGGGTAGTTTTCAGTTGGCAGTTTTTAGCTGGCAGCGGTGAGTCTATACTATAATTACAAAGCAAAGACTTCCTTTTATTTTATATTTAATTGCTTTTTTTCCATTTTAGTTAATTCACCTATTTTACCAACAATCAAATTCTTATCTAAGGTACAGATTTTTGTAGTTTTTATAAGCGAAGGTTTTTTTAATCTATTAATTTCAGAAGGATTTATTAATAATTCGAAAGAAGAGATTTTAGCGGTTCGGGAAGTTATAAAGGCTGCAACAACATCCATTTCTCCAATATAAAGAATTATAGCCGGTCTTCGTTTGCTACCCTTTAAATTAGTAAAAGGAAAAGAAACCAACACAATATCTCCCTTATTAATCAAAATTTTTGAGTTAAATCTTCATCAGTATACAAATCTTCCTCTTCCTCTAAAAAATGAAAAGATTTAGATTGGGCCGCGTTGCTTTGAAGGTCCTTAACCAATTCCTTCTCTTCACTTTTTTGCAGCAAGAATTCAACAAAATCTGAAACTTCCCGAATCCTCCATTCTGGAAGTCTGGAAATATCTTTCATTGTCTTTTTTAAAATTGTTTGCTTATTCATAACGAGCCAATTTCAAATAAATATAATGATTTTTACGGTAATTATATTTTACAACTTAGACCCTGAATTCGGGGCAGGGTGACGATCTGTACTATATTTGTGAGCATCTTTTGGATTGGTATTTTGAATTCCACGTCATGCTGAACTTGTTTCAGCATCTAACAAGTTAGACCCTGAAATAAATTCAGAGTGACGGTAAGTGACAAATTGTTCCAAAATAAAAAATCCGTCCCCCTAAACCAGGAAACGGATTTTTCAAATCTTCAAATTAACTAATTTTCAAATCTTTTCTAACCTACAATATTTACAATCTTACCCGGCACAACAATCACTTTTTTAGGTGAGCGACCATCTAATTGTTTTTGAGTTCGTTCATCTGCCATAACGGTTTTTTCGATTTCATCTTTAGGCATATCCAGTGGTAATTCCATTGTAAATCGCATTTTTCCGTTGAAGGAAATCGGGTAATTCTTAGTGCTTTCCACCAGGTATTTTTCTTCAAATTCAGGATATGTTGCGCTTGTAACCGATTCTGAATGACCTAATTTACTCCACAGTTCCTCAGCGATATGAGGCGCATACGGCGCGATGAGGATAGCCAATGGTTCTAAAACTTCTCGGCTGTTACATTTTGTGCCGAAAGCTCGTTTACGCAAATCATAAAGGTGGAAACCGAAGTATTAAAACTGAATTCCTCAATATCCTCAGTTACCTTTTTAATGGTTTTATGAAAAGTCTTTAATGAATCGGCTGAAGCCTTTTCTTCGGAAACTTCAAATTGCTCCCCGTTGTGATAGAGTTTCCAAAGCTTTTTTAGAAAATTATGTACGCCGGTGATTCCCGCGGTATTCCAGGGTTTTGCCTGTTCTAAAGGTCCAAGGAACATCTCGTACATTCTTAAAGTATCAGCGCCGTAGTCTTCACAAATATCATCGGGATTTACCACGTTGTATTTGGATTTTGACATTTTTTCGACTTCGCGACCTACCACGTAGGCCCCATCCTTTTCTGTCAGGAACTTAGCATCTTTAAATTCAGGACGCCATTCTTTGAAGCCTTCAATATCCAATTCATCAGAGTGGTTAACCAGAGAAACATCGGCATGTAATTTGGAAATATCAAAAGATAATGCATCCATTAGGTCTTTATCCTCAGGAAAATTATTTATCAAAGTCTTAAAAACATTCGGGTACGCTGTACTTAATTTTCCTTCACCATCAATGGGAATTAAATTTTCAAATGGATGATTCTGGATATAGTTATAACTAATAAAAATCTTATTGTTATTTTTCTTTATAAATTCTTTTATCCGTTTTTTCTGATCTTCATCAAAATAGTTTCCTACAATCTTATTTCCAACGCTATCACTATAATCCTCTAAGGATAACCTATAAACAAAAGCACTCTGACCAAGGATCATTCCCTGGTTAATCAGCTTTTTAAAAGGTTCTTCAACCGAAAGTTGTCCGCGATCGTGTAAAAATTTTGTCCAGAAACGGGAATACAATAAATGACCGGTAGCGTGCTCGCTTCCGCCAATATATAAATCGACGTTTTCCCAGTATTTTTGAGCTTCTTTAGAAACAAATTCATTATCGTTTCCGGCATCCATATAACGGAAAAGGTACCAGGAACTCCCGGCCCAACCCGGCATCGTATTTAATTCCAGTGGAAATACCGTTTTATCATCTATCTCCTTATTGTTCACCACCTCGTTGGATTTTGTGTCCCAGGCCCAGGTAGTAGCATTGCCCAATGGCGGTTCGCCGGTTTCTGTAGGCAGGTATTTTTCAACTTCGGGAAGTCGCAGAGGCAAATACTGTGCATCTATCATTTGAGGCATTCCGTTTACGTAATACACAGGGAATGGCTCGCCCCAGTATCGCTGGCGACTAAAAACTGCATCGCGCAAACGATAATTGGTTTTTCCGTAACCGTGACCGGTTTTTTCCAGTTCCAAAATCACTTTTTGAAGTGCTGCTTTATATTCGAGTCCGCTAAGGAAATCGGAATTCGCTATGACGGTTCCTTCTTTTCCTGAAAAAGCTTCTTGAGAAATATCGACATTTTCAAAAATATTAGGAATCGGAATTTCGAAATGCTTCGCAAAATCATAATCCCGCTGATCGCCGCAAGGAACGGCCATTACCGCCCCGGTTCCGTAGCCGGCCAAAACGTAATCGCCAATCCAGATCGGTACTGGCTCTTTCGTAAAGGGATGCTCGGCATAGGCACCGGTAAATACGCCGGTGATGCTTTTTACATCGGCCATACGCTCACGTTCACTGCGTTTTGCGCTGGCAGCAACATAGGCTTCAACTTTTTCTTTTTGCTGTGGCGTGGTGATCTTCTTAACCAAATCGTGTTCCGGCGCCAAAGTCATAAAACTTACACCGAAAATAGTGTCGGGACGTGTAGTAAAGACCGAGATTCTTTTTTGATGTTCGGAAAGACTTCCGTCATCCTTCACCTTTTTCAGGGTCTCACCGTATAAATTGAAGTGCACCATCGCACCAACCGATTTTCCAATCCAGTTACGCTGACTTTCCTTTAGGCTTTCGGTCCAATCCAGTTGATCTAAACCTTGCAACAAACGCTCTGAAAATGCAGAAATTCGCATACTCCATTGGGTCATTTTTTTACGCACCACGGGATACCCACCACGTTCAGAAACGCCGTTTACAATCTCATCATTGGCCAAAACAGTTCCTAACTGCGGACACCAGTTCACTTCGGTTTCAGCTAAATAGGTAAGCCTGTATTTAAGCAATATTCTTTGTTTTTCTTCAGAAGAAAAATTGTTCCAGCTTTCTGCTGAAAATTCTTCAACGTCATCATCACAAGCAGCATTAATACGGGAGTTACCTTCCGAAGCAAAAATTCCTTCTAAGTCAGAAATTGCCCTGGATTTTTCAGCTTCCATATCATACCAACTTTCAAAAAGCTGGATAAAGATCCACTGCGTCCATTTATAATATTCGGGGTCACTGGTGCGCACTTCCCTGCTCCAATCGAAAGAAAATCCGATTTTATCAAGTTGCTCCCGGTATCTTTTAATATTCTTTGCTGTGGTAAGCGCCGGATGCTGTCCGGTTTGAATCGCATATTGCTCAGCAGGCAATCCAAAACTATCGTAACCCTGAGGATGCAAAACATTGAAACCTGTATGACGTTTATAGCGTGCATAAATATCACTGGCAATATAACCCAGCGGATGCCCTACATGAAGTCCGGCGCCCGAGGGATAAGGAAACATATCCAGCACGTAATATTTAGGTTTATCTGATGAATTGCTGGCGCGAAAAGTTTGATTTTCGGCCCAGTATTTTTGCCATTTGGCTTCAATTTCGTTAAAGTTGTAACTCATTGTTTTGTTTTTCTTACCTGCAATTTGAGCGCAGAGCGACTCCACATTATTGGCTGCAAATTTACAATTTTAAACCACTTATGGGAATTTAGCCTTAAGGGATTGGAAGCTTATTTAAAATCTGAAGTAAATCTTTCAAAAATGGTTTAAAGCTAATTTCTTATCTTAATATTCTTATAAAAATGCTATAAATGAATATTCAGGAAGAAAAAATATCACTCGCTCAATTATTAATGGAGACTAATGACCCTGAATTAATTAGGTCTATTCGTGAATTTTAAAAAAGAATAAATCTACTGATTTTTGGAATAAACTTTCTTCGGATGAAAAAGCTGAAATTGAAGAGGCTGATAAAGAAATAGCAAGGGAAGAAACAAGTACTTATGAAAAGTTTATTAAAAAGCACAGATAATGTCTCGAAAAGTCATTATCACAAAAACTGCTGAGGAAACTTAATAAGTTATTTGAGTGTAAACTGGTCTAAAAAAGTAAAGAAAGAATTCATTAAGAAATTAGATCGCAACCTTGAAATTATTAAAACTTATCCCGAAATTTTTCCTGAATCTCTTGCAAAACCCGGGTTACATCAAGCTGTAATCACAAAACAAACTACAGTTTTCTACCGGTTTAATCCTTCCGAAATTAAGATAATCACGGTGTTCGATACCAGGCAAAATCCTGATAAGCTGAATAAGGATTTATAACCGCGAGTTTGATTTTTTTATACCCTAATCATTCACCAAAGCAAATCTGGAATTAATTTCTGCATTCATTAATATGGGAAATCCCTTTATTTTACTAAATTTATGGAGGATTGGCGATAAACAGGGTGTGAATTTAGAAGCTTTACAAAATTCAGACCTTAAAAATCATCAATAAACAACCTAATTAACTCAATATTTTTTCAAAATTATTTATATGAACGTGATACACGTAAGCGCTGAATGTTATCCAATCGCAAAAGTTGGAGGCCTGGGAGATGTTGTTGGGTCCTTACCAAAATACCAACAGGAGGCCGGTGTTAACGCTAAAGTGGTGATGCCTTTTTATAATAATAAATTTACCGCTGCTCACAAATTTGAAAGTGTTTACGAATCAAAATTGGTTTTAGGAGAAGATACTTATCCTTATAAAATCCTGAAATTAAAAGAAGAGGTTTTAGATATTGAAGTTCTGTTTGTGGATATTCCAAAGCTCTTATTTAAAGATTTCGTGTATTCAGAAGATGATACCGCACGCTTTGTAGCATTTCAGATCGCAGTAATGGATTGGTTTCTCACCTTAAAAGAAAAACCTTCAATTATTCATTGCCACGACCACCATACAGGATTAATTCCTTTTATGGCTCAGGAATGTATGAAATATAAAAAGCTAAACGGAATTCCGGTTATTCTCACTATTCATAACGCACAGTACCAGGGATGGTTTTCGCACGACAAAGTACATTATCTTCCTGCATTTGATATTTCTCAAAACGGTTTGCTCGATTGGGATGGAATGATTAATCCCTTAGCAGCTGGAATAAAATGTGCCTGGAAAGTAACCACAGTTTCGCCAAGCTATATGGAGGAATTACAACAAGCTGCAAATGGTTTGGAAAGTTTACTGAGCCACGAAAATGAAAAATGTGTTGGAATACTAAACGGAATCGACTCTAAAGTATGGAATCCGGCAACCGATGAATTTATTGTAAAAAATTATTCAGCTAAAAATATTCAAACCGGAAAAACAGCTAACAAAAAATGGCTTTGTAAAGAATTTGGTTTTTCAGCATCAAAACCTTTATTTGCTTTTATTGGGAGACTGGTCTATGAAAAAGGTGCCGATCTTTTACCGGCAGTTTTAGATAAAGTCCTGGCTAAAAAAGATTGCAGCATCCTTATTTTAGGTTCCGGGAATCCTGAAGTGGAAAGCGAATTAGAAAGCCTGAAGAAAAAACATAAAGGTGTTTACAATACTTTTATTGGTTACGATGAAAAACTTTCACATCTCATCTACGCCGGCGCCGATTACCTTTTAATGCCATCCCGGGTAGAACCCTGCGGACTTAATCAGTTATATTCCCTGCGCTACGGAACAATTCCCGTGGTACGCAGTATTGGCGGGTTAAAAGATACCGTAATAGATATTGAAGATGGCGGTTTCGGTTTTAGTCACGCGGAAGCTTCAGAAAAGGATATTCTTAAAACTCTAAACAGGGCAATAAAATTTTATAAGGACCAACCCGAATTTAAAAAAACCAGAAAACATATTATGGGCATTGATCATTCCTGGAATGTTTCGGCTCAACAGTATATTGATTTGTATAACTCTTTAAAAAGCAGCTAAATATGTTAAACGACAAAGTATTATCGGTTATTCTTGGAGGCGGTCAGGGCACCAGGCTCCATCCATTAACAGAAAGCAGATCTAAACCTGCAGTTCCTATCGCAGGTAAATATCGCCTGGTAGATATTCCAATTTCCAACTGTATTAATGCAGACCTTAAAAGAATGTACGTGTTAACGCAGTTTAATTCGGCTTCGTTGAACAAGCATATTAAAAATACTTATCATTTCAGTTTTTTTAGCCCGGCTTTTGTAGATGTTTTGGCGGCAGAACAAACCCCAAATAACAAAACCTGGTACCAGGGTACGGCAGATGCGGTGAGACAGGGCATGCATCATTTCAAAAAACATAAATTTGACTATTTCCTAATCCTTTCCGGAGATCAATTGTATCATATGGATTACAATAAAATGGTCCAGCAACATATAGATTCCTGCGCCGATATTACTATTGGTACCGTACCTGTTACTGCGAAAGAAGCTCCGAGTTTTGGGATTATGAAGACCGATAAAGACAATAATATTACTTCGTTTATCGAAAAACCGAAATCTGAACTTTTACCAGATTGGACTTCGCCGGTAGGACCAGAAATGGAAGCTGAAGGCAGAAATTATCTGGGTTCCATGGGAATTTATGTGTTCAACCGCAAGTTACTGGAAGAATTGATGGACGACGAGAGTACAGTAGATTTTGGTAAAGAAATAATTCCGCAAGCCATAGGAAAGAAAAAAGTTTGTGGTTACCAATTTGAAGGTTACTGGACCGATATTGGAAATATAGAATCATTTTTTGAAGCGAATATTGGCTTAACGGAAGATATCCCTAAATTCAACCTATATGATATGGAAAACAGGGTTTATACCCGGGCAAGAATTCTTCCGACTTCAAAAGTTTCGGGAACTAACCTAAAAAAAGCTGTAATTGCTGAAGGTTGTATTATCCATGCTAAGGAAATTGAGTCTTCAGTAATTGGTGTTAGGTCAAGAATTGGGAAAGGTTCATTTATAAAAAACAGTTATATTATGGGATGCGATTTTTATGAATCTTTAGAAGAAATTGAAGGAAATAAAATTCGAATCCTCGCCGGAATAGGTGAAAATTGTAATATTAATAACGCCATAATCGATAAAAATTGTAGAATTGGAGATAACACTACTATCAATGGCGGTCCCCAATTAGAGGATGACGAAACCGATGCTTATGTAATTAAAGAGGGAATTGTAGTACTTAAAAAAGAAGCGGTACTTCCGCCCGGAACAACTATAGGATAATATGACAAAAGTTATAACGCACAGTTTATTTTCAGAATTTGATATTAACTTATTTAAATCGGGGAAACATTTTCGCTTGTACGAGAAATTTGGTTCTCACCCCCTCACGCTTAATAAGAATAAAGGAACTTATTTTGCGGTTTGGGCTCCCGGTGCCAAACAGGTTTCGGTGATTGGAGACTTCAATCATTGGCAGGATGGCGAACATCAATTAAATGTACGCTGGGACGGCAGCGGGATCTGGGAAGGTTTTATTCCGAATGTTGGAAAAGGGAATTTATATAAGTATAAAATCCATAGTAATCATAACGAAATTATTACCGAAAAAGCCGATCCTTATGCAAGGCGTTGCGAACACCCGCCTAATACAGCTTCGGTTGTTTGGGAAGACGATTATAAATGGAAAGATAAATCCTGGCTGAAGAAGCGGAAAAAGCATAATTCCTTAAATGCTCCTTACTCGGTTTATGAAGTGCATTTATCTTCCTGGAAGAAGAAAACTGAAGAAAACCGATCGCTTTCTTACTGGGAACTCGCTACTGAGCTGGTTTCCTATATTAAAGAAATGGGCTTTACGCACGTAGAATTTATGCCTATTATGGAATATCCCTATGACCCCAGCTGGGGATATCAAATTACCGGATATTTCGCACCAACCTCGCGATTTGGCTATCCTGATGAATTCAAATTTTTAGTAGATAAACTTCACCAAAATAACATTGGAGTAATCCTGGATTGGGTGCCCTCGCATTTTCCGGAAGACAGCCACGGACTGGGATACTTTGACGGTACACATCTTTATGAACATCCCGATCCAAAAAGAGGCTATCATCCCGACTGGAAAAGTTTGATCTTTAATTATAACCGAAACGAGGTAAGGGCATTTTTAATCAGCAATGCTTTATACTGGTTAGAACAATTTCATATTGACGGAATACGCGTAGATGCCGTAGCTTCTATCCTTTACCTTGATTATTCAAGGGAAGAAGGTGAATGGGAACCCAATCAGTTTGGCGGAAACCAGAATTTGGAGGCGATATCGTTTTTACAAGAGCTCAATAAAGAAGTTTATGCTTCATTTCCAGATGTACAAACCATTGCCGAAGAATCTACTGCCCACAGTGGGGTTTCAAAACCGGTATTTTTAGGCGGACTCGGTTTTGGAATGAAATGGATGATGGGCTGGATGCACGATACGCTTCAGTATTTCTCTAAAGAACCCATTTACCGGAAACATCACCAAAATAATATTACTTTTTCCCTCAC
>JAGXIG010000016.1 GCA_024635815.1 Salegentibacter sp.
AGCCTGTTTTATTCCAAATTTTTCTGATGTTTCACTCATTAATTTGTAAATTTTATCTGTTCTTTTGTGTGTTTCCTGCTAAAATAATAAATTTTTATGCTATTCCGTTTCGGCTACAAACCGTTCATCAACGGGCATAACTTCTCCGCAATTATCACAGGTTCGCAAATCCTTGCTTCCGTAGAAATGTTTAAAATGCTTTAGAAAGTCCTTTTCTATATCTTCCAATGGAAAATAAACTTCATACAATTTATGGTTACAGTTATCGCAAAACCATAAGAGTCCGTCTTTACCTTCAAGTTGTACGCGTTTACGTTCTATCACCAACCCGATAGAACCTTCTTTTCTAACTGGTGAATGTGGCATTTTTGCCGGATGCAAATACATATCTCCCGGACCTAACTGCATGGTCTTTTTCTTGCCGTCTTCTTGAATATGAACTTCAATCTCGCCTTCCAGCTGATAAAAAAGTTCCTCAGTCTCGTTATAATGATAATCCTTTCGGGCATTTGGCCCGGCAACCACCATTACAATGTAGTCTTCAGATTCTTTATATAGGTTGCGGTTTCCTACCGGCGGTTTAAGTGATTCGCGGTTTTGCTCAATCCATTTATTGAGATTAAAAGGTTTATTTACTGCCATGATTTCTTAATTATATTGCTTAAAATTACAACTTAAAGCTTAGAAAAAAAGCCCATTTTCTTATATTTTTGGGCGCCTTAACGGGCTATTCGCTGCAAGTCCTCGTCGCCTATCGGCTCCTGTGGGCTTTACGCTGCTATCCCTGGCGCAAAGACGAAAAACTTTACAAAATGCTTATCTTCGGCTTAAAATCTATCTTTTTATGAAAAAAATTTTATTCCTATTCAGTCTATCCCTATTCTTAGCCTGTAATAGTTCAGCTGAAAAAGAAAAAGATCAAACTTCAGACGTTGAAAAAGCCCAGAATTCTGTAGAGAATTTTGGGATTGTTATTCATGGAGGTGCTGGAACTATCCTTAAAGAAAATATGAGCGATTCTTTAGAACTAGCTTATAAAGAAAAACTGGAAGAAGCCATTAGAACGGGCCACGAAATCTTAGCGAATGGTGGAACAGCAATTGAAGCAGTGCAGCGCACCATAAATGTAATGGAGAATTCACCGCTTTTTAATGCAGGCAAAGGAGCGGTTTTTACCAACGAGGGTAAAAACGAACTTGATGCCTCTGTTATGGACGGGAAATCTTTAAACGCCGGAGCGGTATCTGGCGTAACCACGGTTAAGAATCCAATAAATTTAGCCTGGGAAGTGATGGAGAATTCAGAGCACGTAATGCTTTCGGGAAAAGGAGCTGAGCAATTTGCTGAAGAACAAAATTTAGAAATTGTAGATCCTGAATACTTTTACACCGAAAACCGATTTAAAAGTTTAGAACGTTTAAAAGAACGAGATGCAGAAAAAACAGAACTGGATCACGATGGGAAGACTGCTTTTATAGATCCGTTTATTAAAGATTCAAAATTTGGTACCGTAGGTTGTGCCGCTTTAGACAAAAACGGAAACCTGGCAGCAGGAACCTCAACTGGCGGAATGACCAATAAAAAATGGGGACGTATAGGCGATGCACCAATTATTGGAGCGGGCACTTACGCCAATAACAAAACCGCAGCGATTTCTGCAACCGGCTGGGGCGAATTTTTTATTCGTGGCGTAGTAGCTTACGATATTTCTGCCTTGATGGAATACAAAGAAATAAGCCTGGCCGAGGCTGCAAAAGAAGTAATTCAAAAAAAGAATCCAGAGCTGGGAGGAAGTGGCGGAATAATCGCAATAGATCACGATGGAAATGTTTCTATGGAATTCAATACTGCCGGGATGTATCGAGCAAAAATGAACAAAGATGGAGAACTGGAAATAGGAATTTATGAGGAAAAGTAATTTTATATTTTCTACTAAGTCTTAGATTTCAATAGAATAATAATCTTAATTATTAAGTTAAAAAATTTAAGGTTCAAAGAGCTTCTGCTTTTTGAACCTTTTTTATTGCTCAATAATTTAAGAAGCAATTAAACCATTTTAGCTAAGTAAAGTCCTAATGCCAGCTAATTTCAGGTTTAAATTTAAATAACGATTAATTAGTTTTCACTGGTTCGGATTATTCGGAACTAAATATTAATTTTGCAGCTTCAAATTATCTAAATGAATAAACTACAATTAGAAGCACACAAAACCCGGCTTATAGAGAAACTTGGGGTGCAAATTGAAAAAGAACATCAACTCGCTCCGGTTGCTGCAAGAATATTCGCAACTCTAATAATGATTGGTAAAAAAGGATGCTCCTTCGATCAATTGGTTACAGATTTGAAAGCCGGCAAAAGCACAGTCTCTACCCATCTCGAGCATCTTCAGGCAACCAACAGGATTGAGTATTACACCAAAGCCGGGGATCGCAAGCGCTATTTTATTGTAAAGCCAGATCTAATGGTGAATTATATTGATGAAATGACCGCGAAATGGGAGGCACAAAGATGTATTCATCAGGAAGTGTTGGAATATAAAACACAAATGAACAAACTGAATTCCGAGGAAAATTTTGACCTGGAATTTCAAAGAAGCCTGCTAACTTTTTTAGACGAAGCTACTACGGCAGTTAATAAATTAAAGAAAAAGATCACCAATTCGTAACTACACCTTTAAGTAATGAAAAAGATAATATATTTTAGTCTATTTATAAGTGCTGCAATTTTCACTTCCTGCTCAGACAGTAAAGGCGGGGAAGCTTCAGAAAATGAAGCGCAAGGGCCACAGCCATTTCCGGTTATTGAGGTTCCAACCCGAACAGTTACGGGTTTCACTTCATACCCAACCAGTATAGAAGGTGTTGTAAATAGTGAAGTGAGAGCCAAAGTATCCGGTTATATCACCGATGTATTGGTAGATGCCGGTGCCAAAGTTAAGAAAGGTCAATTGCTTTTTAAGCTTGAAACTCAATCTTTAGCTGGCGATGCGGCTGCTGCGAACGCCAATGTAAATGCAGCGAAGGTGGAAGTAGAAAAGCTGAAACCTTTGGTAGAAAAAGAAATTATTAGCCCTGTACAGCTCGAAACTGCTAAAGCCCAACTCGCTCAAGCTGAAGCCAATTACAACAGTATTGCCGCGAATATAGATTATGCGAATATTAAAAGCCCGGTAGATGGCTATGTAGGTAATATTAACTTTAGAAATGGAGCTTTAGTTTCTCCGGGAGATCCTACTCCCCTTACCACGGTTTCTCAAACCGATGAAGTTTACGCTTTCTTTTCTATGAACGAGAAAGACTTCTTAAGTTTCATGAATACTACCGAAGCGAATACAATGGAAGAAAAAATCCAGAATCTACCTGAAATAAATCTTGTATTAGCCAACGGAACAGAATATGAAAACAAGGGGACCATTGAAACAATTTCCGGAGAAATAAGTCAGCAAACTGGTACGGTAACATTTAGGGCGAAATTTGATAATAGTAGTGGACTACTCCGAAATGGCAGCAGTGGTACAGTAAGAATACCGGAGGTTTACGACGACGCAGTTATTGTTCCTATACTTTCTACTTTCGAACAACAGGGAAAGACTTTTGTATATAGGGTTAAGGATGATTCAAGCCTGGTAGCTTCGTCTATCGTTATTTTAGAAGAGGTAAATAAGGTTTATGTAGTAAAAGAGGGCATAGAAAAAGGAAGTATTATTCTGGCCAAGGGAGCTAATAAAGTAAAACCCGGAACCAAAATCCAGCCACAACCTATCGCTTTGGATAGTATTGTAAATTCCTTCAACACAGTTTTTAAATAAAAAGCTATGCTAAAAACCTTTATAGAACGTCCGGTATTATCTACAGTAATATCTATCATCATTGTGATGTTAGGTATTCTAGGGCTATCAGAATTACCGGTAACCCAATATCCTGATATTGCGCCACCCACGGTACAGGTGAATGCCTCCTATGCCGGAGCCAATGCTGAAACCATACTTGAAAGTGTAGTTGTGCCTATTGAAGAACAAATTAACGGGGTGGAGGGAATGACCTACCTTACCTCAAGTGCCAGTAATAATGGTAGTGCAAGTATTACAGTGTTTTTTGAACAGGGCTACGATCCGGATATTGCAGCGGTAAACGTTCAAAACCGGGTTTCCAGAGCAAATGCGGTATTGCCAGATGAAGTTATTCGCGCGGGGGTTACCACTACCAAAAGACAAAATTCAGCTTTATTATACGCCGGGCTATACTCTACCAATCCAGATTATGACGATACTTTTATTCAGAATTATTTGAATATTAATGTAAAACCAGAATTACAGCGTATTAACGGTGTTGGGGAGGTGAACGTATTTGGAGGAAAAGATTATGCCATGCGCGTTTGGTTAGATCCCGCCAAAATGGCTAATTATGGTTTGGTTCCCAGCGATGTAACGGCCGCTATAGGAGAACAAAGTTTAGAAGCAGCGGCCGGGGCTTTAGGCCAGAATGTTGGAGAGTCTTTTGAATATGTATTAAAATATAAAGGCCGTTATAAAACCGCGGAAGAGTACGGAGATATTATTATTTCTGCTGAGGATAATGGCCAGTTTCTAAGAGTAAAAGATGTTGGAACTGTAGAACTGGATGCGTTTTCTTATGCTTCCCTTTCCAGATCTAAAGGACATCCGGCCATTAGTTTTGGTGTTTTTCAAACACCGGGCTCTAATGCGCAGGAAGTTATTGAAGAAATTTATTTGAAGTTAGACGACTTAAAAAAGGATTTCCCTGAAGGTGTAGATTACATTATAAATTACGATACCAACAAATTTTTAACCGCATCTATAGGAAAAGTAAGAACAACTTTAATTGAAGCATTCTTACTGGTATTCTTAGTGGTATTTGTATTTCTTCAGGATTTAAAATCTACTTTAATTCCCGCGATTGCCGTTCCGGTTTCTATTATTGGAACATTTTTCTTCCTGGGAGTTTTAGGATACTCGGTTAACCTGCTTACTTTATTTGCCCTGGTATTGGCCATTGGGATTGTGGTAGATGATGCTATTGTAGTAGTTGAAGCAGTCCACGCAAAGTTGGAAGATGGTGCCGAAAGTGCAAAACAAGCTTCAGTTTCAGCGATGAGTGAAATAGCGGGAGCTATTGTTTCAATTACGCTGGTAATGGCAGCCGTTTTTATTCCTATTACATTTATCCAGGGACCATCAGGGGTGTTTTACGAACAATTTGGTGTAACCCTAATTATAGCTATATTAATTTCAGCAGTAAATGCCTTAACGCTGAGTCCGGCATTATGTGCGGTTTTCTTAAAGCCACATTCAAAAAAACAAAAAAAGCAAAACCTATTACAACGATTTTATACCGCTTTTAATACTGCATTTAAAGCTACAACAAAGAAATACACCAACTCACTTGGTTTTTTGGTAAAGCATAAATGGATCACCTTTTTAATTCTGGCACTTGCTTCTGCAGGTATTTTTTGGGCAGATAGTTCTATTCCTAAAGGTTTTGTACCCACCGAAGATCGCGGGGTAATTTTTGTTAATGCTGAACTTCCACCGGGTTCTTCCTTAGATCGCTCCTATCAGGTTTCGCAAACTCTTTACGATCAAATGGAAACCATAGAGGGAGTACGAACTGCCACCGTTATTGCCGGGCGTAACTTTTTCTCTGGAGCAGGTAGTTCCAATGCTATGGGCTTTATAATCCTTGAAAATTGGGAAGATAGGGAAACTGAAGAAACTTCGGTTGACGGAATTATAGCTCAATTAAATAAAAAAGCCGCTTCAATTAGTGATGCTGAAATTATCTATTTCACCCCTCCCAGTGTTCCCGGTTTTGGTAGTGCAGATGGTTTTGAAATGCAGTTGGTAGATCGTTCTTCCGGCGAATTAAAGGAGTTAGACCAAGCTGCAACCGACTTTGTTGGAAGTCTTATGCAAAGACCTGAAATCGCTTTTGCATCTAATCCCTTCAGCACTAATTACCCGCAGCTACAAATGGATATAGACGTACCCAAGGCAAAAGAGGCTGGTGTTAGCATAAGCGATATTTTAAGCACTTTGCAAGGTTATGTTGGAGGAATTTATACCGCAAACTTTAGTCGTTTTGGGAAGCAATTTAGGGTATTTGTTCAGGCGTTGCCAGAAGACCGTATTGATGAGGAAAGTTTAAATAGTATGTTCCTTAAAACGCCCGGAGGTGAAATGGCTCCTGTTTCTCAATTTGTAACCTTAGAGCGGATTTATGGGCCGCAAACCGTAACTCGTTTTAATCTGTTTAACGCGGTAACCCTTACAGGATCTTCAGCACCGGGTTATAGCTCGGGTGATGCAATTAACGCGATTGAGCAGGCTGCAGCACAAGACTTACCTAATGAATACGATATTGCTTTCTCAGGCCTTACCAGGGAAGAAATCGCTTCCTCGGGGCAGGCAGGAATAATATTCCTCTTAAGTATTGTATTTGTTTATTTTTTACTCGCAGCACAATACGAAAGTTATCTTTTACCGTTTTCAGTAATTCTTTCGCTCCCCATTGGGGTTGCAGGTGCATATTTTACCACCTGGCTGGCAGGTTTACAGAACAATATATATTTCCAGATTGCCCTGATCATGTTAATTGGATTATTGGCGAAAAATGCCATTCTAATAGTAGAATTTGCCATACAACGTCGAAGGGAAGGTATGCCTTTAACCGAAGCGGCAATTGATGGTGCCCGCGTAAGATTGCGTCCTATTTTAATGACTTCATTTGCATTCATTTTAGGATTAACCCCATTGGTGCTTGCCACAGGTGTAGGAGCCCAGGGTAACAGATCTATTGGTACCGGAGCCGCAGGCGGACTATTAGTGGGGACTGTGATAGGTGTTTTTGTGATTCCTATTCTATATATCATTTTCCAATGGCTACAGGAAAAGATAACCGGTGCACCGGAAGCTGCTAAAACAGAAAATAAATCAATTTCTGAAAAAGAATAAAATGAGAAAGAATAGTATATATACATTTTTGCTTGCAGGAGCTTTACCATTTTTATTGGTTTCCTGCTTTGCAGCCAAAGAATATGAACGTCCTGAAATAGAAGAAATTTCTGAAGAATTATATAGAACAGACAATCTTCCTCAGGATTCATTAAATATGGCAGTGATTTCCTGGAGCGAAATTTTTACCGATCCTATTCTGAAAATGCATATTGAAGAAAGCCTGGAGAACAATATAGATATTCGTATCGCTATTCAGCAAATGTTGGCTGCCGAAGCTTATGTAAAGCAGGGGAAGGCAAGCTATTTTCCTACGCTAAACGGAGGGCCGGCAGTAAGCCACCAAATCCTGTCTCCAAATAGTCAATTTGGCTCTTTCTTTGACGGGAGCATCACCCAATACGATGTTACCGGAAACCTTTCCTGGGAAGCCGATATATGGGGAAAAATAAGAAGTAATGACCGGGCTTTTACAGCGGCTTATCTTCAAAGTGAAGCTGCTCATAAAGCGGTAAAATCTCAGCTAATTGCAAACATTGCTAATAATTATTACCAATTGCTTAGCCTTGATGAGCAACTTAGGATTGCTGAAGAAACCGTGGAAACCAGGAAAAGTAGCCTTGAAACTACAGAAGCTCTAAAAGATGCGGGAAATGTTACTGAAGTTGGAGTACAGCAAACCAAAGCCCAGCTACACACGGCCGAAGCATTGGTGGTTCAGCTTAAAAATCAAATTCGTTTACTCGAGAATTCATTTTCTATATTGCTTGGAGAAGGACCCCAACAAATAGAGCGAACAGATCTTTCTGAACAGATTATTATTACTCCGCTTAACACCGGGGTGCCTTCTCAACTAATAAGAAACAGGCCGGATGTGATCGCAGCCGAGTACGGACTTATAAACGCTTTTGAACTTACCAATGCTGCAAGAGCCGATTTTTATCCGTCGCTTACCTTAACTGCTGCAAGTGGTTTCCAGAGTTTGGAGTTGGATAAATTATTAAATGTAAATTCCCTTTTTGCCAATTTGGGTGCTTCACTTTTACAGCCAATTATCAACAAACGGCAAATAAGAACGCAGTATGAGGTTTCACAAGCTCAACAGCAGCAAGCTTTGCTAAACTTTAAACAAGCAATCTTGGTGGCCGGCAGGGAAGTTTCTGATGCACTTTCCAACTACCAAGCAAGTACAGAACGCATAGAAATCCTTGAAAATGAATATGAAGCCTACGATAAAGCTTCAGGATATTCAGAAGAATTGCTAAATAATGGTTTAATCAATTACCTGGAAGTTTTAACCGCCCGGGAGAACGCTCTCAATTCTCAGCTTAACCTGATTAATGCCGAATACAGTAAATTAAATTCCATCGTAAATCTTTATAAGGCCCTGGGTGGCGGATGGCAATAATTTTTTGTTGAATTGTTTTGTTAATTGTTAAAGAAGCAGCCCTGGAATTATTCGGGGCTGTTTTTTGTTGCTTATTGGATTTATTTTCGACTAAAGACGGAAATTCAGTAACTTTAAGAAAGTATAAAATTATTCAACTATGAAAAGCAATTTCAGTGAAATTATAAAAGATGAAAAACCTGTTTTAGTCGATTTTCATGCAGATTGGTGTGGCCCGTGCAAAATGCTTGCCCCAATTCTAAAGGACGTAAAAGCAGAATTAGGCGACGGAATAAAAATCGTCAAGATAGATGTAGATAAAAACCAGGAATTGGCAGGTAAGTACCAGGTAAGAGGTGTTCCCACGATGATACTCTTTAAAAACGGGCAACAGCTATGGAGACAATCTGGTGTTTTACAGAAAGCAGAAATTATTGAAGTGATCAATTCTAATTCATAAAAATTATTACTCACTTATCATTAACAGATTGCTTCACCCGAAAATGGGTTCGCAATGACGATTTCATAAGGTATTTTATTTTTCTGAATTATAAATCTTTAAGATCCTGAACATTTAAATCTTCTATCGGCCAATCTGAAAGTCGGGCGCCGGCCTGATAAGCACTTTCCATAAATTCCAGCAAAGCCTGCTTCGGATTTTCTTCTTCCCTAAGATTCGCGTAAGTAAGAATAGCCATTGGACTGCCATTGCTCATTTCCCAGCTTGCAGAAGCCGGTTGTAATTCCTTGTTGTTAATACCTTCGGGATTAGGAAAAGTATAGGAATAAAATGCCGGTTCCTGCACCTTATCATCGCCCGGCCAGAAGCCAAAACTTATACATTCGTGGCTATAAGCATCTTTATCTGAAATTCTTGCTTCAGCAGGCATTTTTGCGCCTTTTTTCCCGGAAAACCGGGTTACAGCCAAATCCATAGAATGCCAGTATAAATGAACTGGAGAGGTTTTTCCGTAGAATCTTCCGCTGAATTCTTTAAAAACACTGTCTGTCCATAATAAAGCTTTCCATAATTTTTCAATATAAGATTCATCATAATGATGATATTCTGAAATTGATGAAAACTCTTTTTCTATTCCCAGATCATAAGGTTTATCTAAAATTTTCACCCAAATGTCCAACTCATTTAAAATTATAAAAACTTGAGTATAAAAATCGGCTACGCTTAAACCATTTTTAAGCTCCAGGGTTTTAAAACCGCCTTCGCTGGTTTGTATTTCAAGTTGGTGTTTAATTACATTGAAAGCTATAGAAAAACTGCTAAATCCATTGTTGTAGGGAATAGGTCCGGTGCTAAAGCCTTTTTCTGTGATATAATGGGTAACATACCACCAGTGATTTTTTCGGGGTGTAAGTTTTAACCTGATTTTACCCACAATCTGCAGAAAGAGATGAAGTGTGCGTTTTTCTTTTTCGAAGCCCACATATTTCAAATCTGGAAGCGAAGAATTTTCCATAATAGTTCTTTTAAAATTAGGCCAACACTTCCTGAAATTCCGGTATTTTTTCAATTATTTTCTTTGCAAATGGACACAGCGGAATCACTTTCAGCTTGTTTTCTTTAGCAAAATCTACGGCGGCTTGTACCATTTTTTTACCAACACCATTGCCTTTAAAATCCGAATCAACTTCGGTGTGATCAATAATAAATTTACTTTTTCCGGCCCAGGTATAAGTCATTTTACCGGCCTGTTTTTTATCTTTCATAGCTTGAAAAAAACCTTTTTTTCCTTCGTCATGTTGTTCTATCTTCATAATTCATTTTTTAAATTATCGTAATCTTCTGCTCTAATTGAGCTTTCCCCCTTTTGCAGTCCACCAGGGATGAACTTCAACTTTTAACCTTCCGGATTTCACCATAGGATCTTGATTTGCCAAACTATCGGCTTCCTCCAGGGTTGCGGTGTTATATACTGCAATTCCACGAATTTCTCCGTCACTACCAAAAGGACCAATTAAACTGGCATAACCTTCTTCTGCCATTCTCGTTAAATAGGCCAGGTGCTCCTTTTGTAACCTGGCGGCTTCGGTAGAATCCTGACTTCGGTTTTCGCCGCTTTTCAGAAAAACCATATAATATTGCTGCATCAAATAAGTGGTATCGCCTTCTTCATATCTAAAGGTTTGATAGCCCTTTTCTTTTAAATCCTTCTCTACGGAATCTACATTTATTTCAGGCTTTTTTAATTCCACTTCTTCTGGACCCGGGATGCCACGTTCCTGCTCGGGCATATCTTTACAGGAAGATATCAGAAATGGGATAGCGAGTATATAAATTAATTTCTTCATATTAAATCTTACCAGTTTTTATAAGGATTTTTACTTAATTGAGAATTGTAATATTTTATTTCACCGGTAACTTCCTTTCCCAGCCATTCAGGCTTTTGAAAGGTATCGGTTTCCTTGTTCAATTCGATTTCAGCAACAGTTAATCCTTCATTTTCTTCGTAAAATTCGTCAATTTCAAAAACAAAATCGCCTGTTTTCACCAAATAGCGGGTTTTCTCTATAATCCCGGGTTCACAAAGTTCGAAAAGAGCTTCGGCTTCATTTTTATCGATTTCCTTTTCCCATTCAAATCGGGTAAGTCCGTTTTTCGAAGATTTCCCTTTAATGGTTAGAAATCCTTTTTTGCCTGTAATTCTTAATCGCACCGTTCTTTGAGGATCGGTATTTAAAAACCCCTGTTTTATGTGAATATTCTTAAAAGATTCTTTTTTGAAATCGTCTGAAACTACGAGGTATTTACGTTCAATTTCCTGCATCTAATTATTATGTGCTATATTTTTAATTTCATCTGAAGGAATTCTTTGCACGTCCAATTCAGGCGAATTGGCAATAGCTACCATCGCTCTGGCAATACTTTCAGCCGAAATAGATTTGTATTTTCGCATAGTTCCGAGGAAAAAAGGATTGATAAAATTGAGCATTACTTTTCCTATTTTTTCAAAACTTCGGCTTTCCTTGCGCTCCCCTGTAATAAGTGAAGGTTGCAAAATATAGGTGTTTTCAATTTCTTGTTCCAAAACTTCCTTTTCCATCTTTCCCTTGGTACGGTTATAAAATACCCGACTTTTAGGATTGGCGCCAAGCGCAGAAACCACCAGGAAAGTATCTATGTTGTTTTCCTTGCAAAGTTTGGCGGCGGTAATTGGGATACCGCGATCTATTTTAGTGTAGGTATCATGATCTGGGGTTTTCTTTTTTGTGGTACCCACGCAACAAAAAACCTCATCGGCGGTGAATTTGTCCTTATGCTCTTCCAGTTTAAAAAGATCTATTAAATGTTCCTCGATTTTAGGATGGTCTATTTCTACCGAATTTCTGGAGAAAAGTTTAATCTTTTCGTACCTATCATCCTCAAGTAATTGCTGAAGTAACATTCCTCCGGTAAGGCCGGTAGCCCCTAAAATTATTGCTGTTTTTGGCATTCTTTAATGTTTTTTGGGTGTTAATGATTGTTAGAATCAACAATATTAGCTTTCAGTAAATAATATAAACAAAATAAGTCGCCCCGGTCTAATCAATAACGAAATTTTAAGAAAGCCTGACTCCTGCAAAACTAAGAAACCAATACTTGTTTCTTTAACTTTGTAAGGTGAACGAAAAACTTCCCATTCGCAAGATTATCCATATAGATATGGATGCATTCTACGC
>JAGXIG010000017.1 GCA_024635815.1 Salegentibacter sp.
TACTATTGCAAGGTCTTTTAAGGACGAAGGTTTTGAGCGGGTAGAATTCACTGAAGCAGCCGATATTTATGTGATCAATACCTGTTCGGTTACCGAAAATGCCGATAAACGCTTTAAAACTATTGTAAAGCAAGCGCAAAAAGTAAACGAAGATGCTTTTGTGATTGCGGTGGGCTGCTATGCGCAATTAAAACCCGAAGAACTCGCCGATGTTAATGGCGTGGATTTGGTTTTGGGGGCTACTGAAAAATTTAAGATCACCGATTATCTAAACGATCTTTCTAAGAACGACCTCGGCGAAGTACATTCTTGTGAAATCAACGAAGCAGATTTCTACGTGGGCGCTTATTCCATTGGAGACAGGACCCGTGCATTTTTGAAAGTGCAAGATGGATGTGATTATAAATGTACCTATTGTACAATTCCGCTGGCCCGAGGAATTTCCCGAAGTGATAAGCTGGAAAATGTATTAACCAATGCTGCTGAAATTTCAGCAAAAGGAATAAAGGAAATCGTTCTTACCGGAGTAAATATTGGGGATTACGGGAAAGGAGAGTTCGGTAACAAAAAACACGAACATACTTTTCTTGACCTGGTAAAAGCTTTAGATGAGGTAGAGGGTATTGAGCGTTTGAGAATTTCTTCAATCGAACCCAACCTGCTTAAGAATGAAACCATAGATTTTGTAGCCGAAAGCAATACGTTTGTTCCGCATTTTCATATTCCTTTACAAAGTGGAAGTGACAAATTACTGAAATTGATGAAGCGTCGCTATATGAGCTCACTTTATACCGATAGGGTTAAGCAAATTAAGGAGGTGATGCCAAATGCCTGTATTGGAGTAGATGTTATTGTTGGTTTTCCAGGTGAAACTGAAGAACATTTCCTGGAAACTTATAATTATTTGAACGAGTTAGATATTTCTTACCTGCACGTCTTTGCGTATTCTGAACGTGATAATACTCCGGCTGCCGAGATGGAAGGCGTTGTGCCAACCAAAGTGAGAAAGAAACGAAGCAAGATGCTACGTGGACTTTCGGCTAAAAAAAGGAGGGCTTTTTATGAAAGTCAATTAGGGAATACCTGTACCGTACTTTTTGAAGGTGAAAACAAAGAGGGTTATATCCACGGGTTTACAGAAAATTACGTTAAAGTAAAAGCTCCCTGGGATCCTGGTTTGGTAAATACACTTCATCAAATTGAATTAACTTCAATAGATGAGGATGGCTTGGTTAGGTTAGAATTTGTTTCAGAAAAAGTAGCGGTCTAAATATTGATTCCTACCGGAAGCAGGTCTTTGTACTTTCTTCTGTTTTTTCGCATGAATTTGACAACATCGGGGCTTGTGGGCATTACACGGGTATTTCGGTCTTTTATTTCTTCCAGAACAGCTTCAATAAAAATATCCATATAGCCTGCTTCTTTTAGTGCTTCAGGCATAAAAACTTTGGTTAAAAATATTTTTCGTTCCTGTTGGGCATATTCTATAGTGGCAAGTTGTTCGTTTATGGTAGTTTCAAATTGTCTTAAGAACTCGTTATCGGTAATTATAATTTCTTCGGCATTCATCATTTTTCTTTTTTACAGTTATAATTTTTTAGGGCAGCATATTTAGTCGCGATGAGAAGCGATAGTATTTAGCTGATAAATTTTTCTTTGGTGGATTAATGTAAAGGTAGGTAAATAAAGCCTTTAAAGCTGAATTATTAGCAGTTATCAATAAATTAAAAGCCTTAAAAAATTTCTCCATTATTTTAATCTTTCGGTTGTGAAAGCCAAATAAATAGCAGTAATTTTGATGAGTAAACTACCTTGAAGCAAGTCCGCAAGGCATTAAGTTGAATTAAACAATTCTACATAAGTTTAGGAGCATTTAAATGCTCGGTTAAACAGTAAATTTACGGCAATAAGCTAATTTTGAGTGTTATATACTTGTTAAAATGACTGAAGAAAAGGAGCTGATTCATGTTTATTTTATGCCGGGAATGGCTGCAAATTCTTCTATTTTTGAATTTATAAAACTTCCGGAAGATCGTTTTAAAATGCATTTTTTAGAATGGATGATTCCTAAAAAAGATGAAAGCCTACAAAATTACGCCGGGCGAATGAACAAATATATTAAACACGAAAATGCAGTGCTGATTGGTGTATCTTTTGGCGGGATTATTGTGCAAGAAATGGCAAAGAGCCTTAAACTAAAAAGGCTTATTATAATTTCTAGTGTAAAATGCAGGGAAGAGTTGCCAAGGCGTATGAGATACGCGGCCAGTACGGGTTTATTTAAACTTGTTCCCACCAGCTTATTGGATTATGTAGACCATTTTGAAAAGATCGCTGTTGGCGATTTTATTAAAAAAAGAGCAAAACTTTACCGGCAATATCTTTCAGTAAGAAATCAACGGTATTTAGACTGGTCCATAAAAAATATGGTTTTATGGAACTGTGCTAAACCTCAGAAAGGCATTATTCATATTCATGGAGATAAAGATGAGATTTTCCCAATAAAGTATATTTCCGACTATATTGAAGTTAAAGACGGTACTCATATAATGATTTTAAATCGTTATCGGTGGTTTAATAAGCATCTACCTGAAATAATCCTTTCAGGAAAAATTGAAGAAAAAAAATAAAAAATAAATTAATTGATATGAGAATTTTAAAATCTGCCTTAGTAATAGTGGGCCTTTTTACTATTGTATTTATAAGTATACAAGCTGCCCAACAGGCGCCAGATGGCGGTGAGGAAAAATCGGTAGAATCAGTAGATTTAGCGAAAAAGGACAGACCGGTAAAAGATTATAATATTTACGCGCTGCCAATGCCAGAAAATATAAATTTTGCAGGGGAAGAAGTACCTATAGACGATCCTGATATTCACGAGAGAATGGATAGGGAATTACTGGTAAATACCTACTGGCAATCTAATGCCTTGCTTTTAATAAAGCGGGCAAATAAATATTTCCCGATCATAGAACCTATTCTGGAAGAGGAAGGTGTTCCTGATGATTTTAAATATCTGGCCGTAATTGAAAGCGGATTAACCCACGCCGTTTCCCCTGCCGGAGCCAAAGGTTTTTGGCAAATTATGGAAGGCACAGGGAAAGACTATGGTTTGGAGATAAACGGAAACGTAGACGAGCGTTACCATATTGAAAAATCTACCCGGGTGGCAGCCGATTATTTAAAGAAATCTAAGGAAAAATTTGGTAGCTGGACAATGGCTGCTGCCGCTTATAATGCCGGAAACAGAGGGGTTGAAAGACAATTAGAGCGTCAAAAAGTAAATGATTATTACGAATTATTGCTTGGGGAAGAAACCGGTAGATATATGTTTAGGATCCTGGCGTTAAAAGAAATTTTAAGCAATCCGGAAAAATACGGATTCAATTTTGAAGAAAAACATCTTTATACACACATTCCAACTAGAACAGTTAAGGTAGATACGGTGGTGAACGATTTTGCCGATTTTGCGAAGCATTTCGATATTAACTATAAGATATTAAAGATCCATAATCCATGGCTTAGGGAAGCCCATTTAAATAATTCTTCCAGGACGGAATACGAGATTAAGATTCCTGAAGAAAATACTTATACCGCGGTAAAGTAAATGAATGCATTTCTGGATAATTTTTGGTGGATCCTGTTATCTGTAAATTTTCTCCTCGTTTTTATAACGGCCGGTTATGAATTGATGCATTTTAGGGAGCCTGTTAAAAGTATTTCCCTGATTTTCGCACTCTTCATGTTTCCGGTAGTTGGGCTTTTGGTCTATTACTTTTTCGCCCAGGAATTTAGAAAAAGTAAATTATTTAACCGAAAAAAGCTTTACGATCAACAAATTATTCAGGATTGGGAAGATAAACTCATGCTGAATGAGGAGGAACTTATTGATAGGTATCATGGTAGGGGCACTATTGAGCAAAAAATGAAACTGGTACGTTTACTTCAAAATAATCAAAAAAAACCGGTAACATTTAAAAATAAGGTGGATGTGCTTATAAATGGTGAAAATAAGTTCTCAGCCTTATTTGAAGACATTAAAAAAGCCACGCACCATATTCATATTGAATATTATATTTTTAATAGCGGTAGAATAGGCAACCGACTTATTTTATTGCTCTGCGAAAAGGCAGAAGAAGGTGTCAAAGTGCGAGTGAGTTATGATTATGTAGCGAGCAGGCTTTCTTCCGCGGCGGTCAAAAAAATGAAATCCTGCGGAATTGAGGTTTATCCTTTTATGCCGGTTTGGTTCCCAAATCTAACCCGTAAATTGAATTACCGAAATCACCGAAAAATAGCAATTATAGATGGTAGGGTTGGATTTATTGGTGGAATAAATATTTGCGATGAATATGTAAATTTTGAAGAAAATCCCAAAGAAAAGCTCTTCTGGCGGGATACACACCTTAGAATTGAAGGTCACGCGGTAAAATCTTTACAGGCACAATTTCTGCTGAATTTCGATTTTATCAGTGGGAAGCATCTTGAGATTGAAGACAGCTTTTTTCCGAAGATAGATATACCCGAAAGGGCTGCAGTTCAAATAGCTGCCAGTGGCCCCGATACCGATTGGCAGAATATTATGGAAGCCATTCTAACCGCAATTAATACGGCTGATAAATATATCTATATCACCACACCTTATTTTATTCCGAACAACCAGATTCTTACCGCGCTTTGTATGGCGAGCAGAATAGGAGTGGAAGTTAAAATAATTATTCCGGAAAAAGGAGATTCGGTGATTGCACGTTACGCCACCAATTCTTATATCGAGCAATTATTGGAATCTGGAGTGCAGGTCTTTCATTATCATAAAGGAATGGTTCACGCAAAAACTATGGTGGTAGACGGTATTTTAACCAGTATTGGTTCTTGTAACCTGGATAATCGCAGTTTTGATATCAACTTTGAGATCAATGCTTTTTTATATGATAAAGAAGTGGCTGCTGAAATGACTGAGGTCTATAACAAAGACCTTAAAGAAACTACAGAATTGACTCTCGCGGAATGGATGCAACGTCCGGTTCTGGAAAAAATAAGGGAAGCACTTGCAAGATTATGGGCGCCATTGCTTTAATTTATTTCGGAGAAATTACGCTTAATGTTACCGGTTCCGGTTTATTAGATTTTTCAATAAGGTTATTCGTAATCGCCGAATCTATCGCTTCATAATTAAGTTGAAAAGATTCTTCTTTTGAAATATCAAATGGATGAAAAACACTTCTTCTAATATCCATAATTTCCCGATCTTCCGCTATTAAATAGCAAGTGGGTAAACCTAAAGAATGCTTCAGGTTTTCTACAACATAAGAATGATTGTTCCTGGTTTCATCTACATATAATACATTAATATGAGAATTGAATTGTTTGGAAAGTTCTTTTGCGGTTTCTTTTTTATCCCAAAATAAGATTACAAAATCAATTTTTTCCTGATATTTTTCGGCAAGTTCGTTAAGCGCAGGAATTTCTCCTTTTCCGGGAATACACCAGGAAGCATAGGTTAACAGGTATACAGGTTTTTTATAATCATATAAGGCAACTTCTTTATCTTTAAGATTTAGCAGTTTAAAGTCATCTATATAAGTTCCTTGAAGTTTGGTTTCTACGAATTTATCAAATAATCTGTCAGCTTCCTCATACTGCCTATATTTATAAGCAGCTTTAGCTTCTTTGTTATATTTAGGTAGATGCATAACAAGAGCATCAGAGAAATAAAGTTTATCGTTTTTCTCTGATTGAGCTTGAATATTAATTCCGAAAATTATAAAAAATAAGAGTAAAAGTCTCTTCATGTACCTTGGTGGTTTGGGGTACAACAAAGATACTTCGGAAGAAACAATCACTGAAATATTATCGCCAAAGGGTCAATATTTCGGCTATAAGTTATGGAATAATTAAGGAAAGCAGAAATTAACTAAAATTATCTAAAAATTAGATTTTTTTCAATTGTTGCTTCATCATCTTGATCTGGTCTTTCATCATTCCGTGTTTATCCAATTTTTTAGCTTCAGCAAGTAAATTAGTAGCTTCTCTTTTTCGGCGCTTAGTCATCGCTATTCCGGCGAGGTTAAGCTTGGCCATTGCTAGATCCTGATCCATGGCAAGTCCTAATTTAATGGCGCGTTTAAAGAATTTTTCGGCCTGGGTAATATTGGTTTGAGAAACCATTAATCCGTGTAGGTACCAATAATACCCCTGTTGTTTTTGGGTAAGCGCAGTTTCCGGATTTTTAATTCGATCTAACCATTTTTTTGCACCAGGAAAATCTTGCTTTCTGAGTCGCAGAAAAGCAAGCAATATCATTTCATTTTTAAAATACAGGAATATAAAAATTAAGGAAAGTAGAATGAACATAATCCCATTCCCAATGTTTCCTTCTATAAATTGCCAAATGGCAAGTCCTAAAATGGCTCCTGCTAAAACTAATTTAATATTCTTATTAAACATAAATGCTTTTCTTTTAGAAGCGGCAAAGGTAAGAAAAACAATTAAAAATAATTTAAATTAGCTCTTGTAATAGTTAAAAAGCTTTGTATATTTGCACGCAGTTTTACAGAGAGCTATAAAAACGATTATTCAGAAGATTTAAAGATATTTAA
>JAGXIG010000018.1 GCA_024635815.1 Salegentibacter sp.
CATTACACCAATTAGAGCCTTCTGCAAGTTCTGCTTACTCCTTAGGTCAGCTAGCTGAAGCCGATGGCGATAGAACTAAAGCTTTAGAATACTATAACGAAGCTGCAGAATTAGAAGAAGATCCTAACGATCAAGCTAGAATTTACTATAGAATTGCTTCTAACTATAAAGAAAGAGGTAGTTTTTCTCAAGCCAGAAATTATTACAGAAAAGCACTTAATGCCAAGCCTTCTTTAGGTAATGCTTATTTGCAAATCTCTAATATGATAGCGCAGAGTGCTAACAATTGTGGAGAGACTTCTTTTGATAAAAGAGCTGTTTACTGGTTAGCTGCAGACTATGCTGCTAGAGCTGCAAGAGTAGATCCTTCTCTTGCATCTAATGCAAATCAAACTGCTACTGCTTATAGAGGTAGAGCGCCACAAAAATCTGATGTGTTTCAATTGGGTAAAAGTGCCGGTGAAGCTATAAACATTGGATGTTGGATTGGGGAAACCGTGCGTATCCCACAAATGTAATATGAGTTTAACATATAAGGAAATAATAACAGGCATTGTCACGCTCACAGGCGTGACAATGCTTTTTTCATGTCAGGGTAATTTGGATGAAATTCGCGCGTTAGACCTGGAGGGCGATGCGCCCCAGTCTATTGCACAGGGAATTAACCTTAAGTATACCGATTCCGGGAGAATGGTGGCGAATTTAAAGAGCCCTAAAATGATGGATTTCACCAATAAGGAATTTCCTTACCGGGAGTTTCCTGAAGGTTTAGAACTGGAGATCTACGATGAAAATAACGAGAAAAGTACAGTTACTTCAGATTATGGAATAATTTACGACGGCACTAATCTTATAGATTTACAGGGAAATGTGGTAATTTATACTGCCGATAGTATGCGCCTGGAAGCTTCTCAATTATTTTGGGACCAGAATATAAACTGGGTGTTTACCGATAAGCCCAATACCATTAAATTTCCAAATGGGGCAC
Organism: Salegentibacter sp.; assembly: GCA_024635815.1. Next base: position 989 of record JAGXIG010000018.1, read on the forward strand.
TTAACGAAGGTGAGGGTTTTGATGCTAATCAAAATTTCGGTAATTTTCGGTCACGAACCAATATTGGGGTTCAAATAATAAAAGACAATAAACCCGATGAGTAAATATTTTAAATATTTTGAATTCGCTTATTTATTTATAGCTGCTTTCTTTCTGTTTGAGAGTGTTAGAATTTGGAATACCGAGCGCAGTAGGGCATATTTATTCATCTTTTTCGTCATTATATCTATCTTTATGTTCTTTTTTAAAAGACGTTTTAGGCGTAAAATAGAAGAGCGTAACAAGCAGGAGTAATGGAGACTGAAATTCTTATAATTGCCCTTTCCTTAATTTTATCTGCTTTCTTTTCCGGGATGGAAATTGCCTATATTTCTTCCAATAAGATCTATATTGAAATAGAAAAACGTCAAAACGATTTTCTGGCTACCGTTCTAAAGAGATTAACCAAAAAGCCTTCAAAATTCATCGCGACCATGTTGGTGGGTAATAATATTGCCCTGGTGGTTTATGGTTTTTTTATGGGAGACTTATTAATGAACTGGCTTCAGGGGCTTCAGCCTATAGATAATGCGTTTTTCGAATATCTTATTGTAGATTTAAACCTGTTTACACAAACGGTTATCTCGACCCTGGTAATCTTGCTTACTGCCGAATTCCTTCCAAAGGTATTTTTTCAGATCTACGCGAATTCCATGCTGAAATTTTTCGCGGTGCCGGCTTATATGTTTTATATACTATTCGGCCTTATCTCTACTTTTGTAATATGGGTTTCAGATTTTATCCTGAAAAGGTTCTTTAAGACCGAAGGAGATGAAGTACAATTAGCATTTAGCAAAGTTGAGCTCGGGAATTTTATCAATGAACAGATGGAAACGGTAGAAGATGACGAGGAAGTAGATTCTGAAATTCAGATTTTCCAAAACGCTCTGGAATTTTCAGATATAAAAGCCAGGGAAGTAATGGTGCCAAGAACCGAAATTATAGCAGTTGACCAGCACCAGGCACCCCGGGATTTGGTAAACACATTTACTGAAACTGGACTTTCTAAATTGCTTATCTATAATGAAACTATAGACGATGTAATTGGCTACGTGCATTCGTTCGAACTTTTTAAGAAGCCAGAATCCATAAATTCTATACTCTTACCTGTTGTTTTTGTACCGGAAACCATGTGGGTGAAAGATGTCTTAAACAATCTTACCAAAAAACGTAAAAGTATTGCGGTGGTTATAGATGAGTATGGCGGAACCAGTGGAATGATTACCGTTGAAGATATTGTAGAAGAACTATTCGGTGAAATCCAGGACGAACATGATCCCGTGGTACTTACTGAAGAAGAATTAGGTGAAAACCATTTTAAATTTTCCGCTCGTTTAGAAGTGGATTATTTAAACGAAAACTATAAATTCAATGTTCCGGAAGGTGAAAATTATGAAACTCTTGGCGGATATATTGTAAATCATACCGAAGAAATTCCGCAGCAAAATGAAGAATTACAGATAGATGATTTTTTGTTTAAAATCCTTGAAGTTTCCAATACTAAAATAGAATTGGTAGAGTTAAAAATAAAACCCACAGATTAAATGGCGATTAGTTAATATTTTGCTAATTATAAGTTTTATAATTAGGTTAAAAACATTATTTTCGCCCACTATATTTCGATAAATAACAACTACAAATGGCAGTATTAAATAAAATCAGACAGCGTTCTGTTTTCTTGATCATCATCATTGCATTGGCACTTTTCTCTTTTGTGCTTGCCGATGTAATACGTAACGGAGGCTTTTCTTCGCAAAAAGACCAAAATACCATCGCAACCATAAATGGTGAAGAGGTGAGCAGGGAAGATTTTGCCCGTCAGGTAGAAGCTTACCAGCGTAACATGGGCTCTAATGCTAGCACCACCCAGGCTGTAAGTCAGGTTTGGGAACAAACCCTTCGCGAGACTATTCTTAAAGAAGAAATGGAAAAGCTTGGAATAAGAGCCGGGAAAGCTCAAATTAGAGAGGTGATGCGTATGCAAATGGGAAATAATCCTGCTTTTACAAACGAAGCCGGTATGTTTGACGAAAACCGGGTTCGTGAATATATCTCCAGTATGAGGTCTACCCAGCCGGAAGCTTATCAACAATGGTTGCAAATGGAAAGCAATATGGGTGATATGGCTCGCCAAAATATGTATTTCGCTATGGTAACCGCTGGGATTGGCGCTACCATTACCGAGGCTGAACAGGCTTATCGCTTCGCAAATAATAGCGTAGACCTTCGTTTTGTTCAGTTGCCTTATTCTTCTGTTTCAGATGATGAAGTAGAGGTGACTAAAGATGAAATTAGAGATTATATTAAAGAAAATCCTTCTCAGTTTGAGACCGAAGCTTCAAGGAATATCAGGTATGTTTATTTTGAAGAGAAAGCTTCAGAGGAAGATGTTCAGGAAGCTGAAGAAGCTTTAACTTCTTTACTGGACAGCCGTGTTGAATATAATGCAGTAACCAGCAGCAACGATACACTTCCAGGTTTTAATACTACAGATGATTATGAAGATTTTGTGGAAGCGAATTCAGATCTTCCTTACGAAGATAGGTTTATATTTAAAAATGACCTGCCTTCAGAATTTGCAAATGAGCTCTTTAATTTAGAAATGGGAGAGACTTTTGGGCCTTATCAACATGATGGTTATTTTAAACTTTCAAAATTGGTAGAAACCAAAGAAATTCCTGATTCAACAAAAGCAAGTCATATTCTTGTGGCTTACCAGGGGCAGCAATTTGCACCAGATGTAACCAGAACCAAAGAAGAAGCTGAAGCTTTAGCTGATAGTCTTACTAATGTGATAAGAGGAGATAAAAACAAGTTTGCTGAATTGGCTGCTGAATTTTCTTCAGACCGTTCCAACAATCAGGACGGGGGAGACCTTGGATTTTTTGGTCCTGGTGATATGGTTCCGGAATTCGATAGCTATGTGTTAGAGAATAATCCAGGAGATGTTGGTGTAGTAGAAACCGATTTTGGATATCACGTTATCCATATTGAAGAGCAAACCGAAAGGGAGAAAGCAGTGAAAATTGCTACTATCGCTAGAGAATTAGAAGCCTCGGAACGCTCCAGAAATAACCTGTTCAATGAAACTACTAAATTTGAAATTGCTTCAGGGGAAGGAGATTTTGCTGAAGTCGCTAAGAAAGGTGATTATAATATTAGAACCGTAAATAATGTAAAAGCATTGGATGAAAATATTCCAGGAGTTGGACAACAAAGAAGAATTGTTCAGTGGGCTTTTGAAGATGATGCTAGTGTTGGAGATATTAGGCGTTTTGATATTCCATCAGGATATGTTGTGGCACAATTAACGGCTAAGAACAAAGAAGGTTTGATGACTGCTGAAAATGCTTCGTCTAAAGTTATTCCTATTCTTACGAAGCAGAAGAAAGCTGAAATCCTTAAAGAAAAAATTAAAAGTAAAGATCTTCAGGATATCGCTTCTGCTAACAATACAATTGTGCAAACTGCAAATGCGGTTAACCTTTCTAGCCCTACATTACCGGGTGCAGGAAGAGAGCCAGAAGTTGTTGGATCTGTATTCGCTTTAGAACCGGGAAGTGTGAGCAATCCTATTGCCGGAGACAAAGGAGTTTATGTAGTAGAGCTTGAAAGCAAAAATGAAGCCCCGGCTATGAATTCTTACCGCGGAATTGCAGAGCAGGAAACTGCACAAAGAAGGCAAAATGTTTCTGAAAGACTTTTTGAAGCACTTCGTAAAAAAGCAGATATTGAAGATAATCGTGCGAGATTTTACTAGTAGAATAAGCCTTTAGATACACAAAGCCCCGGTAAATTATACCGGGGCTTTTTTGTATGTTTTTTAAACAAATTAGATGCTGAAACGAGTTCAGCATGACGAATCAAAATAATACGTCAATGGTAATTTATTTCAGGGTCTAAAGCTGTTTCAAGATCCAAAAAAGAACGTCATTACGAACTAAATGAAGTAATCTCTAACTCGATTCCCAATGATGATCCTACGTCATCCTGAGACCCGTGATAAAAAAAATATCTAACGTACGAAAATGACTTTTTCGAGCATAGCGAGTTTTAAACTCCGTGTGTGAGTGTAGAAAATCAGCAGCGTTAATAATTTTTGAAGCCCTGGAAAAAAA
>JAGXIG010000019.1 GCA_024635815.1 Salegentibacter sp.
TGTTACAATGATTTAGGAAATGAAGAAACCAGTTTTATTGTTCGGTCTAATAAAAGGGCGAATTTGTATAACCAGCAAATAAGGTCCAGGATTTTGTTCCAGGAAGAAGAAATTTCAGCCGGAGATTATCTTATGGTGGTGAAAAATAATTATTTCTGGATAAAACCGAGTTCTGAAGCAGGTTTTATTGCCAACGGCGATATCGTAAAAGTCCTTGAGATTTTCGGTATAAAAGAGCTGTACGGTTTTCGGTTTGCCGAAGTGCAGGTGCAAATGGTAGATTACCCCAAAATGCAACCTTTTGAAACGGTGGTGCTTTTAGATACGCTAACCAGCAATACACCTTCGCTTTCCTATGACGAATCTAACCAACTTTACCAGGAGGTGATGAAAGATTATGAAGATGAAACTTCTAAATATAAGAAGTTTATGAAGGTAAAGAACAATAAGTTTTTCAATGCGCTACAGATTAAATTTTCTTATGCAATGACGTGTCATAAATCACAAGGTGGGCAGTGGAATACGGTTTTTATTGAACAACCTTACCTGCCCGAAGGTGTAGGAAAAGAATATTTAAGATGGCTTTACACAGCTGTTACCCGGGCAACCGATAAACTTTACCTCATAGGTTTTAAAGACGATTTTTTCGTAAATAAATAACTTTTGGATTAGATCCAATTCAAATATTAAAACCTAAATTTATCCTCCTAAAATCACTAATTCTAATGAATAATCCGCTTAAAATAATAGCTATGATTCCCGCCCGTTACGAGGCTGCTCGTTTTCCGGGGAAACTTTTAAAAGACCTAAACGGCAAAACAGTAATCACACGAACTTACGAAGCTGCCAAGAACACCGGACTTTTTGATGAAGTGTACGTGGTGACCGATAGCGATAAAATCTTTGATGAAATTAATAAAAATGGCGGCAATGCGATAAAAAGCAACAAAGAACACGAATGCGGAAGTGACCGTATTGCCGAAGCCGTGCAGGATATGGATGTGGATATTGTGGTGAATGTACAGGGAGACGAACCCTTTATAGATAAAGACAGCCTTGCAAAATTACTGGTGGTTTTTAGAGAAGATGATGCCTCCGCCATAGATCTTGCTTCGTTAAAAACTGCCCTTTCAGAAAGTGAGGATATTACCAATGCAAATAATGTAAAGGTAATTACCAATAAAAATGATTTTGCGATGTATTTTTCAAGGTTTCCAATACCTTACCCGAGAAACACTGATGCGCACGTGACTTACTTTAAACATATCGGGATTTACGCTTTTAGGAAACAAGCGCTTATCGACTTTTATAATTTACCGATGCTTTCTTTGGAATCTGCAGAAAAAATTGAAGCAATTAGGTTCCTGGAATACGGGAAAAATATAAAAATGGTAGAAACCGAAATGCAAACCATTGGTATTGATACCGCTGAAGATCTAGAAAAAGCCAGGAAGATCTGGAACAATTAACTTACTGCTTCTTTGTAAATTTTTAAAGCCCGTTCGCGGGCTTCTTTATGATCTACCATTTTCTCGGGATATTCATCGGTGCCAAACTCATTTACCCATTCTTTGATATATTTTTTGTCTTTATCAAATTTATCAATTTGAGTAGTAGGATTAAAGATTCGGAAATAAGGAACTGCATCTACACCGCTGCCGGCAACCCATTGCCAGTTTCCAACATTGGAAGACATTTCGTAGTCCAGCAATTTTTCAGCAAAATAGGCTTCACCCCAGCGCCAGTCTATAAGTAAATGCTTGCAAAGAAAACTACCCACCAGCATTCTTACGCGATTATGCATAAAACCGGTTTTATTCAGTTGTCGCATTCCGGCATCAACTAAAGGATATCCTGTTTTTCCGGTTTTCCATTTTTCAAATTCATCCTCGTTATTTCGCCACTCAATTCGGTCGTATTTTTTCTTAAAAGAATCGGTTACCGTATTGGGGTTATAGTATAAAACCTGCATAAAAAATTCCCTCCAAATCAATTCTTCAAGAAAAGTTTTATTGCTTTCAGCATTAGCTTTTTTCACCATCTTTCTAACGCTTACGGTTCCAAAGCGAAGATGAGCTCCAAGTCGGGAAGTACCTTCTTTTCCGGGAATATTACGGGTATTTTCGTATTGCTGGATTAGAGTTGGCGTCACGTCATATTCCGGCACCTTAATTTCTGAAGTTTTAAAACCAATATCCTTTAAACTTAGATTGGGCAATCTTGTATTTTTCACGAGATTATCTAAATACTGACTGGTATAATGAATTTTAAGATCGTGTGATTTAAAGTGTTCTTTCCAGACCCTCATATAGGGCGTATATACCACATAAGGATCGCCATCTTTTTTTACAACTTCGTCCTTTTCAAAAATAACCTGGTCTTTAAATGTGTGAAATTCAATATTTTTTTCAGAAAGTAATTCAGCTATTTCTTCATCCCTTTTTTTTGCGTAGGGTTCGTAATCGTGATTAGTAAATACTTGGTCAATTTTATACTCCTTTATTAATTGCTGAAAAACTTCCTTTGGTTTGCCGTGATACATTGCGATTGAACTGTCATAATCATCCTGAAGCTCTTTCCGTATTTTCTGAAGCTGTTCGTGTATAAAAGTTACACGAGCATCGTTTTTAGGTAACTTATAAAGAATTTCGGTATCAAAAATAAAAATTGGTAAAACCGGTTTATCAGATTTTAGAGCTTCGATAAAACCTACGTTATCATCTAACCTAAGATCACGTCTAAACCAAAAAATATTCACTTCCTCACTCATTTACGAAATATTTAAAGTTGAAAGTCCGCCGTCCACGCCAATAATCTGTCCGGTATCCAGCTGTTCTCCTCACTTAATAAAAATGTAGCTGCATTGGCGATGTCTTTTGCATTTCCAACTCTTTTTAAAGGATGCCTTTCGCTCATTTTCTCCTTTTTAGAATCGTTAGATAATAATTTTTCAGCAAGCGGCGTATCGGTTAGAGAAGGTGCAATCACGTTTACACGCATTTTTGGAGCATATTCGGCTGCCAGGGATTTTGCGAATCCTTCAATAGCGCCTTTCGCTGCAGCAACGCTGGTATGAAAAGGCATCCCGATTTTTACGGCTACCGTACTAAAGAATACCAAACTCACGTTTTCCGCATTTTTTAATTTCGGCAATAACCCCTGAACTACTTTTACCAAACTTAAGAAATTCAGGTTCATTTCCTCCTCAAAATCTTTATGTTTTAGCATCTTGAAAGGTTTTAGGTTTATGCTTCCTGGGCAATATACCAGTCCGTGGATCTCTTCGGGCAATTCTAAATCTTCAATGTTGTCTTTTAAAACATCAAATTTTAAATGTTCAATAGCGTCATTCAACTCACCTTTATTTCTTGAAGCGACAATTACTTTATTTTCTTTAACGAGTTGGTGGGCGATTTCAAGGCCGATTCCAGTAGAACCGCCGATAAGTAAAATATTTCTTTTCATAATTTTTTGAGTTTTAAGCTAAAATATCCTGTTTAAGCGTTGGATTTTTGGGCTTAGTTTCTTCAAATTCACCAAAAAGTTCCACGAGTTTTTTCTGTCTGTAATCAAAGATTTCTTTCAATTTCGGAGCTACAAGAATTGGATGAACCATTTGTCCTAAAATCCCGAAGGGCAATTTATAATCTACAATATCTTCCATTTCTACCCCACCTGGGATTTCTTTTAAAAAATGCTTGTGATGCCATAGTGCGTAAGGGCCAAAACGCTGTTCATCTACAAAATACTCTTTATCCCGAACGTGGGTAATTTCGGTAACCCATTTGGTTTTTATTCCCGCAATTGGAGTTACTATATACTGAATAATTTGCCCGGGATACATTGGGCGGTCAGCCCCTGAGAGGATATTAAAACCCATATAATCTGGCGTAATTGTTTTTAAGTTTCCGGGACTTGAAAGAAATTCCCAGGCTTTTTCCAGACTTATTGGAGGTTTTTGGACAGACTTCTTTGTGTAGATTTTCATCTTTTTAATTTGAAATCAAAATTAAGGGTAGTTTTGTTTAAAATAAAATAATTATAGTTAAACAAAATATAAATGAAAACTGTCCTAATTAAATTTTATAATCAATTTCTCGGTATATTTGAAGAACTAAAAATATACTAAACAATGAAAAAACTATTTCTTTTTTTATGCACAGCCGGGATTATGAGTGCTACTCAGGCCCAGGTGCAGGCTCCCCAACCTAGCCCATTTACCAAAATTGAACAGAAAGTTGGGCTTACCGATGTAACTCTAGAGTATTCCCGTCCCGGAATGAGGGACCGAGAGGTTTTTGGCAACCTGGTACCTTACGGTGAAGTTTGGCGTACAGGTGCTAATGAGAATACCAAAATCACTTTTAGTGACGATGTCACTATTCAAGGTAATGAGTTAAAAGCCGGAACCTATGCGATTTATACTATCCCCAATGAAGACGAATGGGAAGTAATGTTTTATACCGATGCTTCTAACTGGGGGAATCCTGCGGAATGGAATGAAGATAAGGTTGCTTTAAAAGCGACTGCAGAAGTAATGGAACTTCCTTTTGAGATGGAAACTTTTACTATTATGATAGATGAGCTTAAACACGATTCTGCTGCACTTAGCATTATCTGGGCCAATACCGCTGCAAGTTTAAGATTTGAGGTTCCAACCGAAGAAAAAGCAATGGCCAGCATTGAAAAAGTTATGAGCGGCCCGGGAGCTGCTGATTATTTCGCTGCAGCTACATACTATCACGATGTTAATAAGGATCTGGAGCAGGCCTACGAATGGGTTAATAAATCTCTTGAAATGGGTAATCCAAATGCATTCTGGATCTTGAGAAGAAAATCCCTTATCGCCGCCGATCTTGGGAAAAAAGAGGAAGCTATTGAAGCTGCTAAAAAATCTTTAGCCGAAGCTGAAAAAGCCGGAAACCAGGATTATGCAAAGATGAATAAAGACTCTTTAAAAGAATGGGGAGCTGAAGAATAAAAAATCAAATCATTAAACAAGAAAAGCGCCCATCGGCGCTTTTCTTGTTTAGAAACTATAAGACTTAAGCCTCACAGCTCGAGCAATTCACCATATTAGCTATAAATTCTTTAGAAACACTTTGGCTTCTTTGGTAGTAAAGAGTTTTCACTCCAAGTTGCCAGGCTTCAATCATTAGTTTGTTTACTTCCCGGACCGGAAGGTCGGAAGGAATATTCAAATTTAAACTTTGTGCCTGGTCTATATATTTTTGCCTAACCGAGGCTTGCTGAATAATCTCTAACTGACTTATTTCTTTAAAGGTTTTGAAAACCAGGCGTTCTTCATCACTTAACTCCTTCAAATGCTGCACGCTTCCGTGATTCAGCATAATGCTTCTCCAGGTTTCTTCGGTATCCAAACCTTTTTCCTGAAGCAATTCCTTTAAATATTTATTCTTCCGCATAAAATTACCTTTTGCCAGGCCTGCTTTGTAATAATTGCTGCTAAAAGGTTCTATTCCCGGGGAAGCTTGTCCCAAAATAGCGGAAGAAGAGGTTGTTGGAGCCACAGCCATTAAGGTGGTATTTCTTAAGCCGTAATCTTTTAAAACTTCCGGTTCTCCATAAATATTGGCCAGCTCTTTACTGGCTTTGGTAGCTTTTTCGCTAATATCCTTAAAAATTGAATTTGTGAGACCTTTTGCTTTTAATCCTTCAAACGGAATTCTGTTTTTCTGCAAGTAAGAATGCCAACCCATAACACCAAGCCCTAATGCTCGGTGCCTCTTAGCGAATTTATTGGCAGAAGAGAGGTAATAATTGTCTTCGGTCTTTGCTATAAATTCCTGTAAAACAGCATCCAGAAAATAAATAGCCAGTTTTACGGCTTCGGTGTCTTTCCACTCATCGTAAAGTTCCAGATTCATTGAAGAGAGACAGCAAATAAAGCTTTCATCTTCGGTAGATGGCAGTGCAATCTCTGAGCAAAGATTGCTGGAATGTATGGTATAATTTTTATCCTTATAAACCTGTGGCTTAAACCGGTTAATATTGTCTTTAAAGAAAATATAAGGCAAACCCTTTTGTTGTCTGCTTTCTAAAACTTTAGCCCAAATCTCTCGTTTTTCCCTATCGCCATCTACCATTTCCTGCATCCAGTAATCAGGCACACTTACACCATAAAATAAATTTTGAATTGGATTCCCAATATTTTTTATTTCAAGAAATTCCTTAATGTCAGGGTGATCTATATCCAGGTAAGCTGCAAAAGCCCCGCGGCGAACGCCGCCCTGGGAAATGGTATCCATCGCAGTGTCAAAAAGCTTCATAAAACTGGTGGCACCACTACTTTTTCCATTATCGGTTACTGCGCTTCCGCGACCTCTCAATTCCCCAAAATATCCTGAAGTTCCTCCCCCAATTTTGGTTTGCATAATTACCTCTCCCAATTTATGGGTAATGCCTTCAATATTATCTGGAACATAAACATTGAAACAGGAAATAGGCAAGCCTCGTTCGGTGCCCATATTGGCCCAAATTGGTGAACTTAAACTCATCCAGCCACGTTCTATCATCTCGATGAAAGCTTCCGCCAGCTCGGGTTTGTAGAGCCTTTTTGCGGCTGCGTTGGCCACGCGTTCTATAGCCGATTTTGCGGTTTCCCCTTTTAATAAATAACCTCGGTTAAGTATTTGCTGGCTTTCTTCATTTAGCCACCATAGGCGTTCCTGTTGTGTTTCTTTAATTATAGTTTCGGGCATTTTACTGGATTTTAAGGTGAAATATTTCTGCGGAAAATTCTTTAAAAAAGATCATCTGCGGTGATGCTCTTATCGTGCTTGGTGTAATCTACCGGTCTTTTGGCGAAAAAATCGTCTAAACTATTGGCAAAAACTTCTTCTTCAAACCACAACATCGCTTTATAGTCATATTCTGAAACGAAATAGATTTTTTCTAAACCAATTTTTTCAAGACTATCGTCTACGCGATATTTCATGAAATTCAGGAGGTCTTCTTTTTTGCATTGTTCCAGAGAACCATCAGCAAAGATCCAGTCAAGGATTTCAGATTCTACTTTCATAGAATGCGCGATAATTTTCCTGATTTCAGTTTTAGTTTCCTCATTAAAGAATTCGGGATATTCATTTCTGATCTGGTTTACAATATAAATCCCTGCATTAGCATGAATTTGTTCATCTACCGAAGTCCAGGCAATAATATTGCTCACATTTTTCATTACACCTTTAAATCGGCTAAAAGAAAGTATAATGGCAAACTGACTAAAAAGTGAGACATTTTCAATTAAAATTGAAAATAGAATAAGTGAAAAAACATATTTCTTTTCATCTGAAGATTTTGTGTTTGATAAAGCTTCAGATAAGTAAGCCACCCTTTTTTTGATTACGGGGGTTTCAATTAATTTTTCGAATTCATTGTTATAACCAAGAACCTCAAGCAAACGGGAATAAGCTTCAGAATGTCTGAATTCACATTCTGCAAAAGTACTTCCAAGTCCGTTAAATTCCGGTTTTGGAAGGTGTTGGTAAAGGTCTCCCCAAAATGATTTTACGGCTACTTCAATTTGGGCAATTGCCAGGAGGCTTTTTTTAATCACCTGCTTTTCATTCTCGCTAAGATGCGAATGAAAATCCTGCACATCGGCCGTAAAATCTACTTCAGAATGTACCCAGAACGAACGGTTTATTGCTTCGGTAAACTGAAGGATTTCGGGGTATTCGAAAGGTTTGTAGTTTACCCGTTTTTGAAAAATACTCATATCACTTTTGTTTTAGTTTTTAAATCAAAAGCATAAAAGCAAATAGGTGTCTATGGAGAAGAGAAGAGCGGGAAGGCCGCAAAAATATTATCCTGGACATTTACTTTTTATGCGAAAGCAAAAGTCAGCCCGGTTGGGAAGGTGATCTGGCTTGTAGATATCTCTACTTTACAGTTGCGCAACAGCTCATGATTCTCACATGATTCCCCTTGTTTATTACAAAATGTAATACCCGCCGGTATGATTTTACAAGAGTAAAGTTAAAGGGAATAAGCCGCGGTTTTATGAAAACAGCTCTGAGTTATAAACATAGTTTTTCACAAGTTAAAGTTTCGGTAATAAAAAGACATCTTTGTGAATACTTTGGTTGCGGGCATAGTCTTTGCAAAATGAAGATTGCAGTATTTGCTAATCAATCGAAACAATTGTAAAAATGAGACTTATAAATTTACAGCGCACCGATGATGCATATGTTGCCAAAGCCGAAATTACATTAAAGGCTTTTGGAGTCGCTTTGGGGCAGAGATCAAAAATTTATATTAGGAGAGAATCTGAGAATGCATGGAGGGAGAAGAAAACCAATAAAAAAGTCTCCCAAAAAGAAAACGCTCATTTAAATAAATGGCTAAGCGACCATCAAAAGTTTGTGGAGCATTAATCTTTTACTCGATAATTGAGATTTAATGCTCCTCCCGAACCATTGGGATGCCTCGAAATTAAAAATATTATTTTCTATGAATGCCTCGTGAGCTTGCTGCGAGGTAGTTTACTTCTTTTTAAAATGGGCTTATCTTGAAAAAGACCATTTTTTATACCGGTTTATTTTGAAATTTAAATTCAAACAAGCTTTTTACTGAGTTTGTTTCTAATTTTTGTGCCAAAATTTCTATTCTATTAAACTTCTCGCAAAACTTGAAAAACCCCAATATTAACGGGATATGGGTGTTTGGTTTCCATAGGTTTTTATAAATTGCAGGAAAGATATTTTATTCTTTTCAAAATTAACCCATAGAACCATCAACATATTTATTTAAGTTATGAGTAATTATCATATTAAGAA
>JAGXIG010000020.1 GCA_024635815.1 Salegentibacter sp.
GAATTGTATCCGGTGGCTTCAGAAAGGTCAGTCGGAAAAAAGATCAATTTTCAAGGAAAAGACTATAATGTCATTGGGCTTCAGGAAGCGGTAGATATTAAGCCAGATATCGCTTTATTTTCTGCCGGTGGGGATACTTCCTTAGAATGGGCTCCAAAATTTGCCGAAAACGGAACGACCGTAGTAGACAACTCTTCGGCCTGGAGAATGGATGAAACCAAAAAACTGGTAATTCCGGAAATAAATGCTTCAGAATTAACCAAAGAAGACAAGATCATCGCCAACCCAAACTGTTCTACTATTCAGCTATTAATGGCATTAAAACCGCTGCACGATGCTTTCAAAATTAAACGTGTAATCGTTTCTACTTACCAATCAATTACCGGAACCGGAGTTAAAGCGGTGGAGCAATTGGAAAATGAATATAAAGGTGAGAAAGGCGAAATGGCTTATCCTTACCCTATTCATAAAAACGCACTGCCGCATTGTGATGTATTTCAGGACAACGGTTACACCAAAGAAGAAATGAAACTTACCATGGAAACCAAGAAGATCCTGGGAGACGATTCGGTTTTGGTTAGTGCTACTGCAATTAGAATTCCGGTAGTTGGCGGGCATTCAGAATCTGTAAACGTTGAGTTTGAAAATGAATTTGATGAAGCTGAAGTTAGAAAAATCCTGAGTCAGTTTCCGGGAGTAACCGTACAGGACAATCCTGAAACCAATACTTATCCAATGCCTATTTATGCCGAAGGAAAAGACGATGTTTTTGTTGGAAGAATCCGCAGGGATTATTCCCAACCAAAGACTTTGAATATGTGGGTGGTGGCCGATAACCTTAGAAAAGGTGCAGCCACAAACACGGTACAAATTGCCGAATACCTCATTAAAAATAAGTTGGTATAAGCTGGAAAACGCATAAACGATTAACTAATGCCTGTAAAAATGTAACTTACAGGCATTTTTTATGACTAACTTTATGCAATAAATCACATTATATGAAAAAAACACTCCCCGGAATTTTTGCACTTGCCATCCTGGCCTCCTGTAACGATTCCAAAACCGAAAAAGAAATCAGTTTGAATTATCCTGAAACTAAAAAAGTAGATACAGTTACCGATTATTTTGGAACCAAAGTTAAAGACCCTTACCGCTGGCTGGAAGACGACCGCAGCGAAGAAACTGAAGCTTGGGTAAAAGCCCAAAACGAGGTAACTTTTGATTATTTAAACAGCATTCCTTACAAAAAGGAGCTTGAAGAAAGACTTTCAGAAATATGGAATTACGAAAAAATTGGCGCTCCTTTTCAAGAAGGTGATTATACCTATTTCTACAAAAACGACGGTTTACAAAACCAATATGTGGTATATAGAAAAAAGGGCGATGATGGTGAAACTGAAGTTTTCCTGGATCCAAATAAATTCAGCGAAGATGGCACCACTTCCCTCGCCGGTTTAAGCTTCTCTAAAGACGGTAATAAAGCTGCGTACGCCATTTCTGAAGGCGGTAGCGATTGGAGAAAAATCATTATTATAGACGTTGAAAATAAAGAACGTGCTGAAGATACCCTTCAAAATGTAAAATTCAGCGGAATTTCCTGGAAAGGAAACGATGGCTTCTACTATTCCAGTTATGAAAAGCCTGAAGGCAGTGAGCTTTCAGCAAAAACAGATCAGCATAGATTATTTTACCATAAACTGGGAACTCCACAAAGCGAAGACAAAGTTATTTTCGGAGATACTGAAGATCAAAAACACCGATATGTTGGCGGGAGCGTTTCAGAAGATGATCGATTTTTATTTATTTCCGCCAGAAATTCAACTTCAGGAGGAAAACTTTTTATGATGGATCTTTCAAAAGAAAATCCTGAACTGGTAACTATTTTAGATAATGAAGATACTGATACCGGGGTGCTAGAAAATGAAGGTAGCAAATTGTTCATTGTTACTAATATGGACGCGCCTAATCGTAAGATTGTGACCGTAGATGCTGCAAACCCTTCTCCTGAAAACTGGGAAGATTTTATTCCTGAAACCGAAAACGTATTGAGCCCTTCTACCGGTGGCGGTTATTTCTTTGCCGAATATATGGTAGACGCGGTTTCTGAAGTAAAACAATATGATTATAATGGCGAATTGGTGCGGGAAGTTGAACTTCCGGGAATTGGTTCTGCCGGCGGATTTAGTACTAAAAAAGAGAACGAAGAATTATATTATTCTTTTACAAATTATGTAACTCCGGGTACTATCTACAAATACAATATTGAAGAAGGAACTTCTGAAGTTTACAACAAACCAAACATAAAATTCAATCCGGACGATTACGAAAGCAAACAGGTTTTTTATACCTCAAAAGATGGTACAAAAATACCAATGATCATTACGCACAAAAAAGGCCTTGAGCTTAACGGTAAGAACCCAACGATGCTTTACGGTTACGGAGGATTCAATGTTAGTTTAACGCCTTCTTTTAGTACAGCAAACGCGATTTGGATGGAACAGGGCGGTATTTATGCCGTTCCAAACCTTAGAGGTGGTGGTGAGTATGGAAAAGAGTGGCACGATGCCGGTATTAAACTGAAGAAACAAAATGTTTTTGACGACTTTATCGCTGCTGCGGAATATTTAATTGAAGAAAATTATACGTCCAGCGATTACCTGGCTATTCGTGGTGCTTCAAACGGCGGACTTTTAGTTGGAGCAACAATGACGCAGCGTCCAGATCTTATGAAAGTGGCTTTGCCGGCCGTGGGCGTAATGGATATGTTACGTTACCACACTTTTACCGCTGGTGCTGGTTGGGCTTACGATTACGGAACTGCAGAAGATAGTGAAGAAATGTTTAACAACCTTCTTGATTATTCACCGGTTCATAACCTGGAAGAAGGAACCGAATACCCTGCTACTTTGGTTACAACAGGGGATCACGACGATCGCGTAGTACCTGCGCATTCTTTTAAATTCGCCGCCGAATTACAGGACAAGCAAGCCGGAGAAAACCCAGCTTTAATAAGGATTGAGACCAAAGCCGGCCACGGTGCTGGAAAACCTACAAAAATGATTATTGAAGAATATGCCGATATTTTTGGCTTTACTCTTTACAATATGGGCTTTGATGTTTTACCAAATAAAACTGAAGAAGAAGTAAAAGGATAAAATATTTAATTTTGAGTTTTTTAAACCTCACAGTTCCGATGACAATGGGGCTGTGAGGTTTTTTGTTTCAGGCAGAGAGGTGTTTGAAAAGTTTTAAGATCGTCATTCTCCCGAAGCTTCGGAATCATTTCAGAATCTAGGTTCAAATTAACTTAGAAGCTGAAACAAATTCAGCTTGACGAAATTAGGACAGCTTTTTTATGTTGAAATAACATCTAACTACTGGAAAATTATCCCTCCTTATTTTGCACCAATTTTAGCTCTCCGTCTTCAAGCAAATAGCCTTTTTCGGCCTTATAAAGAATCTCCTCATCATCGTCTGAATAAGCTTCAAGAAGCCTGTATTCTCCATTCATTTCGGCGTCGAGGCGTTTTACTTTTTCTTCATCATTACAGGTCTTTCCTATAATTTTATAATCTTGATTTTCATATTTTGTGATAGTGCCAATTACTTTTAAAGGTAAAATTTCTTCAAGGTATTTTGTGTAAACTTCGAATCCACCGGTTACTATATAAACTTTTATTCCGGCTTTATCTTTCTCTCGAATATCAGCTACCATTTCTTCTCTAAAAAATTCAGGAAATTCAATATCCCAGAATTGCTTAGCGTACTTTTTCACCTTTTCGGGCGGGAGTTTATTCAAATAATCATAGAAATTTTCTTTAAAATAAGTCTTGCTGGTTATATGAAGTTTTCCCAGTACATGCAGCCAGCCAATTTGAAAAAGGTGCAGCAACTTATAGCCTTTTTTATAACAAATGAATTTAAAAAATTCATCCTTGGAAGATTTTTTATACAAGGTTTGGTTAAGGTCGTATACAATTATTTCCTGCATCTTTTATAATAAAAACTGGTTAGATTAATCTAAAGAAAGATACTAAGTTTCATCTTCCTACCTTTAATTTTATCATTTTCTAAACAAGAAATTAACTGGATATACAAATGCAAATCTTTAAAAAAGAATTTCTTCAATCTTCTTTAAGACAGTTTGGGGGGAAATACTTCTAATAGCATTCTCATAGCCTTCAGGGTACTTGTTGCCGTAAATGGAGGTCGGTATTTTTGGAAATTGGTTAAGGTCGGGAAGTAGGCTGTTATTTTCCGGCTGCTTAAAAGGTTTAAAACCGGCATAAGGATGGGTAACGCCCCAAATACTAATTACGGGAATCCCATACATGGCCGCCATATGTCCGTTCCCACTATCCATAGAGAGCATTGCATCAAGGTTGGAAATAAGCGCGAGTTCTTCGGCTAAAGTCAGTTTTCCGGCAATACTAGTAGTATTCCTAAATTTTGCTGCCCAGGTTTCCAATTGTTGTTTTTCCTTTTTTCCACCTCCAAAAAGTAAAACCTTAATTTTTGGGTTTTCACTTAAATTCTCTAAAACTTCCTCCATTAAATCTGCAGGATATGCTTTGGAATTATGCTGTGCAAAAGGCGCAATCCCCAGCCACTTTTTAGGTTCGGTGCCTACCAGGGTTCTTATTTTTTCTGAAATTTTTTCCTTCGGCGGAAACTGGTGTGTATTAAGATCTAAAGGATAACCTAAACCATCAAAAACATTGGCATAGCGCTGTACTGTTGGTTTTAATTGTTTAAAAATCTTATTGTCTTCTCGTGTGAGGGCTTTCTTTTCACTTCGGCCTTTATCGATTTGCATCACCGGAATTCCAAACATATAAAAAACCGATTTCAACACATTGCTACGCAATACATCGTGAAGATCGGCTACTTTGTCAATGCCAATGTCCCTCAATTCTTTTGCCAATCGGCTGAGACCTAAAACACCACTGTGCACTCCGTTAACATCGGCTTCGTAAACCGAAACTCGCGGGATACCTTTGAACATTGGTTCAAAGAAACCACGGGTTAAAACAGTAACTTTTAAATCAGGATAAGTAGCGGTTAAAACCCGCAACACCGGAACCGTCATAGCAACATCGCCCATAGCCGATAAGCGAATCACCAAAATATGCGCAGCCCACTCTGCCTGCGGAAACACCCCCGAAATGGGAGATTTTTTTTTCTTAACAGAGGCCTGTGTCTTCATTTAAAAAAAATTAAGCGCTATTTTTTTCTTAGAACCGGGTTCAATTCGTCGTCATTATACATTTTCATTTGCCTATACACCTTCATATACTTGTTCCCAGCAGCAATATCTTCCAGCAATTGATTTATCGCAGTAGAGAGGTCTACCCGCTGTTCCAGTAATACATCAAGTTTGGCCTTACATTTCATCTGGTGTTCCTGCGATGCATCTTCACGGTTGGCTTCTTCGTGCATATGGTAGATCTTTAAAGCTAAAATTGAAAGTCTATCTATCGCCCAGGCCGGGCTTTCAGAATTAATTGTGGCGTCCTCTTTTGGCTCAAGGTCCTTAAATTTCTCTAAAAAATAACTATCAATATATTCAACAGTATCGGTACGGTCCTGGTTAGAGGCGTCTATCTGGCGTTTTAGCGCCAGAGCATCTACGGGATCTATGTGCTTATCGCGTATAATATCTTCATAATGCCATTGTACCGTGTCTATCCAACATTTCCTGTAAAACAAATGTTCAATCAATTCATTTTCGCTGTCGTAAGGATTTGTAAAAGGCTGTTCTACCGTATCTTTTTCATGATATTTCTCTATAACTTCCTGAAAAATCTTATTCGCTTTATCTGAAAACATAAATTATCTTTTTTCTAAAATGTGTAGGTATTTTGTAGTTCTATTGGTCGTATAGTTTCGGTTTTATCGGCTTTAAAACGCCGATAATTTCTGGATTCCTGATCGTAATTTCCAAAACGGATCATCATATTTTTTATTTCTCCCGAAGGCTTCAAACCCTCAATATTATAGCTGAAAGAAAAATTCCTGAAATTTGCATTTTCAAGCAATTCCTAATACGATTTTTCAACCTCTCCCCGCCTGCAAAATTGGAGCGATAATAATCCCGCAGCCCGGTTTTTACCCTGTGGTGCAAAGGTATCATATTTTGCGATGGTATAAAATGTGCATTATAAGGCGGATTTAAATATAAAATACCGCCTTCAATTTTTTTAATTAGTTGATTTGTGCCTTTTTGAAAAACTTTGTAAGGATGAGCGGTAAAGTTGAAATTGAGCCGGTTTTAATTCTAATTCTTTCTGTGCCGTAAGTTTAATTTTTTTAAATGCCGCATAACTGATGCAGTATTGGCCACTTTATCGGCACTTTCAAATAATGAAGCTAAAAGGAAAAAATACTGGCTTTCCCCTATTTTTTTATTCAATTTCCAACTTCTATTTACTATTCATTTTACTGCCCAGATCACGTCAGCCAAAGTGGTTTTCCCTTGCTGAAATTGGAATTCTTTTAGTTGTGAATTTTCAAAAGTATCAACAAATTTTTCAATCACCTGCTTCAAAAAATAAATTTCGGCTTTTAGTTTCCAGTGTTGTCCATCTTCAGCATAAACTATTAAGAATAATCGGTTTTCAAGATGAAATCGGCTCTG
Source organism: Salegentibacter sp. (assembly GCA_024635815.1). The sequence continues at coordinate 6,638 of JAGXIG010000020.1, forward strand.
TTTACTTTGATTTTTATACAACCAGGAAATCAAGTTTTCAGGATTATTTTTAGCAAAATCAAGGGACTGTTTAAAAGCTTTCGGGAAAACACTTGTTTTTAAATCGAAATCATTTCCGAACAGATTAAAATCGATTTTCCGATCTTTGGGATTTTTATTCGGAATAACTTCTTTCATTTCAGCAAAGATGTGTTCTACCGCCTTCGCACTCCAGAAGTTATACCAGCGATTGCAGCAATATTGAAAAAATTCCTTTTCATCTAACTTTTCAGTAGCGATAATTAAGGCTATTTGTTCGTTTAAATGATCCCAGCTTGAAGTGGAATAAATAAAAGAAGAAAGCCTGTCCCAGTAATTATTTTGCTTGCGAAACCAGCGATATTCATATTGGCAGCGTTTTTTAAGTTCGTTCTCTATTGCCGGTAAATTCATTTTAAAAAATAAAAGGAATATACAAAGGCATTAAGATAAGCAATACCAGCAAAACTTCCCGAAAGACTTTATCCTGTCTTTGATCAAAATAAATGGAAGTAACAATACTTAGCGGTACAAAGAAGAAAATAAGCTCGCTGCCATCTTTAGTAGGAGCAAAAATCGCTACTACAACTGCAGTAATCAAGCTGAGCAATACAAGGTTCAGCGAGGGTTTCATAGATACGCTTGCTTTGTTTGCTACGGTTAGAAATTGAACCAATGTCCAAAGCGTTAAAGCTAAAATAATACTAAGGGGAATAAGGATTTCGAGGTTTTGATAATTTGAATAATCAAAATTACTCCTCTCAAACCATTGCGAAAAGGTATAAAATTGATCGTAGAAAAGAATATGGAAACTGAGGGTTAAGGCCGCAACTGCTATAGCCGCGATTGGTGGTATTAACCAGTTTTTAGGTTTGGGTAAATAATATAAAATTCCTGCGTAAACCACGATCAAAAACAAAATAGACCAGAAATAAAAAAGCGAAGCGATACAAATCCAGAAGGTAGCGTCAAAAATCTTTTTTTGCATCACTTTTTTTGTTTTTAAACTAATAATTCTTCTAAAAGCAAATAGCACAAGCAAGTTGGCGAAAATCACCTGATGATTTCTTAAAAGTGTAAAAAACGAAGCTGAAAAAACTACGAAAAACAGAATCTTATATGCGCTGCGCTGGGTAAGTTCGTTTTTTTTTGCGATGAAATTAAGGGTGAAAACACTTAGGATAAGACTAAATAACACTGCCAGTTTTTCCAAGAAATACAACAGATTAAAATCTGTAAACCACTCCTTAAAATTGGCGATAATAAAAAATATGATCAAAAAAACGGTGATCGCTACACCATTTACCGGTTTTGATTTGCTAAAAAAGCTTGTTAGCATTGTGGTTTTTTATATTTTTGTACTCTTAAATATACCAAAGTTAGATAATGAACGCCCTAAAAGGCATTTTAATATCGCTTTGAAATAAATTGAACTTAAATTCATTAAAATGTTAAAAGATATATTTGAAGGTATCGCTTACTTGTTTGAAGAGATATTATTCTATCCATTTGATTTACTAAGGGATTTGGAATTAGACTCCTGGTGGGCTGCAAACGCCTTAAATTTTATATTTATCCTTGTTGGTTTAGCTGCCTTTGCTTTCTGGATGAAACAACTTAAGCACTACAACGAACTTGATGATGAAGATCGCGATCCTACTGCACATTCGTTTTTAGGATAAATCAAAACCAAGATCTTTTCTATAATACATCTTATCAAAATGTAGTTTTTCTACATTTTGATAAGATTTTTTTAGTGCTTCTTTGTAATCTTTTCCAAAAGAAGTCACAGCAATCACCCGGCCACCGCTGGTTACAACTTTATCACCCTCAAATTTGGTTCCTGCGTGAAAAACGATGGAATCTTCTACTTTATCAAATCCCGTGATTTCTTTAGATTTTTCGTAAGCTTCAGGATAACCGCCAGATACCAGCATTACCGTAGTTGCTGCGCGTTCATCAATTTCAATAGTAGTCTCATTTAATTTTCCTTCGGAAACCTTTTCAAAAATATCTACTAAATCTGATTTGATTCGCGGAAGCACAACTTCCGTCTCCGGATCACCCATTCGCACATTATATTCTATCACATAAGGTTCATTTTTCACCATTATCAGGCCAATAAAAACAAAACCCTTATAATCGATATCCTCTTCCTGTAAGCCTTTAACCGTAGGTTTTACAATCCGTTCCTCAATCTTTCGCATCAATTCTTCATCCGCAAAAGGAACTGGTGAAATCGCACCCATCCCTCCGGTATTTAAGCCGGTGTCGCCTTCACCAATTCGCTTGTAATCTTTAGCGGTAGGCAGGATTTTATAATTTTTCCCATCTGTAAGTACGAAAACGCTTAGCTCAATTCCGTCTAAAAATTCCTCGATCACCACTTTGGCGCTGGCGGCACCAAATTTCTTTTCGGCCAGCATATTTTGTAGTTCCTGTTTCGCTTCTTCAAGATCGTTTAAAATTAAAACACCTTTCCCAGCTGCCAGTCCATCGGCTTTTAAAACATACGGCGGATTTAAAGTTTCCAGAAATTCTTTTCCGGCTTCCAGGCTTTTTTCGGTAAAGCTCTCGTAAGCTGCGGTAGGAATTTTGTGCATCGCCATAAACTCCTTTGCGCGCTCTTTACTTCCTTCCAAAAGAGCCCCGCGTTTTGATGGGCCAATAACTTTTACCTGTTTTAGCGCTTCATCTTTCGCAAAGAAATCGGCGATTCCCTCTACCAATGGATCTTCAGGGCCAACTACCAGCATCTCAATTCCTTCGTTCAGCACAAAATCTTTAATCGCCTTAAAATCGGTTACTTTAAGTTCGATATTTTCAGCAATTTCAGCGGTTCCCGCGTTACCGGGAGCTACAAAAAGTTGAGTACATTTTGGGCTTTGAGCCAGTTTGTAAGCAAATGTATGTTCGCGTCCGCCGGCGCCGAGAATTAAAATTTTCATCCTGAAGTCATTTTAGTTATGCACCAAAAATAATTGTTTGTAAATTGAAGCACCAATTTTTTCTGATAAAAAAGCTTTTTCGCCCTTGGACTGGTTTACACTCTCGTTGCAGCTTAAAAAATTCCCCATAAACCGGGCGCAAAAAACATTACAGGAAATACAGGAAATCCCTGAGGCAGATTATAGCGATTATATCTTTAAAAAACGCAAGGAAATCGTTGATTTTCATTTAAATAATAATGAATTTTATAAAAATTTCTTCGAAAAAAAACAATTTTCAAGCTGGGGCGAAGTGCCGGTTATGGCTAAAACCGATTTACAGCAGAAACTTCAAAACCGCCTGAGTAAAGGTTTTTCAAAATCTACAGCTTATATTGGTAAAACTTCAGGCAGTAGCGGTACGCCTTTTATTTTCGCCAAAGACAAATTTGCACATGCCTTGAGTTGGGCAGGATTCCAAGACCGATATCAATGGCACGATATTGACCTCAATAAATCTTTGCAAGCCCGGTTTTATGGTATTCCGCTGGATTTCTACGGAAATATCCAGGAGCGCATTAAAGACCGCATTAGCTTGCGTAGAAGATTTCCCATTTTTAACCTGAGCGAACATAAAATGGAAAAGTTCCTGAACCGTTTTCAAAATTCCAACTTCAGTTATATTAACGGTTATACCAGCGCGGTACTTCTTTTCGCTAAATTCCTCGACCATAAAAAACTAATTTTAAAAGAAGTTTGCCCCAGCCTCAAACTTTGTATAGTCACTTCTGAAAGACTATTTGAGGATGATAAGAGTCTTATGAAAAAGGTTTTTGGTGTTCCTGTGGTGAATGAATATGGTGCCAGTGAGGTTGGACTCATCGCATTTGAAGATAAAGAAAATCAATGGATCGTTAATGCTGAAGATCTCTTTGTGGAAATCCTTGATGAAAACAGTAATCCCGTACCCAATGGAACAGAAGGACGCATCGTGATAACTTCACTTTTTAACAAAGCCCACCCAATGATTCGTTATGACATTGGAGATAGCGGGATATTTTCAGAAAAAAGCACTGTTAAAAAACCAATTCTTGAGAAATTGATTGGACGTACCAACGATATCGCCAAACTTCCCGATGGAAAAGTGGTACCGGGACTTACCTTCTATTACGTTACCAAAAGTATTATTGAGGATACCGGAAGTATCAAGGAATTTGTGATCAATCAAAAGGCTCCAGATTCTTTTAAAATTGAATATGTAAGTAAAACCGATTTTTCTAAAAACCAGAAACAAAAAATATTGCAGGCCATTGAAACATACGTAGGTAAAAACCTGAAAGTCACATTTGAAAGAAAAGACAAGCTTATAAGAAGTAAAAGCGGAAAGTTAAAACAGTTTACTTCAGATTTGTAACCCCTCCGGCCTTTCGGCCACCCTGCCGGACGTAGTCATTCAGGCGGGCTTCCCATGAAAATAAGGGGAGGAGCTTTAGGGTTCCTGGAAAAGAATTCTGAAACGGGTTTCAGAAAAGCTTTAAATTCGCTTTATCTGTTTTCTCTTTACAAAAAAATGTTCCTTAAGAAAAACCACCATATATCCACTGCTTTTTAGGAAGTTAAAACCTAAAACTTTGCGGTAGATATTGAAATTATATTTCAGCATCTCCAACTTATTTCCTGAAATTGAACCCTTTCTCACCCGGTATTTCGCTAAACATCTTTGGATCCCAATCGCCGGGCCGCCTTTTTTAACTGCTTCCAGCCAAAGCGCCCAGTCCTGTCTTTTCCTGATTTCTGGAGCGTAGATTTTTCCTAATTTTTTAACATTGTAAATTCCGGTAAGGTTGCCGAGGTAATTTGATTTTAACAGTTTTTGGTAGGTTAATATGGGGAGGGCTTCTATAATTTCGTTTCGTGAATTGCCGTTTTCTTCCATTTGCTGATAGCAGGAAAAACAAACAGATGCATTCTGTTCCTGCATTACATCAAGCTGAATTTTCAGCTTCTTTGGCTTCCATTGGTCATCTGCGTCAAGAAATGCTATAAAATCGCCCTGAGCAGCTTTAATTCCTTTATTTCGGCTTATTCCCGCGCCGGAATTCTTTTTATTCCTGAGAATTTTAATTCGCGGATCTTTTATTTTAAGTTTTTCAGCTTTAGAAAGAGTAGTGTCTGAAGAAGCATCATCAATAATAAATAATTCCCAGGTGGGATAGGTTTGGGCGATGACTGAATTCACCGCGGCTTCAATAAATTTTTCCGCATTATAGGCGGGCATAATTACTGAAACCAACGGATTTTTCATAAACTCTTTTTAACGTCTTATATGGCTGGAAAAATCTTTATGCTCGCTTTTCTCAAGTTCTTCCGGGTTCAGGCTTTTAAAATAATCGTAAGTGATTTTCATCCCTTCGCTACGGGATACTTTAGGTTCCCAACCTAAAATTTCTTTTGCACGGCTAATATCGGGCTGCCTTTTTAGCGGATCGTCTTTCGGGAGTTCTTTGTAAACCACTTTTTGATTGGTGCCGGTAAGTTTCAGGATTTCTTCAGCGAAATCTTTTATGGTGATTTCATCTGGATTTCCAATATTCACAGGATCGGAATAATCACTCAATAGCAAGCGATAAATCCCCTCAACCTGATCGTCTACATAACAAAACGAACGTGTTTGTAAACCATCTCCAAAAATGGTAAGATCTTCACCACGCAAAGCCTGCCCAATAAAGGCAGGAATTACACGGCCATCGTTTAGTCGCATTCTGGGCCCGTAGGTATTAAAAATCCTGGCAATCCTGGTTTCCAAACCGTGAAAACGATGATAGGCCATCGTTATGGATTCCTGAAAACGCTTGGCTTCGTCATAAACCCCACGCGGACCAATAGTGTTAACATTACCGTAATATTCTTCGTTTTGGGGATGAACCAGCGGATCTCCATAAACTTCAGAAGTTGAGGCTATCAAAATTCTCGCGTTCTTTTCTTTGGCCAAACCAAGGCAATGTAATGTTCCTACAGAACCAACTTTTAAAGTTTGAATCGGGATCTTTAAATAATCTATTGGGCTGGCGGGAGAAGCGAAATGTAGAATGTAATCTAATTCCCCGGGAACGTGAACAAATTTGGTAATATCGTGATGAAAAAACTCAAAATCATCCAGTTTAAAAAGATGCTCAATATTCTTCACATCCCCGGTAATCAGGTTGTCCATCCCAATTACTTTGTAGCCTTCCTTGATAAACCGGTCACATAAATGTGAGCCTAAAAAGCCGGCCGCACCGGTAATGAGTATTTTCTTTGCCATGTATTTAAGTTTGGTTTGAATTTAATGAAATTCTTTCTGAATTAAGCATTTATCAGTATTTTGAGGCTCTCTTTCCAATCTAAAACCGGTTTTGCAAACCTTTGCTGAAGTTTAGTTTTATTCAACACACTGTATGCCGGTCTTGCGGCGATGGTTTTAAAATCGTTGCTTTCGTTTAATCGAATTTCTTCTGAATTTCCTGTGAATTCTAAAATAGTCTTTGCAAATTCATACCAGGTTGCTTCGCCAAGATTGCTGAAATGGTACAAACCAAAATCTTTGTTTTCTGAAACTATTATTTCCAGCACAAATTCAGCGAGATCGTTAGCGTTAGTTGGCGTTCCGGTTTGGGAAGTGGTAATGTTTAGTTCGGCTTGCTCGTCAATTTTTCTAAGTATGGTTTTGTAAAAATTATGCCCGAATTCTGAATACAACCACGAAGTCCTAAAAATAAAATGCTCTTTTAAAACCTCTGAGATAAATTGTTCTCCTTTAAATTTAGAAGCTCCATAAACGTTTATAGGGTTAGTGGTATCAATTTCTTGATAAGGTTTTTCAGACTTCCCGTCAAAAACATAATCGGTTGAAAAATGAATTAAAATTGCACCGAATTCATTACAAACCTCAGCGAGATTTTTAGCGCCTTCAGCATTAATTCTATAAGCTTTGTCTTTTTCAGACTCGGCTTTTTCAACATTAGTGTAGGCCGCGCAGTTAATTACCCATTCGAATTTCATACCGGAAAAAAGTTTTTTCAAATTCGATTTCTCAGTAATATCAGCTTCCGAAGAAGATTTAAATACAAAATTGAAATCAGGATAATTCCCTGAAATCTTTTTAAAACAAGCACCTAATTGTCCATTGGCTCCGGTAACGAGAATATTTTTCATTGAAAAACCTCTTTAAAACAGGGTTGTTTTAAATCTTTGTCTGAAATTATCATTTCCTCCTCCGGGAACTCCCAGTCTATCGCTAGATCCTGATCGTTGTAAATGATACCAGCTTCATAACCCGGGTAGTAATATTCATCGCATTTATAAGCAAAAACTGAAGTTTCTGAAAGGGTCACAAATCCGTGGCCAAAACCTTTGGGAATATAGAGTTGGTATAAATTCTCATCGTCCAGTATAATTTTAAAACTCTGCTTAAACGTGGATGACTCCGGTCTTAAATCTACCACTACATCCAGTACTTTCCCATAAATAGCGCGTACCAGCTTAGTTTGTCCAAATTCGCCGGTTTGGAAGTGTATTCCTCGTAAAACGCCACGTTTGGAAATAGACTGGTTATCCTGAACAAATTCTTTTTCTATCCCTGTTAATTCTACAAATTTCTTTTTGTGATAGCTCTCCAGGAAAAGACCGCGTTTATCCCTAAAAACATCCGGTTTTATAATAAAACAGTCTTTTAAAGGTGATTCTTCAACATGCATAAACTAAGATTTAAAAATTTGTTCCAGGATTTTTTCGGTAATCATATAGGTGGGTTTTACCCCGGTAGTCCCAAGGCCTCCCGAAGCCAACGTACTCCCGGTTTCCAACGGGTTATCTGAAGCGTAATAAGCGTACCTCACTTTAACTTTACTATTTATACTGCCTCTTAGTTTTGAAGCCGCCTGAATAGCTTTTTGATAATGCGCGCCTTCCATTTCGAGCCCGCCAACATTCCAGGTAGAATCGTGGAAAAATTTAAGGATATCCCGGTTTTGAAGGGAAGTCCCCAAAACGGTGATCATTGCGCCGTCAACAATGTCGATTCCGCTACCTTCAAGATCTTTCCGGCTAAGTTCATTTTTAAAGGGATAATTATCTGCAGTTCCTTCAAATAAATGGGCAGAAGGAATCATAATATCGCCTTTCCCACCTTCCAGGATACCTGCTTTTCCCATAATTGAGATAGATTCAACATTCATCTTAATCTCATTACCTTCAAAATTGTAAGGTTTAAGCAACTCATCCATGGTCTCGTAAGCCTGCTCTCCAAAAGCATAGTCCATCACAATAATTACTGGTGCTTTTTCTTCAGTTTTAATATCCCAGCTACCGTATTTACCATTCAATTTGGAAGTATCAAAAATTTGAACATCAATATTGGTACCGCTGTTATCTTCCAGGAAAGTCATTCCGTTATCAAGCCCGATTTTCATCACTTTACCTCGTAATACCCCGTTATCACTGTTACTAAGGGACTCATAAATTTCCAGTGGCTTTTTCTTTTTAAGCTCGGCTTTTAAGGCAGAAGGGGTATAAAGCGTGTTCATTACACTATGCATATTTGCACTAATAATGTGCAAGGGGCGGTGCATTAAATTCTCTTTTATAAGATGCTGTTTAATATTATCTGCCCAAATTTCGCCGTGAATATGGTGCCCCAAACGTTCGCGCAATACAGGGCTAAAAGTGATAATTCTTTTGTTGTTCTCTACCGTTTCTGCCATGGCTAGTTTTGCCAACCAGTAAATTATATGTAGAAAACGATCTGGATTCTCGGATAATGAAAATTTTGGATATATCTCCTGGACCTCATAGAAAGTTCGGCCTAGAATATTCGCGGTATGAGTTAAGGCAATTTCCCGTTGTGCCTGATCTAAAGGTTCTTCCTGTAAAACGGCTTTTTCCAGCTTCTGCCAATCACGGGTAACACTGCCTTCCTCATCTATAATTACCCGCCGCATTATTTTATGCGATTCTACGAACAAAAAAGTAAGGTGGGTAAGGATATCGTAGATCTCTGAGCGACCGCGAGTGATTTCAATATTCATTTGCTCATCGTCTATTCTATAACAGTTACGACGACGTTTTGGCGGAACGATAGGTTTAAAATGCGAATTTCCGTAGCCCTCATCGCTAGTAAGATTAATAAACCTGCATTCTTCAATACCTCTGGGGAGACGATCTACTACATAAAGTAAACCGTTTAATTCCGCTTTATCATCGCCAATAGAACCGTAGATCTCAGGGCGTAAAATTAGCAAAGCCTCCCGAAGTGTCTCGCCAGAAATTCCCATTGGTTTATAAAATCCACGGTTAAAAAGATGGCGCATGGTAATGTACATGCGTTCTATAGCGTGGGTACTTTCCTGGGCACGGGTACGACCGAGTAATTTTAAGTTTATCATTTTTGATTATGCTTTTATAATTTTTTCCAGGACTTCAGCGATCTTTCGGTCGTTGGCTAAACGCGGCAGTTTGTTTTGCCCACCCAGTTTTCCAATAGATTTCATGTACTGCTGAAAACCATTTTCCGGAACTCTTGAAATTTTTAAAGGTTGAAGAATTTTTCCTTCAATAAGATCAAAATAGTAAGAATTTTGCTCCTGAAGACTTTTATCAAGGATCTTGTTGAACTCCTTTAGATCTTCAGGCTCTTTTTCAAACTCTATAAACCATTGGTGATAGGGTAATTCTTCATTTTCAGGAGTGATTTGCGGTGCTACGGTAAACTCGCTTATACGTGCATTTGTAGCCGAAGTTGCCTCTTGCATAGCTTCTTCTACTTCTTTGGCGATAACGTGCTCACCAAATGCCGAAATAAAGTGCGTTATTCTTCCTGAAACCATAACCCGATAAGGCTTTGTGCTGGTGAACTGAACAGTATCGCCAATATTATATGCCCAAAGACCTGCATTTGAAGAAACCAACATCACATAATTTACGTCGGTTTCAACATCGCCAATACTAAGCCTTATTGGATTTTCATCAAAAAATTCATCAGCTTTTATAAACTCGTAGAACATTCCTGAATCGAGCTGTAGTAACATTCCTTTTTCTGATTGTTTATCCTCAAAAGCGAAAAATCCCTCTGAGGCAGGATAAAGTTCAATACTATCTACTTTTCTACCAATTAGGTTTTCAAATTTAGCACGGTAAGGTTCATAATTTACACCACCGTAAATAAACAAATCGAAGTTAGGAAAAAGCTCCCCTACTTTCTTACCGGTTTTTTGCTGAAGCCTTTCAAAATACATCTGTACCCAGGATGGAATACCGCTAATTACGCTCATATCCTCATTCCGGGTTTCTTCAACTATTGCCTCAACTTTGGTTTCCCAATCTTCAATACAATTGGTTTCCCAGCTAGGCATTCTGTTTTTTTGAAGATAAGAAGGTACATAATGGGCCACGATCCCGGATAAGCGACCGAGTTTCACCCCATTCTTCTCTTCCATTTCGGGGCTTCCCTGCAGGAAGATCATTTTTCCATCAACAAATTTAGCATTTCCGGTTTCAGCGATGTAGCAGAGAATCGCGTTCCTGGCCGCGTTGATATGCGAAGGCATAGAATCTTTGGTAAGCGGGATATATTTGGCCCCACTGGTAGTTCCAGAAGTCTTTGCATAGTATAAAGGTTTACCCGGCCACAAAACATCAGGTTCGCCGGCAACCATTTTATCTACATAAAACCGCAATTCTTCATAATCGCGAACCGGTACATTTTTGGTGAAATCGGCATAAGATTTAATATTCTTAAAATCGTGATCCTGCCCAAACTTTGTGTCTTTGGCTTTCTCAATGAGCTCTTTGAACACCTTTTGCTGTGTGGCTTCAGGTTGTGAGGCCCATTTATCTATTTTTTTACGGATATTTTTGGCAAAAATCTTTGCTCCAAAAGACTTTAAAGACATAGGTTTTTTTGAAATTAAAATGGCATTCTTTACTTGCAATAGCTTTAGCGCTGCAAAGGTCGTGATTTATTAATCAAAATCAATATAATCTGTAGGGTCTACGGGCACGGCTTCATTCCAAAGTTCAAAATGCAAATGCGGGCCAGTTGTGTACTCTCCTGTAGAACCTGCCGTGGCAATAACCTCTCCCCGTCTTACGTTCTCGCCCTGTTCTTTAGATAAGGAAGCATTGTGCTTGTAAACCGATAACAACCCATATTCGTGCTTAATGATAATCACATAACCAGTTTCTGTAGTCCATTCTGAAAAAATCACCCGGCCATCGGCAACCGATTTTACCGGAGTATTTTTAGCGACCACTATATCTACAGCATAATGTTTTTCTTTAGCATCATAACCCTCCGAAATTGATCCTTTTACTGGAGGAAACAGCGAAAAGTCTATATTATCTGTAGCCGATGGTAAAACATTGTATTTGTCTTCCTGGGCTACTTCTTCCCTAAGCAGGGAATCGGCGCGGGAAGGTTCTATAGCTTCAACTTCCTGCCCCATAATTGGATTTTCTATTAAAGAATCACGATTAAGACTTGATGTATCTGCTTTCCCGGTAAGCACATCTTTAATGGAACTTAAATATTGATTATTCATCTTTAAAACCTGCTGCAGGGAATCTGATTTATAAGCTAATTGAGAAGCCTGTTGCTTTAACTGGGCAGAAGAATATCCCGGAATATACTCTTTAAGCGGAGTAAAAGCAATTATAAAAGTTGTGGCGGCAATTAAAATTATAGCACTTAGTGTGATAGTGATAAAAACATTGAGCCGGGTTAGTTTAAAAGAAAGTTTTTCCTCAAAAGTATCTTCATTTAGAACTACCATACGGTATTTATGAAGTAACTTTTTGGTGATTTTTTTTCGGTCTTTTTTATTTTCAGCCATATTCCGCTTACAAAGATAATTTAAAATTTCAGCTTGAATAATGAAGTTTTCAAACTTAGTTCCGGATCGAATTTTCACCCAGGGAAAACAAGGTTTTTCAGCAATAACGTGTTATAAGAATCTAAATCGAGCTCAAGTATAACTTAAATTTAAGCTATATTAACGTTGTAATTGCTTAATTCTTGTTAAGTTTGTAATATTAAAATCATACGTTATGAATGCATTCATTTTACCATTAGCCATTGGTGCCCCACAAATTATATTAATTGTTGTGGTAATATTGCTATTATTTGGAGGTCGAAAAATTCCTGAATTGATGAGAGGTTTAGGTAGTGGAATTAAAGAATTTAAAGACGCTTCAAAGGATGACGATGGAGAAAAGACAGTTCCTTCTGATGATAAGAAATTTTCTGAAGAGAAGAAATAGACAAATAACTACCTGATAAAAAAAGCCCGAACTTAAACGTTTGGGCTTTTTTATTTGCTATTGGATACTTGTGTATTCTATTTAATATCCGCCGATTGCAGGATAGCGTCTATTTCAAACATATTGTCCCTTTTTCCTCTGGAAGGAGAGAATACAAAACCTTCTACTACTAAAAAGCGTTTATTGGCTTCATCTTTAATTGCATAATTTAAAAACGGACCAGCCATAAAAGCGCCTTTTACTTCCCATGTTCCACGGGTTTCGTACGCAAATTTCCCATCAATTTCTGTTTCAAAAAGGTAAGGAGCATAGGCTTCTTCGGTAATCATATGAGTTCCTTCAGTTGGCCCGGGGATATGAGCTTTTCCAATTGAATCGCGCATTTTAATTATATTTCCAATAGTATTGGTATCGGCTTCAATCTGGTTGATAGGTATCTCGTAAATAAGAATTTCCATATTCCCTTTTGGAATTTCCTTTCTTATCCACACAAAATTTTCATCTTCTAAAGCATATCTATAAGCTGAAGGAAATTTAAGTGATAAACCGAATTTTTCTTCAAGCTTATCATCTTTCTTAAGCGATTTTCCCATTCGACGTTGTTTCTCCTTCATTTCGGTTTCCTTGAATGCAGAAACTAATTTTTCTGAACTTTCATTGATTATATGAATAAGCTCCTCTTCGCTTTCCCCGGAAATTATTACACCGGTTTGAGGCCTGGCATAAAGGTCTTTAATAATCCTGGCTTCTGCTTCTTTTCCTTCCTGAACAGAGATGAAAGAACGGTTTTTACGAACAAATCCGCTAAAGGTTTCAGGCGGAATCTGGCTTAGAGAAAATATAGGTTCTTCTTGCGGCAATCCTTCTACCGTTGCTGCAAAATTATCTCTTATAGACTCACCCACGGGGCCTTTCCACAAATCGTTTTCAATGATCACGGTAATTTGATTAATATTTCCTGAAGAGTCTGAAAGGATGCGTGCTTCTGCTTTATCGCCATTTTCGTTACAAGAGACGAGAAAAACTAAACTGAATAGAAGGAATAATGTTTTTTTCATTTTTATTAGTTTGGTTTGAAATGATTAACCCTTGGAAAGTTTAAGTTCCATACCGGGTTTTAGGCTATTTGTACCCATATCATTCCAAGCCCTCAAATTCTGTACCGTAACTCCCGGAAACTTTCGGGAAATACTCCATAGTGAATCTCCTTTCTTCACTATATAGGTTTTTTCGCCGTTATTTTGGCTATTATCTGCGGCAGCATTTTGAGTTGTTACTCCTGGTTTTCGCGGATAAATAGTAAGGTACTGGCCTATTCTTAAATTATTACCTCTGAGATTGTTCCATTGTTTAATACTACTCACTCCTACCCCATAACGTTCGGCAATCCTACCTAAATAATCACCGCTCCTCACGCGATATCTTAATTTATCTTCTGCTTTTACAAATTCAGGAAAAGCTTTTTCTTTATTCTGAATGTCCTCTTCAGCAAAATTGTAGATAGCAGCTTCGTTACTAACAAATGCACCACTAACGGTAGTAGGAAGCCTAATCATATAATCTTCATCTTCTACAAAAGGAATAACATCAAGTTTGTAACTCGGATTCAAAAACTGAAGCATCTCTTTTTCTACACCCGTTACTTTAGAAATTTGATCGAAAGTGATCAATTTTTTTGCTTTAATGGTATCGGTCTCAAAAAAAGCAATTTCAGGTCCTTGTGGCTGGAAATTGTGTTCATCGGCATATTCAAAAAGATAGAGGGTTGCCAGAAATGCAGGAACATAACCTGCGGTTTCCCTTGGTAAAAATCTTCTTAATTCCCAGTAATTATTAGAACCTCCACTGCGGCGAATGGCTTTAGAAACATTACCGGGTCCTGAGTTATATGAAGCTAAGGCTAAGTCCCAATCGCCAAACGAACGGTATAAATTTGCAAGATATTGTGCGGCAGCTTCAGTAGACATTTGCGGATCCATCCTTTCATCAACATAACTGCTCACGTCAAGTCCGTGTGCTTTTCCTGTTCTGTACATAAACTGCCAAAGCCCGGTAGCACCAACCCAGGATTTCGCCCTTGGGTTTAAAGCAGATTCAACAATAGCCAGATATTTTATTTCCAGAGGAATATCATAACGATCAAGCTGTTGCTCAAACATTGGGAAATAGTACTCACTTAACGCCATAAGACGCTCCATGGACTTCTTATTACGTTTTAAATAGGAGTTTATTACACTTTCCAGTACTGGATGGTATTCCACGTTAAAAGGAGTACGCGCATTTAATTTAGCCAGTCTGGCCTTTAAAGTGTCGGTGGGAAGTTCTTTATAGACCTCGTCTTCATAATCCTGTTCCCTGATGCTTTTATACATCGTATCAAAAAGATCTGAGTTAGTAAGCTGTGCTTTCCAAACAGAATCAATTTCGGCCGCGCGGGGAAGGTCTTCCAGCGATACCGCCGAAGAATCCCTGATCACAGCCGAAATTGGTAACTTATCTTTAAATTCTGGATCTGGATGAGCAAGAATAATTTCACTGCTATCTACCTTTTGGAAGATTTGCACCCTAAAATTAGCCTTTTCTACCTGCTTCCCCTTCGTTTCTTCCTGTGCCTGAAGGCTAATTCCAATAAGGAATACAAGAGATAAAATTATATTCTTACCCATAATATTCAAGATTTTAAAAAGAACGTAGAATCATCAATTTTAGTACGTCTTATTTCCCAATCGCCTCAATACCGGGCAGGGATTTTCCTTCTAACATTTCTAGCATGGCACCGCCACCTGTAGATACGTAACTTACTTTATTTTCAAAACCGAATTTCTTAACCGCAGCCACAGAATCTCCACCGCCTACTAAAGAAAAGGCTCCATTTTTCGTTGCTTCAGCAATAGAATTTCCTAAGGCGATAGTTCCTTTTGAAAATTTATCCATTTCAAAAACTCCAAGTGGACCATTCCAAAGGATAATTTTAGATTTTTGGATTACAGCATCAAAGTTCTTAATGCTTTCCGGGCCTGCATCAAGGCCCATCCAGCCATCAGGAATTTCGTTAATTTTAGTAGTATCGGTAGCAGCTTGTTCAGAAAAACTATCGGCAATTACTGAATCTACCGGGAGGTGAACTTCTACGTTTTTAGCTTTAGCCTTTTTAAGTATTTCCAAAGCTAGTTCCTGTTTATCTTCTTCTACCAATGAGTTTCCTATTTTTCCGCCTTTGGCAAGAATGAAGGTATAAGCCATTCCGCCACCAATAATCAAATGATCAACTTTATCAAGGATATTTTCAATTACCGTGATTTTAGAAGAAACTTTAGCACCACCTAAAACAGCGGTTACCGGCTTTTCTTTACTGTGAAGTACTTTATCCAGGTTTTTGATCTCTTTTTCTAATAAATATCCAAAACATTTATCGTCAAAATATTTAGCAACTATGGTAGTAGAAGCGTGTGCACGGTGGGCTGTACCAAAAGCATCGTTTACATAAATATCTCCAAGTTCTGCCAGTTGTTTTGCAAAACCTTCGTCACCGGCTTTTTCTTCCTTATGAAATCTAAGGTTTTCCAGTAACAAGATTTCACCGGGATTTAAATTATCGGCAGCTGTTTTCACCTCTTCCCCAACACAATCGTTCACAAATTTTGGTTCCACCCCAATAACCTCTGCTACTTTGCTAACTATATTTTTTAAAGAGTATTTTTCTTCCTTTCCATCAGGTCTTCCCAGATGTGACATTAGAACTACGCTCCCACCATCTTCCAAAATCTTTGTGATAGTTGGTTTGGCAGCTTCAATTCTATTAGCATCAGTTACCTGACCTTCTTTATTTAAGGGGACATTAAAATCTACTCTTATTAGTGCCTGTTTGTCCTTAAAATTAAAATCGTTTAAAGTCTTCATTTTTCATTTCTTTTTTAAAACCCAAAATTTGGTTTAGTTGGTTAAGATTAAGCCCAATCGGCTTTTATTAAGCATACGCTATTTACAAATATAAATTTTTCCGAAGACATTAAAGTGTATATAAATTTTATATTTGCTTATGCTTTTTGAAGAAATAATAGGTTTAGAGCATTTAAAGAAACATCTTGCCACCACCGCAGATAACGGTCGGGTGCCACACGCCCAGTTGTTTGTAGGAAAGAGTGGTAGCGGCACTTTGCCGCTTGCCATCGCTTATGCGCAGTATGTGCTTTGTAAAAATAAAGAGGGGGAAAATTTAGCCGGGAACGAAAGTTGCAATACGCGGTTTAAAAAACTTGCCCATCCAGACCTTCACTTTGCTTTTCCGGTAGCCGCAAACCAAAAAATTAAAAAACATCCTGTTTCTTCTCACTTTTTAGAAGAATGGCGGGAATTTATAAAAACCAATCCCTACGGAAGTTTATTTGAATGGTACCAAAAACTGGGAATTGAAAACAAGCAGGGCCAGATTGGGGTAGATGAAGCACAGGAAGTGGTAAAATCACTTTCCTTAAAAGCCTATGAAGGTGGTTTTAAAATTATGATTATTTGGATGGCCGAAAAGATGAATACCGCGGCCGCCAATAAACTGCTAAAATTAATAGAAGAACCACCAAACAATACGCTTTTCCTTCTTATTACTGAAGATGAAGAGCAAATTATACAAACTATACGCTCGCGTTGCCAAAGGCTTCAATTCCCTCCCTTACCGGAAGGTGAAATTGCCGCTTTTTTAGAAAAAAATGAAAATTGCAGCAAACCGGATGCATTAAAAATTGCCCACCAGGCAAATGGAAGTTATACCCGCGCGCTGCATTTATTACAAAAAGATAGCGGAGATCAACAATTTGAAACCTGGTTTATCAACTGGGTTCGTACTGCATTTAAAGCGAAGGGAAATCGAGCTACGGTTCTTGAACTTATTTCCTGGAGTGAAGAAATTGCCGGAATGGGCCGGGAATCTCAAAAGAGTTTTTTACTGTATTGTATAGACTTTTTTAGACAGGCATTAATGCTGAATTATAAAGCTGAAAAACTGGTGTATCTTGAACCGGCCACACCGGGATTTAAACTGGAAAAATTTGCGCCCTTTGTTCATGGAAATAATATTAAAGATATTATTGACGCCCTTGAAGAAGCAATTTATCATATTGAAAGAAACGGAAACGCAAAAATTATTCTTACCGATCTTTCTATTAGACTAACCCGATATTTACATAAAAAAGCCGCTTAAAAGTATGGAAAACCTTTACGCAAACATTACCGAAATCCTTATCCTGATTTTTATCCTTATCACTTTTATGCAATCCGGAATAGATAAAGCTGCCGATTGGGAAGGAAATACAGGCTGGCTGAAAGATCATTTTTCGGGCACTTTTCTGGCGGGGCAGGTCCCGATAATGGTGGGAATTATTATGATTCTTGAAATAATAACAGGAATAGCAACTATTTTGGGTATTATCTGGCTTATTGCCTACAATGACTCCTCAATAGCCCTTTCCGCTTGCATCCTGGCTGCTATCACACTACTAATGTTATTATTTGGGCAAAGAATCGCGAAAGATTATGCCGGAGCTTTTACTTTAACCGGGTATTTTATCGTGGTGATTTTTGGAGTTTTCCTGATGTCTTAAAATAAAAAAACTGTCTCAAAAATAATAACTTCAGTCATTGCGAGGAACGAAGCAATCTGCAATTAGTAGTAATCCATTTAGAGATTACTTCACTTCGTTCGTAATGACGTTGAAATTTATTTTGAGACAGTTCTTCTTAAGAAACTCAGAACTTAACTAGTTCTGATTATATTTTTCATTTAAATTATCAAGGATTTCCTGGGTAAGATCTTTTCCGTCTTTTGCATACATAATATTCGCAGACTCGTTAGATCCGAAAATATAGGTGTATCCATTCTCCTCACCATACTCTGCAACATAATCTTTTACTTTATCTACAATAGAGTCTATAACAGCATCGCTTTGTTCTCTAAGTTGATTACCCTGCATTTGTTGTTGCTGCTGAATTCTTTGTTGCTTTTGCATTAATTCCTGTTCCTTTTCCTGGCGTTGTGCCTGGGACATAGAATTCATTTCTTCCTGGTAAGCCTGTACTTCTTGTTGGAATGTTCTGGCAATAGAATCTAATTGCCTCTTTACAGAATCTGATTTTGTAGTAAAGTCAGCTTCCACATCTTCCATTTCTTTGTACTCCTGAATAAGTTTTGTGGTATCTACATAAGCTGTTTTTTCCTCGTTACACGAAGTAAGTAAAACAGCTACTACCAAAATCATTAAAAGTTTTTTCATCATTATTATAAATTTGTTTGGAGCAAATGTATGAAAGTTAAATTTTCAACGTAAATCAAAAATTGAATAATAAGCCTGTATAGCAATTTCTTATATCAAGAAACCAAATCATAAGTTTTACTAATGAAAAATGAATTAATTAGACTGATTTTAATGAATTTTCTCTTTTGAAACCACTAGGATATTCATTTCGGAGACGAAGCGCCTTTAAAGAAGCTTAAAATGCGAATTTTAGCTTTTTTGGAAGAAATATGCAAGGGAAGAATACTCTGAAGTACTTTGCGCTCTTAAATTAGACTTTAAACCCAAATTGAAAGCTTTAAGGAAATTTGATTTTCCGGTTTTGTTTTTTTCTGAAAGCAAGCTCACATAAAACGAATCGAAAACAAGGGGTTTGGCTTGAAGCTTTTTGAAATTATATTTTTCGAATAATTCAGAAATTCCATTTTGGGAAAAATGCCAAAGGTGTCTTGGCACATCGTAAGCCGCCCAAAATTCTTTGTAATACTCCGCATCAAAACTTTTAAAATTCGGAACAGCGATTACCGCTATTCCATTCGGTTTTAACAATCGGTGCAATTCTTTAAGCTGAAATTCCAAATCTGGAACATGTTCTAAAACGTGCCACATAGTAATTACATCAAAAGAATTATCTTCAAAGTAAGCTAATTCCTGTTGTAATTCTATGCCTTTTTGAAAAGCTAATTTTCGAGCATGTTGGTTTGGTTCAATTCCCGCAACATGAAAATTCTTCTTTTTTGCAGCCGTTAAAAAATCCCCGGTTCCAGCTCCGATATCTAAAATTATATTTCCTTCTGAAACTTTAGAAATCCATTTTAGCTTTTCTGAAAGCATATAATTTTTTACACCACGATAAAGTTTATCGGTAAAAGATTTTTTAGAATCGGTATGTGAAATATAATCTTCACTTTCATAATAAGCCGAAAGATTTTCCGGTTTGGGAAGTGTTTCCAAAATCTCAAAATCGCTTCGTAGTTGTAATCGAAATTCCTCTCCGGAAACTAAATGATCTTTACATTTTAAATGAAAATCTTTATCTGCCATAAAAGAATTTTTGATCGGGATTATTCACGGTAAAGCTTTTAAATTCTCTACGCATTTCAGTTAATTCTTCAAGTATAGGTTTTTGAAAAATCGAATTTTCAGCTAAATGATCTACTCCAGATTTATCAGTTATGGTAATACCTACAAAAAACTTAATACTTCGTTCTCTAGTCTCAATTCCTCCCCCGGTTAAAAGTCCCGTAAGATCCATATATCTTTCCCGGTCAGAATAATCAGAAATTGTAATTATAAATTCGTGGTTTGAATTTTCTAAAAAATTCGATTTAAAGTTTACCAGGTCATCGTTCCGATCCAGGCCAAAATAATTCCGAAACCAATCTTTTGTTTTTTCGGCTCTAGCCGAACTGCTAAATTTAAAGGAAGTATACTCCGAATTATCTTCGGGATGATCTATTTCTGAAGTTTTAATTTCCTTTACCGAATGAGTTGTAATAATACAAGATTGAAGGAACCAAAAAGTAAAAAAGATTAGAAGCATTTTACTGTCTAATCCAGTCTTAAAAAACACTAATAACTGTATCTTTCTTTTGCTTAAATTCAATCTGATGCTTAAAAAATTGTATTAGAAAACCTCATTAAAACTATTTGTTCCACGTGGAACTATTAAAATTATCTTCCCATATAAACAAGCAAAACCGAAATATCATTCGGACTAACACCACTAATTCTTGAAGCCTGGGAAATTGAAGTTGGCTGAATTTTATTCAATTTTTCACGCGCTTCAAAAGACATCGATTTGATTTTAGAATAGTCAAAATCATTCGGAATTTTCACATCTTCCAGCCTGTTCAACTTATCGGCATTGTTCTTTTCCTTTTCTATATAACCTGAATATTTCACCTGGATTTCTGTCTGCTCCAGAATCTCCTTATTCAAATAATTTTCTTGGATATACTCTTCTACGCCCGGGAATTTTCGAACATCTTTCATCGTAATATTAGGTCGCGAAAATATCTTAAAAATCTTATCGCTTTGTGTCATTAAAGCAGAATTATTCGCTTCCAAAATAGGATTTGAATCATCGTGGGAAACACTTTTATTCCGAAGAAATTCTACAAAATTAGAAGACTTTTCTTTCTTTTCTTCCATTTTTCGCATCCGCTCTTTGGTAGCTAAACCTATTTTATAAGAACGTTCGGTTAATCTAAAATCGGCATTATCCTGCCGTAGTAAAGTTCTATATTCAGCACGGGAAGTAAACATTCTATACGGCTCTTCTGTACCCTTGGTAATAAGGTCATCTATAAGAACGCCGATATAAGCTTCGTTTCTTTTAATGATAAACTCTTCCTTTTCCTGAACTTTTAACGCAGCATTTATACCGGCCATTAATCCTTGGCAAGCGGCTTCTTCGTAACCCGTAGTTCCATTGATTTGTCCGGCAAAATATAATCCTTCAACCAATTTTGTTTCTAAAGTATGCTTTAATTGCGTTGGTGGGAAATAATCATATTCTATAGCGTAACCAGGTCTAAAAAATTTCACATTCTCAAAACCGGCAACCGAACGTAAAGCTTTAAATTGAACATCTTCCGGAAGGGAAGTTGAAAACCCATTCACATAAACTTCAACCGTATTCCATCCTTCAGGTTCTACAAAAAGTTGATGACGATCCTTATCGGCAAAACGGTTTATTTTATCTTCAATACTCGGGCAATATCTTGGTCCAATACTTTTAATTCTACCATTAAACATTGGCGATCTTTCAAAGCCATCTTTCAGGATTTCGTGCACCTCGGGAGAAGTGTAAGTCATATAACAAGATCGCTGTTTTTTTAATGGTTGGGTTTCATCTAAAAAGGAAAATTTAGAAGGGTCCTCGTCACCGGGCTGCTCAACCATTTTAGAATAATCCAGTGATCTGCCATCTACTCTTGGAGGCGTTCCGGTTTTCATCCTACCAGATTCAAAACCTGCATCAACCAGATCTTTAGTGATTCCAGTTGCGGCTCTTTCCCCTGCTCTACCGCCACCAAAATTTTTATCGCCAATATGTATTAAACCATTTAAAAATGTACCGTTAGTTAGCACTACCGACTTCGCACGAATTTCCAATCCTAAAGAGGTCTTTACCCCTTTAACTTCATTCCTCTCTATAATAAGTCCGGCGACCATTTCCTGGTAAAAATCTAGATTTGGAGTTTGCTCCAATCTAAGCCTCCAATGCTCGGCAAACATCATCCTATCACTCTGCACCCTCGGACTCCACATTGCGGGTCCTTTAGATTTATTGAGCATTTTAAATTGAATGGCGCTAGTGTCACTCACCAATCCGCTGTATCCACCCATCGCATCAATTTCACGCAAAATCTGCCCTTTTGCAATTCCGCCCATCGCGGGATTACAACTCATTTGAGC
>JAGXIG010000021.1 GCA_024635815.1 Salegentibacter sp.
GGATAAGTATTTGGATATGGGGGTTTTTAAAGACTAAAACCTTACATATCATAACTTCTTAAATTTCCGAAACCCTGGTTTCGGTTTTTTTTGCACTTATCAACACTATTATTAAGTTATCAACAGGTGAATTGTTGATGACCGGTTAATTAAGTAACGTATCTAAAATTAAGATGCTCTTAACAAATTTTATACTTTCGTGATATGGAAAAAATCACCGCCCCACAGCAATTTTCAGCAAAAAAAAGCAACGTTATTAGCCTTGAAAAAGGAAAACTTCCGCCTCAAGCCGTTGATTTAGAAGAGGTTGTGCTGGGAGCAATGATGATTGATAAAAAAGGGGTAGATGAAATTATTGATATCCTTAGCCCTGATGCATTCTATAAAAACTCCCATAAATTAATTTTCGAAGCCATACATAAACTCTTTGAAAATACAGAAGCGATTGATTTATTAACCGTTTCTAACCAATTAAAGAAAGATGGCAATTTTGAAAAAACCGGAGGGGATTATTACCTGATTCAGTTAACGCAAAAAGTATCTTCTTCTGCGCATATTGAGTTTCATGCGCGTATTATTCTTCAGAAATATATTCAGCGTAGTCTTATTAGAATCTCTAACGAAATAATCGAAGAAGCTTACGATGAATCTACTGATGTTTTTGATCTTTTAGATAGTGCTGAAGCTAAATTATATGAAGTAACCCAGGGGAATATTCAAAAATCTACCGAGACCGCTCAGAGTTTAGTAATTCAAGCCAAGAATAGAATTGAGGAAATCTCGAATAAAGAAGGTTTAAGTGGTGTTCCATCTGGTTTTGATAAGTTAGACCAGTTAACTTCTGGCTGGCAACCCAGTGATCTTATTATTGTTGCTGCACGTCCCGGGATGGGGAAAACGGCCCTAACTTTATCTATGGCCAGGAATATTGCTGTAGGTCAAAATATGCCAGTGGCTTTCTTTTCACTGGAGATGTCCGCAGTGCAGTTAATAACGCGATTAATATCTTCGGAAACCGGTCTTTCTTCAGAAAAATTAAGAACCGGAAACCTTGAGAAACACGAATGGGAGCAACTGAATGTAAAAGTAAAGGATCTTGAAAATGCACCTCTATTTATTGATGATACGCCTTCGCTTTCAATTTTTGACCTTAGGGCTAAAGCCAGAAGGTTAGCTTCTCAACACGGTATTAAACTTTTGGTAATTGATTATTTACAGTTGATGACAGCCGGTGGAAGTCAAAAAG
This sequence comes from Salegentibacter sp., assembly GCA_024635815.1. The sequence continues at coordinate 1,247 of JAGXIG010000021.1, forward strand.
GAGGAGGAAACCGGGAGCAGGAAATTTCTACTATTTCCCGAAACTTGAAGGCTCTTGCCAAAGAATTGAATATTCCGGTTATTGCACTTTCCCAATTATCGCGTGCGGTAGAAACCAGGGGAGGAAGCAAGCGACCATTGCTATCTGACCTTAGGGAATCTGGAGCCATTGAGCAGGATGCCGATATTGTTTCCTTTATTTATCGTCCCGAATATTATAAAATTGAAGAATGGGATGATGAAGAACGTACACCTACCGATGGACAAGGTGAATTTATCGTCGCCAAGCACAGAAACGGTGGACTGGAAAATATACGGCTGAAATTTATTGGTCATCTTGGTAAATTTGATAACTTAGAAGAGTTCGATTCGCCTTTTGAATATCATTCAAAAATGAATACAGGCGAGAATGATGAGAACGAATTTAATTCTCCAAATCTGCCAAATCCCAGTGCGAATGAAGCTTTTGGCAGCTCAATGAACAGTGGGTTTAATAATGATGACGATGACGAAGTGCCGTTTTAAAATTTCAAATAAAATAAAAGAGAATACCTTAAATAATAACTTTTTAAAAGACCAGAAAAGCGGAAAAACAGCCGTTCTTCTGGTCTTTTTTGTTTCGTTGCTTTTAAGTTGTTTTAAGGTTTCAGCCTCCCAGCTGCTGATCCCAATGGATGAAGATTCGCAAAAGAATCATTTAAAAGCCTACGGAATCACCTATTTTGCTTTAGAAGAAGAATTAGAAGTTAGGTGGTTGCTCAATTATCGTGGCGGTTCTTTTTTAATTTCTGATACTGAAGAATTAAGAAAAGAATGCCAAATACGCGGCGTTTCCTTTGAAGTAATCAGTGACGATAAAACTCAGTCAATTTTAGAGGAAATAAGTAGTCCCTCCCAGAATATGGAAAGCGTAGAATTAGAAAAAGCTCCAAAAATCGCTGTGTATTCTCCATCGGGAAATAAGCCCTGGGATGATGCGGTAACAATGGCGCTTACTTATGCTGAAATTCCCTATGAAACAATTTATGATGAAGCAGTACTAAAAGATGCCCTGGTTTTGTTTGACTGGCTGCATCTGCATCACGAAGATTTCACCGGTCAATACGGTAAATTTTACAGGACATTTAGAGCCACGCCCTGGTATATTCAGGAAAGGGAAGAATCTGAAGCTTTAGCTCAAAAGTTAGGTTATGATAAGGTTTCTGAAGAAAAATTAGCTGTTGCTTTAAAAATTAGGGACTATGTAGTAGGTGGTGGGTTTATGTTCGCAATGTGTAGCGCTACTGATAGTTTTGATATCGCCCTTGCAGCAGAAGGTGTAGATATTGCCGAAACTATGTTTGATGGCGACCCCAGCGAGCCCGGGTATCAATCTAAAATTGATTTCAGTAAAACATTCGCTTTTACCGAGTTTACCCTGGAACGCAGCCCGATGGTTTACGAGTTTTCTTCTATAGATATGACTGCAAAAAGAAACATTCCTAAGGAAACTGATTATTTTACGCTAATGGATTTTTCAGCCAAATGGGATGTGGTGCCTACGATGTTAACTCAAAATCACACGCGTTTAGTTAAAGGATTTATGGGTCAAACTACTGCCTATAATCCCGATAATCTTAAGGCCAATGTTTTGGTGATGGGAGAAAGTAAATTAAATGGTGAAGCGCGGTATATCCACGGAATAAAAGGCAAAGGTTTTTTTACTTTTTACGGAGGCCATGATCCAGAAGATTATCAGCATAGGGTAGGAGACCCAAAAACCGAACTCGATTTACACCCAACTTCACCGGGTTATCGATTAATTTTAAACAATGTGCTTTTTCCCGCAGCAAAGAAAAAACCACAAAAAACTTAAAATGAAAATTGGCGTTCTGGTGAAAACTTTAAGTGTTATCAACTTTATTTTAGTAATTTTTCTGGTATTATATTTAGCTGAAGTAATAGAATTATCTTCTTCAGTATTTGGGGCATTATTAATCTCTGTTGTTGTTTTATCTAGTACTGGAATATATTTAAAGGAAATTAAAAAGAAGTAATTATGAAATTTTTTCAGAAGGAAATAAAATTAAAAGCAAGATCAAGAGGTTTTCATATTGTAACAGATGAAGTAGAGCGCCAGTTCCCTGAAATAAGAGAAATTAATTCAGGAATGCTAAATGTTTTTATTAAACATACTTCCGCAGGAATAACCATAAACGAAAACGCCGATCCCACAGTGCGCGAAGATTTTGAAAGTCATTTTAATGAAATGGTTCCTGAAAATATGCCTTATTATAAACATACTTTGGAAGGGTCTGATGATATGCCGGCGCATATTAAAGCTTCCTTGTTGGGAAATTCACTTCAAATTCCAATTACCAACGGAAGACTAAATTTAGGAACCTGGCAGGGAATTTACCTTGCAGAACATAGAAATAATGGCGGTTCCCGGAAACTGGTTTTAAGTGTTTATGGTGTTTAAGTAGAGATTCCTCCACACTGAATTATTGATTCGAATTTTCACTGATTATGGCAGAAAAATATTCGTGTATTCGTGGCAAAAAAAAATCATTAATTATTTAGGAAATTACTTATAATCTTTGACCAGAGAATAAATTAATCATTCGATACTTATAATCTAATGAAAAATTAGAACAAAAAAAATCCGGCTCAAAGAACCGGATTTTAAATAAGAGAGTATAATTGTTTGTATTTACTTTACTTTATCTACAACTGCTTTAAAAGCTTCTGGATGGTTCATTGCCAAATCGGCAAGTACCTTACGGTTTAAACCTATTCCATTTGCTTTAGCAGCTCCCATAAATTGAGAATAAGACATACCGTGTTCACGGGCTGCAGCGTTGATACGCAATATCCACAGTGAACGGAAATTACGTTTCTTTACTTTGCGGTCTCTATATGAGTAAAGCATTGCTTTCTCTACCGCGTTTTTGGCTACTGTCCAAACGTTTTTACGACGTCCGAAATAACCTTTTGCTTGCTTAAGAACCTTTTTTCTTCTGGCTCTCTTTGCAACTGAATTTACTGATCTTGGCATATTTTTGTGTGTTTTGTAGCAGGCGGTCGATAATCGACACTTTTAACTTAAACTTCAAACTGTCACACTGAGCGCAGTTGAAGTGTTGCCCAACTCCAGGGTTTTTAAATTATTTAAACCGTTAAGAGCTTAATGTTACTTTAAACGCAACATAAGTTTAACATTGGACTTATCGGCATCGTGTACTAAAGTACTATGCGTTAAAGCCAGCTTACGTTTCTTAGACTTCTTTGTTAAGATGTGACTCTTAAACGCGTGCTTTCTTTTTATTTTCCCAGTACCGGTAAGCTTAAAACGCTTTTTAGCACTAGATTTTGTTTTCATTTTCGGCATGTTATCCTCTTTTTATATTATAACTCTCTTATTATTCTTTATTCTATTTTGCTTTTCTTGGAGATAAAAACATTGTCATACGTTTTCCTTCCAATTTCGGCATTTGTTCGACTTTTCCAAGTTCTTCAAGATCCTGAGCTAATCTAAGCAAGAGGATTTCCCCTTTATCCTTAAATACGATAGAGCGACCTTTAAAAAATACGAAAGCCTTTAGCTTTGCACCATCCTTTAAAAATTTCTCCGCATTACGTTTTTTAAATTCGTAATCGTGATCATCAGTATTAGGACCAAAACGTATTTCTTTTACAACAACTTTGCTCGCTTTGGCTTTCATTACCTTTTCGCGCTTCTTTTGTTCGTAAAGAAACTTCTTGTAATCCATCGCTTTTACCACCGGTGGTTTTGCATCTGGAGATATTTCTACCAAATCCAAACCTAAATCTTCGGCTATGGTTAATGCTTCTTTGGTTGGATAAACCCCCATTTCCACATTATCACCTACAAGGCGAACTTCTTCTGCCCTGATTTTTTGGTTAATCCGGTGTTGATCCTCTTTAACTGCTCTAAGCGGTCTTTTCGATTTTTTTCTACGTATTGCTATGGCTGATCTATTTTTGGTTAAACTTCAAACGTCTTCAACGTTTTTTTGATTTCGTTATTTATAATTGCGGCAAAGTCTTCAACTGGCATTGTGCCAATATCTCCTTCCCCTCTCTTTCGTACAGAAACCGTACCATCCTGTTCTTCCTGTTCCCCTATAATCAACATATACGGGAATTTGTTCATTTCGGCTTCCCGAATTTTCTTCCCAATGGTTTCATTTCGGTTGTCTGCCAAAGCGCGAATTTCGTTATTTTCCAGCAAAGTTAAAACTTTTTGCGCGTATTTTTCATATTTCTCACTGATTGAGAGCACCATAGCTTGCTCAGGCATTAACCACAATGGAAAGTTACCCGCTGTATGTTCCAGTAAGATAGCGATAAAGCGCTCCATACTACCAAAAGGTGCACGGTGAATCATTACTGGGCGGTGTGTCTCATTGTCACTTCCTTTATAACTAAGTTCAAAACGTTCTGGAAGATTGTAATCCACCTGAATGGTGCCAAGTTGCCAGCTTCTGCCAAGGGCATCTTTCACCATAAAGTCTAATTTAGGTCCGTAAAACGCGGCTTCCCCGGTTTCAACAACGTAATTTAGTCCTTTTTCTTTAGCTGCATTAATTATGGCAGTTTCAGCTTTTTCCCAAACATCGTCAGATCCTATATACTTTTCTTTATTCTCCGGGTCTCTTAATGAAACCTGTGCGGTGAAATTTTCAAAACCTAAAGAATCGAATACATATAAGGTAAGGTCAATTACTTTTTTGAATTCTTCATCTAACTGATCTGGAGTGCAAAAAATATGCGCATCATCCTGGGTAAAAC
>JAGXIG010000022.1 GCA_024635815.1 Salegentibacter sp.
AGATGTGTATAAGAGACAGGGCTGGAACCTTCTGAAGCTTTTCCGGCACTTGTTCAAAACAGGTTGGATTCATTAGGCTATAATTACGAAGTGGTGAATGCCGGGTTAAGCGGAGAAACCACCGCCAGCGGGAAGAACAGGATCAACTGGGTTCTAAATCAGGATGTAGATGTTTTTGTTTTAGAATTGGGAGCAAACGATGGTTTACGCGGAATTCCAATAGAAGAAACCAAAAAGAACCTTCAGGATATTATAGATACCGTTAAGGAAGAAAATCCCGGTACTAAAATAGTTTTGGCGGGAATGCAGATTCCACCAAATATGGGAGAAGAATACACTACCAAATTCAGAAATATTTTCCCTGAACTCGCCGAAAAAAATGATGTGGCACTCATTCCTTTTCTTCTAGAAGGAGTTGCCGGAGACCCAGAGCTAAATCAGCAGGATGGTATTCACCCCACCGCCGATGGCTATAAAATTGTAACCGACAATGTTTGGAGTGTACTCGAGAAGGTAGTGGAGAAGGAGTAACAAAATCTAATTTAATGTTTTTTTAGACTTCCGCCAGGGCAGTTTCTTTCTGGAAACCACTGCCAGACTTAAAGAAACCAGGACAGAAATAGCTGCTGTGGTTCCCAAAGCCCCGCCATAACCTTTGAAAAACGGACTCGCATTTAGATAGATTATGGAAAAGATAAACCCTGAAAAACCAACCAGTAAATAGCTGGGAAGTATTTTTGAAGAAACCATTCCTATAAAAGTAGCGCCAATAAAAACGATAGGGATGTTTTTGGTTAAATATAGGGTGAAAATATCAGGAAAGAAATAGAAAAATAAACCCACTAAAAGAGACAATCCTGCTGAAGCGCGAACTGCGCCCTGGCCATATTTGTTGTTCACCACGTAAGTGAGCAGGGCAGAGATAATACCGGTGATAAAAAGGATACTTAATTCCATTTAGGTCAGCGTATATAAAATTATGGAAGAAATCGCAATACTGCTAAAAGCAATGGTCCCGAGCTTACCACCAAATCCGTTAAAAATGTTTTTAGAAAGAATAAGAATGCTACCCGCGATAAAGCCGGCAAACAAAATAAACTTTAAATTGGGCGCTACGCTGGCAGAAGTCATTCCCACAAAAGCCCCACAATAAACAGCCGGGGGCACTTCTTTTAAAAGTTTTGATTTCTTATTTATTGAGGGCACAAAAGAAGCCAGAGTTCCTATAAACCCGGCGGCGATTACCGGGCCTAATTTAAGTTCAATATTTATAAAAAATGTACTTAGGGCGCCGGTTACAGCAAAAAGAATAAGGTAGAGATCTTTTATAAAATAGCGTTCTTCCTCCCGTGGCGCTTTAAAATAAGCCAGACTTATTAATACTGAAATTATCCCCAAAAATAGTAGCACTAGGGGCGCATTCATTTTATCAAAAAATATGGCCAACAGAAATGCAAATTGCATTAGGATTAAAATAAAGAAAGACAGTCTTCTGAATAATTTGGTCATGCAGTTTTGGAGCTATTTTTTAAGTCGGCAAAATTACTAAAACAATAGGATTTAGGTTGTTGAATTTTAAAAGAATCATAAGGACTTATTTTTTCCTTTTATTCAGAATTGTCAAACTGAAAATTCTTTTTTAAAATTTAACTAGGTGGAATTATTTTGAGTTCAGATATTTTATAAATTTGGAAAAAATCCTATAAAAAGGAAATATTCCAAATATGAAAAATAAGTCTATTTTACATCTGGATCTGGATGCATTTTTTGTTTCGGTGGAGCGTAAGCAAAACTCCGAATTAGAAAATAAACCGCTTATTGTTGGCGGGATGGGAGATCGTGGGGTAGTGGCGGCTTGTAGTTATGAGACGCGAAAGTTTGGAGTACATTCGGGAATGGCGATGAAAGTAGCGCGGCAGCTTTGTCCGCAGGCCACGGTAATTAAAGGTAATGCGAGTACTTACACCAAACATTCACACGTGGTTACCGAAATTATTAAAAGCCAGGTGCCCAGTTTTGAAAAAGCCAGTGTAGACGAGTTTTATGCCGACTTGAGTGGGATGGATAAATTTTTTGGCATTAATCAATTTGCCAGCCAGCTAAGGCAAACTATTATAAAGGAAAGCGGCTTACCAATTTCTTTTGGGCTTTCGCAAAACAAAGTGGTTTCCAAAATTGCTACGGGAGAAGGCAAACCCAATGCTGAAATTGTAATTCCGCATGGAAATGAAAAAATTTTTCTTGCACCCTTAAGTGTAAATAAAATCCCGATGGTGGGTAATAAGACGTTTCAAAAACTATTGAATTTAGGCGTTAGGGAAATAAAAACCATACAGGAAATGCCGGTGGAAATGCTGGAAAGCGTTTTAGGAAAAAGCGGAAGAACTATCTGGAAACGCGCCAATGGCCTGGATGATTCCCCAATTATTCCGTATCACGAAAGAAAATCTATCTCTACCGAGCGTACTTTTGGCCGCGATACCATAGATATGGTACGCCTGCATGCCACGCTGGTGGCAATGGCAGAAAGCCTGGCTTATCAGTTACGGCGAGGCAATAAATTAACCAGCGTGGTAAGTGTAAAGATCAGGTATTCCGATTATCAGACGCATTCCAAACAGGTGAAAATCTCTTATACCAGCGCCGATCATATTCTAATTCCTAAGGTTGAAATGCTCTTTAAACAACTCTATTCGCGCCGGTTGTTAATTAGGTTAATCGGGGTTAAATTCAGCGGACTTGTAGGTGGAAATTACCAGATCAACCTGTTTGATGATTCTGAAGAAATGCTGAATTTATATAATTCCATTGATAAGATTAAGGAACGTTATGGGGAACACAGCGTGATGCGTGCAGTAACGCTGGGTACCAAAACCATTGGGCGCATGGCGAATCCGTTTAACGGTGAACCACCCATAGTTCTCGCCCATAGAAAACAATAATGATCTATTTAAACTGCCATACCTGGTATTCGTTGCGCTACGGGACTTTTTCGGTAGAAAAACTCTGTGAACTTGCTCAAAAGTTCAAAGTGCAATCTTTAGCGCTCACCGATATTAATAATACTTCAGGCTGCCTGAATTTTATAAAAATTGCTTCAGATTATGGTATAAATCCAATTACAGGGATTGATTTTAGAAATGGAGCAAAACAGCAATATATAGGAATTGCAAAGAATAATGAAGGGTTCAGGCAGTTGAATGCTCATTTATCAGGGCAACTTCATTCAAAAAAAGAATTTAAGCCTGAAGCCCCCGAATTGCCCGATTGTTTTATCATTTATCCTTTTGAAAAAGTAGTAGCTAATAAAAAGTTCAGTTTTAAAGAGAATGAATTTATTGGAGTTTCCGTAGAAAGTCTGCGGAAGCTTAAATTTTCAAAATTCCTTGATTTTAAAGATAAACTGGTGTTGTTACAAAGCGTGAGTTTTAGAAATAAGCGCGATTTTAATGCGCATCGTTTGTTGCGAGCCATAGATAATAATATCTTGCTTAGTCAGCTTTCTGAGAGCGAGCAGGGATCTTTTGCCCACCAAATAATAACTTTCGAAATTATCGCTGCGGAATTTGAAGACTATCCGTATATTTTAGAAAATACCCGGGAACTGGTAAAAGCCTGCCGGGTAGATTTTGAATTCGGAAAAGAACAGAACCGAAACTTATTGGTTTCAGGCGAAAGTCCTGAAGCTGATGTTGCTCGACTAAGAAAACTATGTGATGAAAATCTTTTAAAACGTTATCCGGAAGCCGATGAGATAGTTCTGAAGCGAGTAGAAAAGGAACTTAATGCTATCATTAAACTTGGATTTGTCTCCTATTTTTTGATCAATTATGATATTGTAAGCTATGCCCGTTCACGAAATTTCCCATTTATAGGGCGCGGGAGTGGTGCCAATTCCATTATTGCCTATATCATTGGAATTACCAATGTAGATCCTGTGGAGCTGGATTTATATTTTGAGCGTTTTATTAATGAAAGCCGAAGTTCGCCGCCCGATTTTGATATAGACTTCTCCTGGAAAGACCGCAACGAGGTAACCCGGTTTATATTTGATACGTACAAGTTCACCGCACTGATGGGAACTTATGTCACCTTTAAGCGGCGAGCTGTTGCCCGGGAGTTAGGGAAGGTTTTTGGCTTGCCTAAAGAGAATATCGATGAACTTTCGGCTGGATTTTTCAATATAAATGAGCTGGATAAATTAGAGAAACTGGTGCTAAGGTATAGTGCTTTAATTGAGGGTTTTCCTAATTATTTAAGCGTGCATTCCGGAGGAATTTTAATCCTTAATGACAGCGTTTATAATTATGCTGCCACTTTTTTACCGCCCAAAGGTTTTGAAACTATCCAGATAGATATGAATATTGCCGAAGATGTGGGAATCCATAAATTTGATATCCTCGCTCAACGCGGACTTTCAAAAATCACTGATGCTATTGAAATTATTAAGGAAAATCAGCCGGAAGCTGAAATTGAAGATATAGAAAATATTGATGTCTTTAAGGAAGACCCGGAAATTAATGAGTTGCTAAAAACCGGGGATTGTATGGGGATTTTTTATGTAGAATCCCCGGCAATGCGTGGCCTGCTTACCAAACTACAAACCGATAATTATTTAAACCTGGTGGCGGCGAGTTCCATAATTAGACCTGGTATTTCCAGTGGGGGAATGAAAGAAGAATATATAAAACGGCATCGCGATCCTGCGCGGAGAAAAATGGCTCATCCCGTGATGCTGGAAATTATGGAAGACACCTACGGAGTTATGGTTTACCAGGAAGATGTGATGAAAGTGGCTCATAAATTCGCCGGACTTAGTTTTGAAGATGCCGATGTGTTGCGCCGGGGAATGAGTGGTAAGAAAACTTCTAAGGGCCAGATGGAGCAGATTGAAGCTAAATTCAGGGAGAATTGCAGGCAAAAGAATTATAGTGAAAAGATTATTGATGAGGTTTGGGAGCAAATTTCCTCCTTTGCTGGTTATGCATTTCCCAAGGGGCATTCGGCTTCCTATGCGGTAGAGAGTTACCAGAGTTTGTATTTGAAAAAATATTTTCCGCTGGAGTTTATGGTGGCGGCGCTTAATAACGGCGGTGGGTTTTACGATGTGGAAACCTATATCCAGGAGATTAGAAAATGTGGAGGGAAGGTGCATCCGCCCTGCATCAACAAGAGCGATCATCCCAATAAGATTTATGGAAAAGATATTTATTTGGGCCTGGGCTATATCAAAGAATTAGAGACTAAAACCGTACAGCAAATCCTGGAAAACCGCCAGTTTTTTGGCGTTTTTAAGTCTTTTGATGATTTTATAGACCGGGTAAATATTTCTATAGAGCAACTGAGTATTTTGCTGAAAATTGATGCGTTTAGGTTTACTAAAACAGACAAGCATCATTTACTGTGGAAAGCCCATTTTAAGCTGAACGCTACCAAACCGGCGGTTAAACAGGAAAAACTCTTTGCCACCCCGCACCGGGATTTTGAACTTCCACGCTTTGAATATTCGGCATTGATAGAGGCTTTTGACCAGTTGGAGTTACTGGGTTTTCCGCTTTGTTCGCATTTTAAATTGCTTAAAAATCCTATAGAAAATTCGGTATGTGCAAAAGATTTAAAAGATTATGTGGGAAAGGAGGTTTTGATTTATGGAGCGCTTATTACGGCCAAGAAAACCGGGACTTCTAACGGGAAATATATGTATTTCGGGACTTTTTTTGATAAGGAAGGCGATGTGTTTGATACGGTTCAATTCCCTGCTACCGCAGAAAAATATCCACTTCGAAGCAAGGGAATCTATAAATGCTACGGTACCGTGAATAATGATCTGGATTATATCTCGATCAGTATAAAATGCTTGCAACGCCAGGATACTTTGACTGATCCCAGGTTGGTGGGGTATCAGTTTTCGTAAGAATTAACCTTATCGTCACCCTGGTAACTTGTTTCAGGGTCTAGGATGTTAGTTATCAAAACATGTTAGAATCTGAAACAAGTTTAGATTGACGACCTTGAAGAGGACGTGTTTTTAAAAAAAAATCTATTTCAAATACTGCAGCACATTATTCTCAATCCGGGTTTCAATATTACTGATGTCGCTTTTTATAAAAGTTTCGCCGGTGATTTTTTCGTATAATTCTATATAACGTTCAGAAACCGATTGGATATATTCATCGCTCATTTCAGGTAAAATTTGGCCTTCTAATCCCTGAAATTTGTTTTGAATAAGCCATTGTCTCACAAACTCTTTAGATAATTGTTTTTGTGGCTCGTCTTTATTCTGTCTTTCCCGATAGCCATCGGCATAAAAATAGCGGGAGGAATCCGGGGTGTGGATTTCATCAATGAGAAGAATTTCTCCATCGGCATTTTTACCGAATTCGTATTTTGTATCCACTAAAATCAAACCTCTTTTTGCGGCGATTTCGGTTCCGCGTTTAAAAAGGTTGCGGGTATATTTTTCAAGAATTTCGTAATCTTCTTTAGAAACGATTGCCCGTTTTAAAATTTCTTCTTTAGAAATATCTTCATCATGATCGCCCTGTTCGGCTTTGGTAGCGGGAGTAATAATGGGTTCCGGGAATTTATCGTTCTCCTTCATTCCGTTTGGCATTTCTACGCCGCAAAGCATACGTTTTCCTGCTTTATATTCGCGCGCGGCGTGACCGGCAAGATATCCGCGAATAACCATTTCAATTTTAAAAGGTTCGCAAGCCTGGCCCACGGCAACATTGGGATCTGGCGTTGCTTCCAGCCAGTTGGGAACAAGATCTCTCGTTGCTTCCATCATTTTTGTAGCGATTTGGTTAAGGATTTGTCCCTTGTAAGGGATTCCTTTTGGCATTACCACATCAAAAGCAGAAAGCCTATCGGTCGCCACAATTACGAGTTTATTGTTTTTTAAAGTATATACGTCCCGCACTTTACCTTTGTACACATCGGTTTGGCCGGGAAAATTGAAATCGGTTTTTATAATGGTATTATTCATTAGAATCTATTCTGAAATTTTGGAAATTGAAATATGAAATTGAAAACTATATTATTCGGTATGTTCAATTTCTTTGTAGGCAGAAATTATCTTTTTCACCAGTCGGTGTCTAATCACATCCTTATCATCCAGGTAAATTATTCCCACACCTTTTACTTCTTTTAATATCAATAAAGCTTCTTTTAATCCTGAGATCACTCTGCGCGGCAAATCTATTTGACCAGGATCTCCCGTGATCATAAACTTAGCACTTTTACCCATTCGGGTAAGAAACATTTTCATTTGGGCGTGCGTGGTGTTTTGGGCTTCATCTAAAATCACAAAAGCGTCGTCCAAAGTACGACCACGCATAAAAGCAAGCGGTGCAATTTGTATTACTCCTTTTTCTATAAAAGAATCCAACCTTTCTTGCGGAATCATATCGCGCAGTGCATCGTAAAGCGGCTGCATATAAGGATCTAATTTTTCTTTAAGGTCTCCGGGAAGAAAACCAAGATTTTCACCAGCTTCTACTGCAGGACGGGTAAGTATAATTCTGCGGACTTGTTTGTCTTTTAAAGCTTTAACGGCAAGTGCAACCCCAGTATATGTTTTTCCAGTTCCGGCGGGGCCAATAGCAAAAACCATATCGTTCTTACGCATCAGTTCAACCAGTTTTCTTTGGTTTGCAGTCTGGGCTTTCACCAATCGGCCGCCTACACCGTGAACCAAAACTTCACCGCTTTCAACTGAAGTTTGATAATCTGAACTTTGCTCGCTGGTAAGTATTCTTTCAATCACATTTTCGTCTAGTTTATTATACTTTCCGAAGTGCTCCATAAGCATGGTGATGCGTTCATCAAATTCTTCCAGCATTTCTTCGTCCCCAAAAACCTTAATTTTATTTCCGCGGGCTACAATCTTCAGCTTGGGAAAATATTTTTTAAGAAGTTCAATATTCTCGTTGTTCTGCCCAAAAAATTCGCGGGGATTAATTTCAGAAAGTTCAATAATAATTTCGTTCAAAGGCTTATAGTTTTAGTTGAAAAGTGATGTTCAAAACATTTTTATTTATAGCGGTTCTTTATTTGTAGCTACTAAGTTTTAATGCTAATTTTGGCAGGCAGAAGTTAAAATAACTGCATTGAATTTTTAATTGAAAATACAGAAAATTTTACCTTCGCTTACTATACAAACTTACACAAAATAAGCGCTTACAAGTTAAAAAAATATTAACAATCACCTATGGCCATCATTACTTTAACCACCGATTTTGGAGAGAAAGATTACTTTGTGGGAGCGGTTAAGGGAGCTATTTATAGCGAATTGAAAGAAGTTAGAATTGTTGATATTTCACATTCTGTTTCCCCGTTTCATATTAGTGAGGCTGCCTACATTATAAAAAACGCTTATAATAGTTTCCCAAAAGGGAGTATTCATATAATCGGGATCGATTCAGAATTTACTCCCGAGAATAAACATTTAGCCGTTTTACTGGACGATCATTATTTTATTTGTGCCAATAATGGGATTTTATCATTGCTGGCTTCAGAAATCAAGCCAGAGAAAATTGTAGAAATCAATATTCACGATGCTATTGATACCAATTTTCCTGTTTTAGATGTTTTTGTAAAAGTGGCCTGCCATTTAGCACGTGGCGGAACCCTGGATGTAATCGGGAAAAATATTAGTGAGATAAAGTACCTGAAACAGTTTGAGCCCACTATAAATTCGGAAAAAAACCAGATCGTTGGGCACGTTTTATATATTGATAACTACGGAAATGTGGTTACCAATATTAGCCGTAAACTTTTTGAGAGTGTAGGAAAAGGAAGGAATTATATAATTAGTGCGAGAATGGTTACTTTTCCGCAGATTTATGAAGCCTATTCAGACTGGATTAATTTTGAAGTTGAAAAAGAGAACCGTGGGGAAGAAGATGGCAAAAAACTCGCTTTATTCAATTCGGCCGGATATATAGAGCTGGCAATTTATAAAAGTAATCCTTCTACGGTGGGAAGTGCTTCAACGCTTTTTGGCCTGGAACACCGGGATACCGTAACTATTAAATTTGATGAGAAATGATACACAGAATTGTGAAAATGGAATTTGATCCTGAAAAAGTTGAAGAATTCCTTTCTAATTTTGAAGCAAATAAAAAGAAGATAAGGGCATTTGATGGTTGCTATAAACTGCAATTATTGCAGGACCAGGACAATACAAATATCTTTTTCACGTATAGTTACTGGGTAGATGAGCCCTCTTTAGAAAGTTACCGAAATTCAGAATTATTTAAAGGGGTCTGGTCAAAAACCAAAGTGCTTTTTAACGCCAAACCGGTTGCCTGGAGTACCAATATTATAAGTAGCCAATAATAAAATTAGAATCATTTTTGCAAATGCTGGCCATTTTAAACAAAGAAATTAACTCCTTTTTTTCGTCGCCAATCGGTTACCTCGTGATTGGGATATTTTTGGTCGTTTGCGGCTTGTTTTTATTTGTTTTTACCGGAGAATACAACATCCTTGATAATGGTTTTGCCGATGTAAAACCTTTCTTTAATCTTGCGCCCTGGATCTTTATTTTCCTTATCCCCGCTATCACCATGAAAAGTTTTGCTGAAGAAAACAAGCAAGGAACAATGGAGCTTTTACTTACCCGCCCCATTGGTTTTACCCAACTTATTGTCGGGAAGTATTTGGGCGCTTTAATCCTGGTGATTTTAGCAATCTTACCCAGTATTTTATATGTTATTACAATTCATCAACTGGGAAAACCGGTTGGAAATTTTGATTTAGGTGCTACCCTGGGTTCTTATTTGGGGTTAATTTTCCTTGCGGGATGTTATACGGCAATTGGGATTTTTGCATCTTCTTTTTCCCAGAATCAGATAATTGCTTTTATCATCGCGGTTTTTTTATGTTTTCTAAGCTTTTTTGCTTTTGAAGAATTGGGAAATCTGGACCTTTTTGGAAATACAAATTATGGCATTGAATATCTCGGGATCAGTTTCCATTATCAGAGTATTAGCAGAGGAGTTATAGACACCCGGGATATTATTTATTTTCTAAGTTTTATTGTGCTTTTTCTTAAACTCACGCAGATAAGGTTAATCTCAATCCAGAAAAAATCTTAGGCTGTGAAAAATCAAAACACATATAAAGCCGTTTTTCTGTTACTCATTGCTGTAGTTGCGATAAACCTGCTGGCTGCTAACTTTTTTGAGCGGATAGACTTAACTCGTGATGGGCGTTATACTTTATCTCCCGCTGCGAGGGAAATTGTTTCAGATGCTAATTCGCCCATTGTTATTGAAATTTTTTTAGAAGGAAATTTCCCTTCGGAATTCAGACGTCTTAGGAATGAAACCCGGCAAATGCTAGAAGAATTTTCAGCCTATAATAGTAATATTAAATTCACTTTCACCAATCCTTTAGAAGAAAGCAACGATGCTGATGCTATCGCACAGAAATTTTATCAGGATGGAATGCCGCCTGCGAGAGTAAGCGTTAAGGAAAGCGGGAAAAGCTCTGAAGCTTTGGTTTTTCCCTGGGCCGTGGCCAGACTTGGCGATAAAGAAGTGCAAATTCCCTTATTAAAAAATAAACTTGGGGCTACCGATGAGGAACGAGTTTCGGGCTCGGTGCAGCAACTGGAATATGCAATTGCCAATGCATTGAATAAATTGGTTTATCCGCGCGAAAAGAAAATTGCAGTGATGCGTGGTAACGGGGAATTACCTAATGGACGAATAGCTGATTTTATTAAAACCCTGCAAGAATATTATTTTATGGGACCTTTTTTTATAGATTCTGCATCTGTAAACCCTCAAAAAACCCTTCAGCAATTAAAAGAATACGATTTAATTATCGAGGCAAAACCCACCCAGGCTTTTACCGAAAACGAAAAATTTATATTAGACCAATATACGATGAGCGGTGGTAAATCGCTTTGGCTAACTGAAGCCGTAGCGATGGAAACCGATAGTTTGATGAACCCATCAGGAAGTGCTTTTGCTTTACCCCGCGATCTTAACCTGGGTGATTTTTTCTTTTCTTACGGAATAAGAATTAATCCGGTTTTGATCAACGATATTTATTCGGCACCGATTATTTTGGCTTCCGGGCAGGGAAATAATACGCGCTTTAATCCGTACCCCTGGTTTTATAGTCCGTTAACGACTTCCCCAAACGATCATCCAATAATCAATAATATTGAAGCGGTGAAATTTGAGTATGCCAATCAAATTGATACACTTCAGAATAATATTGACAAAACCATTTTATTAAGCAGTTCTCCCCAAACCAGGCTTGAAGGTACCCCCCGGGAAATTAGCCTCGAGATGGTAAGCAAAGAACCCGATTTGGCTTCCTATAAAGATGGGGAACAACCGCTGGCTGTCTTGCTGGAAGGCGAATTTATTTCGGTTTATAAAAACAGGATCAAACCTTTTGAAATTGAAAATCCACTTGATGAAAGTTCGGAAACAAAAATGCTGGTAATTGCAGATGGCGACGTGATTAAAAATGATGTACAGCGCGGCGAACCGCTGGAACTTGGCTTTGAACGATACACCGGTAATACTTACGGAAACAAAGAGTTCTTGCTGAACGCCGTAAATTATATGCTGGACGACAGCGGACTTATAGATATACGCAGCAAGGAAATAAATATTGCTTTTCTGGACGATCAAAAAGCTGCTGATGAGCGTGAAAAATGGCAGGTAATTAACCTGGTATTGCCTTTAATACTTCTTGGGGTTTTTGCATTTGGATTTAATTATTTCAGAAAAAGGAAATACCTCAAATAGCTTTCCCATACTTCAATTTTCAGGAAATAAAATCAACATATTAACAATCTTAAAAATATTATTCGTTTTAAGTCACTGAAAAATAGTTATTTATATAGAATATTAATGTTTTTGATGTTAATAAAAACTCGCCGCCACAAGCTCAATTTTTAATAGATTAAAATATATTTGTATTGATTTCTAATTAATCACAAAGCCGATGAAATTTATTGTATCCAGCAGTTATTTGCTGAAACAGCTTCAGA
>JAGXIG010000023.1 GCA_024635815.1 Salegentibacter sp.
CGTTTCAGGGATTCTTTAATTTCTTTTCCGCCTTCAAGTTTCACCGCATGGCCACCGCTTTCTTTCATAATCCTAATAGCTGATCGCAAAGCTTCTTTTGGGTCACTTTGGTAACTTCCGAAGGGGAGATCTACTACTACAAGGGCACGATTTATAGCTCTTACCACACTGGTTGCGTGATAAATCATTTGATCTAAAGTAATTGGCAGTGTAGTTTCATGTCCCGCCATAACATTACTTGCAGAATCTCCAACTAAAATCACGTCAATTCCTGCTCCATCTACAATTTTGGCCATAGAATAGTCGTAAGAAGTCAGCATCGCAATCTTCTCACCATTCTTCTTCATATCAACCAGTGACTTCGTAGTGACTCTTTTATATTCTTTTTTGGCTACAGACATCAGCTTTTATTTTAATTTGAGTAAAAGTAGTAAATTCGTGAGCTACAATCAAAAACCATCTTGATGAAACGACTTATTTTATTGGCTTTTCTGTTAATTTCCAGTTTTTCCTTTTCTCAGGTTCCTGGAGACCAGAAACGGGCAAAAGGACTAATAGAAAATTTTTTTGAAGCTTTTCACGCAAAAGATTCTAGCGAATTAAAAAGTTTCGCACATCCCGAAATCAAAATGCAATCTGTAGCAATTGATGCTGAAGGAAATACTACGCTTTCTACCGAAGAATATTCAGCATTTATAAAATCTATCGCTTCAATTCCTAAGTCAACCAAATTCGAAGAGAAATTACACGGTTTTGAAATTAAAATGAACGGAATGATAGCGAACGTTAGCACACCCTATTCGTTTTATGTAAATGATGAATTAAGTCATTGTGGCGTAAATACTTTTCAGTTGATGAAATCAAATGACGAATGGAAAATTATATACCTTGTTGATACCCGCAGTAAATCGGGGTGTAAATAATCACTCACTGAATTAGATTTAATCCCGATTAATGTCGGGAGTTCTGAAGCTTAGAGCACAATTTTTCTTTTCTTCAACTTAATGTTGTTAGTTTGTCGGAAATTTATTTTAGATCTCTCACACATCTGAAACCTAAATGCTCCAGACCGCTTTCTGGAGTAGAACTCATTCGTGCGGCATTGCGATAACCCGTGCAATAAGATTCGCTACATAAAAAAGAACCGCCGCGAATTACTTTTTGCTGTTCTGTATTAAAATATTCTTTAAAATACCCATCTGTACGTTGTTCCATTTTTGAGTAGGCATTAGGATAATAAGTATCCAAAACCCATTCCCAGGCATTTCCCGAAACCTCATAAAGTCCGAACCCGTTTTTTGGAAAACTTTTTACCGGCGCGGTCTTCTCAAATTTATCTTTTACTTCATTAGAAACAGGAAAATCGCCCTGATGAAAATTGACAAATTTGGTAGCTTTCTTAAAATCATTTCCCCAATGATAAATTTGATTTTCTTTTCCGCCCCGGGCCAAATATTCAAATTCGGCTTCGGTTGGTAAGCGTTTTCCTGCCCATTTTGTGTAAGCCATCGCATCGTACCAGGAAACCTGGACCACGGGATGGTCTTCTTTTCCTATAATAGAACTTTCGGGACCCTGTGGGTGTTTCCAATTGGCACCTTCCTTAAATTTCCACCATGCTTGCGGGTTACTTGAATTAAAAACCATTGCGCCCGGCGGGAAAGTTTCTCCGTTAACCTCAAAACTTCGTTCTGCCGTAGTGACGTAGCCGGTTGCATCTACAAATTCGCGAAATTCAGCGTTAGTAACCTCGGTTTCATTCACCCAAAGTGCTTTAATAGTTTCCTTATGCTGCGGAAATTCGTCTCGTCTAGCTTGTTGTGAATTTCCACCCATCATATATTCCCCACCTTCAATCTTAAGCATTCCTGAAGTCGATACCGAATCACGTTCTTTGATTTCAGCAATTTCTTCCATATATTTTTCGTGGTAAGATTTTTCAGTTTCCTGAATAGTTTCTTTGGAAGTTTCAGCAGTTTTCTTTTCCTCATATTTACAACTGAAAATTGAGCAAATCATTAAAGCGATAAAAAGAAATTTAAAATATAAGGACAGCATTATTTTATTTTCGGCTAAAGATAAAGAAGAGGATATTAGTTATAAAAATAAAAAAGCCACGAAATCCAGAAATAATATTCCTGAATTTGTGGCTACTATTGAATGCTCGGAAAATTATGGTTTTAAAACAACTCTAAACCTTGCTTTATTATTGATCATTCGATCATAGGCTTCACTGACTTTATCCAGTGGATATTCTTCTATTTTGGGTTTTGTTCCGGTCATTGCGCTAAACTTTAAAGTATCTTCTGAATCCATCGCGGTGCCGCTTGGCCAACCGGCAACCGATTTTCTTCCCATCAGCAATTCCATAGGAGAAACTTCAATAGGGTCTCCGGTAGCAGCTACCATTAATAGTTTACCGTCAATTCCTAAACCGCCAATTACCGAAGTAATGGCTTCGCTGTGCGGTGCGGTTGCCAGAATAAGTTTTGCTCCGCCCATTTTTTGTAACTCTTCCGAAGCGTCTTTTTGTTTGGCATTTATAAAATGATGCGCGCCCAGTTCTTCGGCCAGTTCTTTTTTACTATCGCTGGTAGAAATTGCTACGGTTCGCATTCCCATTTTTGCGGCATACTGAATAGCCAAATGGCCCAAACCGCCAATTCCCTGAACCGCAACAGTATCGCCAGCTGTAATTCCTGAATTTCTTAAAGCATTAAAAACGGTAATCCCGGCACAAAGCAGGGGAGCAGCCTCGGCTGAAGATAATTCTTCGGGAATACTGGCTAAAGCTTCCTGGGGTGCCGTCATAAACTCGGCATAGCCACCATCGTAAGAAACCCCACTGATTTTCGCATTCTTACAGCTAATAAAATCTCCGCGTCTGCAAGGTTCACATTCAAAACAATGTCCGCCGTGCCAGCCCACACCA
This sequence comes from Salegentibacter sp., assembly GCA_024635815.1. Next base: position 2,933 of record JAGXIG010000023.1, read on the forward strand.
ACGCGTTGACCTTTTTTCCAGTTGTTCACCCGGTTACCGACTTCTTCTACTATTCCCACAACTTCGTGCCCGGGAACGCGTGGATATTCAATGCCGGGAAACGCACCTTCTTTTACAAAGGCATCGCTGTGGCAAATGCCGCAGGCTTCTACTTTAATTAAAACTTCATTCTCTTTGGGTGATGGTTTGTCTATTTCCACAACCTGAAAATCACCGCCTTTTTCTTTTACCTGTACTGCTTTCATAACTAATTTTTTTGTTGGAAATCCAAGTTACAAAACAGCTAAAAGCTTCTGTTTTAATCCTTTGTTAAATAAGTTCATAAAAGCTTCGGAAGCAGGAAGAAGACTACAATTCCATTGTTCATGGCATGCATCGCGATGGGCCAGATAAGACTACCGTTTTCAATTTTAATTTTCCCGAAGAAATAGCCGGCGATAATTCGGGGAAAAATAAGGATAAATAAAATCAGGACTAATTGCCAGCCTTCTACATAATTCCAGATATGAACCAGTCCGAAAATCAATGCTGTTAGAAACCAGATCAGTTTATAATTTCGGTATAGAAAAACACGAAAAATGCGAATTGGTCTGGCTGGTTTTAAAGCTTTTAAAAAAAGGAAGACGATAATGGCTGATAAGATTACCAGGGAATATTTAAGCAAAGAATGCGCTTCCTGCGGAATAAAACCCAGACCAACAAAGGCAAGCACGGCGCAGATAAAGATATAGATTTCGGTAAAAGAAGGTTTTATGAGTGTTCTAAACATACTTTCTTCTAGCAAGGGTGCTATAATTACTGCCATAATCACAAATGCCAGCGGACTCTCATTCATTAAATCGAATAATTCTGTTTGCTGGTATTTCTCCAGGTCTATTTCCGGTATAAATGTATTTAGAAAACCCAGCACAAAGAAAAACAAGAAATACGTCCCGATCATCAACCAGTAGTTGCGAAAGAGGTTGCTGACTTTAGGGGGGATTTTTGGGAACTGCAAGGCTTTTATTTTAAATATTGCTGCAATTTAAAACTGTCTTTGATTTAAGTAGCGATTTATTGGCAGTTTTTTTCTACTGAAATATTCTATACTTCTCGACTAAGAATAGAACAGTCTTCTTTTCGTCATCGAGAGCGGAAAGCAACGATCTTATTTTCAGTGAAATTTTTTAAATGAATCATCAAAGATTGCTTCAGTCGTTCCTCCTACCATTGACGAGCACAACGAAAATATAATCTTAATACTAACAATCACTCATATTCACTTTCACTGCCAATCCGCCTTCTGAAGTTTCTTTGTATTTGGAGTTCATGTCTTTTGCGGTGTCCCACATAGTTTCAATAACCTTATCTAAAGGAACTTTTGCTTTGGTAGCATCACTTTCCAGGGCAATTTCGGCAGCATTAATAGCTTTTATAGCGCCCATAGCATTTCTTTCAATGCAAGGCACCTGCACTAAACCGGCAATAGGATCGCAGGTTAAGCCAAGATGATGTTCCATCGCGATTTCTGCAGCCATAAGTACTTGCTCAGGAGTTCCGCCAAGTAATTCTGTTAATCCTCCAGCGGCCATTGCTGATGACACCCCAATTTCGGCCTGGCAACCGCCCATTGCAGCAGAAATTGTAGCCCCTTTTTTAAAGAGACTGCCAATTTCACCGGCTACCAGCATAAAGCGTTTCATATCCTCAAAAGTGGCTTCGTGGTTTTCTATTACCATATAGTACATCATAACTGAAGGCACAGTACCGGCGCTGCCATTAGTAGGAGCAGTAACCACCCGACCAAGCGATGCATTTACTTCATTAACGCTAATGGCAAAACAGCTTACCCATTTTAGGATCTGTCTAAATTTGACTTCGGTTCTTCTAATAGCATTAATCCATTCTTCAGGCGAATTATATTTTTGTTCTTCAATAAGGCGCTGGTGCATTTCAAAAGAGCGACGCTTAACGTTGAGTCCGCCGGGAAGGGTTCCTTCGGTATGACAACCGATGTACATAGATTCCAGCATCACATCCCAAATTTGCTTTAAACCGGCATTTATTTCTTCTTCGCTTCTAAGCGATTTTTCATTGTCCAGAACGATTTCTGAAATAGGTTTATTTTCAGCCTTGCAGAAGGCAAGGAGTTCTGTGGCTTTCTCTATAGGAAATGGAAATTCCAAAAAGCTTTTCATCTTCTTGCTGGCGTTTTTTCGTTCTTTTTTCACTACGAATCCGCCACCGATGGAATAAAAAGAAGACGAAGTCTTTTTGCCATTTTCCAGTTTAGCCCGGAAAGTCATTCCGTTAGGGTGAAACTCCAAAAAATTACGATTGAATTTCACATCATCGGCAATGCTAAAATCAATTGCCCGTTCACCATTAAGTTGAAGTTTTTTTGTTTCCCGTATTTTTTCAATTTCAGTATCAATTAAAGAAATATCCATAGTTACGGGATCGTGGCCGCAAAGTCCTAAAATAGTAGCGATATCTGTGGCGTGGCCAATTCCGGTAAGGGAAAGGGATCCATAAAGATCAATATGAATGTTTTCGACTTGATCAAAAACCCCCTTTTGCTTTAATTCGTCAATCCAGCGTTGGGCTGCACGCCAGGGACCTAAAGTATGAGAACTCGAAGGACCCACGCCTACCTTCAACATATCAAAAACGCTAATACATTCAATTTTTCGCATTGTAGAACTCCTATTTTACTGCAAAAATAAGGATTTGTTAGTTTGATGCCCTAAGAATTGAAAAAATATTAAAACGATTTCGCCATCAGGAAAGCGCAGATTTGGCAAGTGGTTTCAGGAAAAAATGACAACCTGTCATAAGTTTTCCGCTGGCATAATGATTGACTTTAACACATCGAAGAATTGAAATCAATAATATAAAATTCAACCCATAAAGTTATGAGTAAAATAATTGGAATTGACTTAGGTACTACCAACTCTTGCGTCGCCGTAATGGAAGGTAACGAGCCTACGGTAATACCTAATGCCGAAGGAAAAAGAACTACACCTTCTGTTATCGCATTTGTAGAAGGTGGCGAAATAAAAGTTGGTGACCCGGCCAAGCGTCAGGCAGTAACTAACCCAGAAAAAACTATTTCGTCTATTAAACGTTTTATGGGGAACAAATATTCTGAATCTTCTAAAGAAGCAGGAAGGGTTCCTTATAAAGTGGTGAAAGGTGATAATGATACACCTCGTGTAGATGTCGACGGAAGAAAATATACTCCGCAGGAACTTTCTGCAATGGTACTTCAAAAAATGAAGAAAACCGCAGAAGATTATCTTGGACATGATGTAACTGAAGCGGTTATTACCGTACCTGCTTACTTTAACGATTCTCAGCGTCAGGCTACTAAAGAAGCCGGAGAGATCGCTGGATTAAAAGTAAGCCGAATTATTAACGAGCCAACCGCAGCAGCACTTGCTTACGGACTTGATAAAAAATCTCAGGACCAAAAAATCGCTGTATATGACCTTGGTGGTGGTACTTTTGATATCTCTATCCTTGAATTAGGTGATGGAGTATTTGAAGTGTTATCTACAAATGGTGATACTCACCTTGGTGGTGACGATTTTGATGAGGTATTAATCGATTATCTTGCAGATACTTTCCAAAAGGCTGAAGATATTGATCTAAGAAAAGACCCAATGGCACTTCAGCGTTTAAAAGAAGCTGCTGAAAAAGCTAAAATCGAGTTGTCTTCTTCAACTCAAACCGAAATTAATTTGCCATATGTAACGGCAACTTCAAGCGGACCAAAACACCTTGTAGAAACTATTAGTCGTTCTAAGTTTGAGCAATTGGCTTCAGAATTGGTAACTCGTTCTATGGATCCTGTTAAAAAAGCACTTAGCGATGCAGGGCTTTCAACAAGCGATATAGACGAAGTAATTCTAGTTGGTGGTTCTACCCGTATTCCTAAAATTCAGGAAGAAGTAGAAGCATTCTTTGGTAAGAAACCTTCTAAAGGGGTTAACCCAGATGAGGTTGTTGCTATTGGTGCAGCTATTCAGGGTGGTGTATTAACCGGAGATGTAAAAGATGTATTGTTACTTGATGTTACTCCACTTTCTTTAGGTATTGAAACTATGGGAGGAGTGAACACAAAATTGATTGAATCTAACACTACCATTCCAACCAAGAAGTCACAAACGTTCTCTACCGCGGCAGATAATCAGCCTTCAGTAGAAATCCACGTGTTGCAGGGAGAACGTCCAATGGCGGCAGATAATAAAACAATTGGTAGATTCCACTTAGATGGAATTCCACCAGCGCCAAGAGGAACACCTCAAATTGAAGTAACGTTTGATATTGATGCCAATGGTATCATTAAAGTAAGTGCTACAGATAAAGCAAGCGGAAAATCTCAGGATATTCGTATCGAGGCTTCTTCAGGATTAACCGAGGAGGAAATCGAGAAAATGAAGAAAGAAGCTGAAGCAAATGCTGAAAGCGATAAGAAAACCAAAGAAAAAGTAGATAAGCTTAACGAAGCTGATTCTATGATCTTCCAAACCGAAAAGCAGTTAAAAGAATTTGGTGATAAGATTTCTGAAGACAAGAAGAAGCCGGTAGAAGAAGCTTTAGAAGAATTGAAGAAAGCTTACGAAACCAAAGAGCTGGATCAAATAACTCCCGCTTTAGATAAATTGAACGAAGCCTGGAAAACAGCTTCTGAAGAAATGTATAAAGCACAAGCTGAAGCTCAGGGCGGACAGGCAGGACCACAACAAGGTGCTACGGGAGCCCAGGGCGGTGCACAAGCCGGAGGAGACGCTAAAAGCGGAGACGATGTAGAAGATGTAGATTTTGAAGAAGTGAAGTAAGCAGAGAGCTATTATTCAAGCCGCGCAGCGTCTTGAATAATGAGCGAATCGTTTATCCCGACGAAGGTCGGGATCTCAAAATCTAAGCAAATAACTAAAAGCGCAATCAAATAAATGATTGCGCTTTTTTTATGCAATAAATTTCCTGAAGGATTTTCAAAACCTTGTAGGAATCTTTAAAATTGATCAGAGAAATTATGGAGGATAATATTCAGAAGGAATCTAAGCCAAAAAAGTATAATACAAATACACAAAATTAAAAACCACCAAAAGCGCAAAACAAATTAAGCTGAAAATCTTATAATTCCTGCCCGGGCGGTGTTTTTCAGGCATTTGTTTGCCGGTGACAAGTTTGTAATTAAACCAGGCCAGAAAAGGAGCCGATAGAAAAGAAAGTCCGGCGGCAAAATCCACCAAAATGGTGAAAGAACCAGATAGGAAATACAAGATTGAAAGCGAAAGCACCGGAATAATAAAAATGGAAACACGGTAAATTTTCCATTTGTCTTTCTTGTCTTCAGGCTTATCCTTTTCCGGATTTTTTAATTCAGAAATTACTCTCGGATAAGCATCGGTTACCGTTAAAACCGTACTCAACATTGTAATAAAAGCGGCAACACTAATTAAAGGTTTACTC
>JAGXIG010000024.1 GCA_024635815.1 Salegentibacter sp.
CAATCCCTGCCAGTCACAATGATCGGAAAGTACGAAACCCCGGTCTATAGCCCTTCTTCGGCGGGCACCTCTAAATGTCATCCAGCCACTGGCCGAAGCCGTAACATACGGTACCATTTTCTTGATCCAGGGACTTCCGTGTGCGCTTGGTGGTGCGACTATAATATTTCCTTTGATTTCATCTTTTTTAGTCTCGCGGGTAATTCTTGTTGTTCCGGGCATTTCAGATAAAGGCCGGATTACTTCCGTCATATTTTCTATGGCACCGTGGGTGTAAATTTTTCCGATGGAAGTATCGAGATGCTTCAGGAGGCGTTGTGCTTTCCCCAGGGAATAACCAAAAATCACCGAAGTCTGTCCATTTTCTTTATTCTGTTGCCACCAGTTATTGATTTCCGTAAAAACTTCCGCTTGCGGTTGCCATTTAAAAGCGGGCAGCCCAAATGTGCATTCCGTTATAAACGTGTGGCATTTTACCGGTTCATAAGGCACCGCCACCCCATCATTTTCATCTTTATAATCGCCTGTAAAAACCCAAACCTCACCTTTATATTCCACCCGAATTTGGGAAGAACCAATAATATGCCCAGCGGGATGTAACGAAAATTTCACCCCGTTTATGGTAAAAGTTTCGTTCCATTCTTTGCCTGAAACTTCAATTTCCCCTAAACGATGTTTTATAATGGGAACGTTACTGTGATGGGTAATGTATTTTTTATTGCCCCAGCGGGAATGATCGGCGTGACCGTGAGAAATAATGGCTTTATCTACCGGTTTCCAGGGATCGAGATAAACATCGGCAGCCTGGCAGTAAATCCCTTTCTTATTGAAGACGAGTAAAGGTGGTTTCATTTTTTGCGTACTTAAAATGAAAGTACCCAAAATGGAACGCCTAAAAAAGGGATTAAGAAAAGATTAGCGATTGATGAAAGTCCTAATTTTTAGAAGGTTTTTGATGAATTTTATTTTCAGCTTTAAGTATATTTGCTGTATAAAACTTATTAAAATGTCATTTTCAGATTTATTTGATTCGGGAGAACATCTTCGTAATATCAATCACTTCGCTTCTATTGTTAACCTTGCTAGTATAGATGGCGAGATAAACGAAAGAGAACGTGTTCTTTTAGAGCGTTTTGCGCGGAAACTTGATATTAGCGAGCAGGAATATAAAATGGTTATTAAAAACCCTAAAGATTTTCCTATTAGCGCTTATAACAGCAGTGAAAAACGCCTGGAACGCCTGCACGACCTATTTAAGATTATATTTGCCGATAATGAAATAGATCGCGAAGAAGAAACCCTTATTAAGCGTTATGCTATAGGGCTTGGTTTTTCAAGCGAAAATGCTGAAAAAATTATTAAAAGATCTATTCAGATTTTTAGCGGGCAACTGAATTTTGAAGATTACAAATACCTTTTGGAAAAGGATAATTAATAGGTTTCAAATAATGAAAATGTCCTCCTAATTTCGTTTCCGAGCTTACTCCGAAATTTATTCGGAGATCTAGGTCACAGTGAACTAACAGATTAGAAGCTGAAATACTCCCGAAGGCTATCGGGAAAGCTTGAGGTTAATAGTTTTCAGCCCGTTAGCCCCTCTTTCTATCAACTATATTTTTGCATAAATTCTTCAGCTTTATCTACCATATTTTTACTTCCGCAGAAAAAAGGTGCGCGTTCGTGTAATTCTTTAGGCTGAATATTCATGATTCGGGTAAATCCGTCGGTAGCTTTTCCTCCTGCCTGTTCCACGATAAATGCCATTGGGTTACATTCATACAACAACCGAAGTTTCCCATTATTTGCTTTAGAACTTTTTGGATAGATAAAAATTCCACCTTTAATCATATTTCGGTGAATGTCTGAAACCATAGAACCAATGTATCTGGAGGTATAAGGTCTATCTTCCCTTTCTTCCTGGCAGTATTTGATATATTTTTTGACGCCTTCTGGGAAATGAACATAATTTCCTTCATTTATGGAATAAATACTTCCATTTTCGGGGAATTTCATATCAGGGTGCGATAAATACCAAGATCCCAACGCAGGGTTTAAGGTGAAACCATTTACACCACAGCCTGTAGTATAAACCAGCATAGTGGATGTTCCATAGATAATATAACCCGCCGCCACCTGTTTGTTACCGGGCTGCAAAAAGTCTTCATTGGTTACCGGTGTACCAATTGGTGTCACCCGGCGATAAATAGAAAAAATAGTTCCTACCGAAACATTTACGTCAATATTCGAGCTTCCGTCTAGCGGATCCATAAGCACAACGTATTTATTTTGATTGTCCTTATTTTTTCCTGAAATAGTAATGAAATCGTCATTTTCCTCAGAAGCGATTCCACATACAATTTCACGATTAATCAGGGTTTGAATAAAGGTTTCATTAGCATAAACATCCAGTTTTTGCTGATCTTCTCCCTGAATATTAGTATCCCCATGCAAACCCAAAATATCTACTAATCCCGCTTTATTTACCTCGTGGTTTACCACTTTAGCCGCCAGGCGCAAAGATCTGATTAAGCGGGAAAGTTCTCCTGAAGAATATGGAAATGCCGCCTGATTGTCTATAATAAATTCACCTAAAGTTTGATTTCTCTTATCCATTCTATACCAATAGCGTTGTTTGCTTCAAAATTATTCATTTTTTTTAGCTACTAAAACGTTTTCGTAAATAAAATATTGAAATTTGGAAAAATAAAGATTAAGCCGCTTTCTAATAGTCAAGGTGTATTTCTCTACTGCAATTTTTAAGAAATCCTTGTTTTGAAATTTCATTCTTTACTTTTGTAGGTAAACAGTAAAAAAATGGAATTTATAATCAGAAAAGCAAAGCCGGAAGATATGCCCTCGGTTTTGGAACTTATACAGGAACTCGCCGAATTCGAAAAAGAACCCGATGCGGTAATTATTTCTGCTGAAGACCTAAAAAGGGATGGTTTTGGGGGAAACCCTTCGTTTACCTGTTTTGTAGTTGAAGCCGCAGGAAAAATTGAAGGAATGGCTCTATGTTATTTTAGATATTCTACCTGGAAAGGAAAAACCGTTCATCTGGAAGATTTAGTGGTGAGGGAAAGCATGAGAGGAAAAGGTTTGGGAAATGCTCTTTACAAACGTGTTATTCAATTTGCGAAAGAAGAAGGCGTTAAACGTACAGAATGGGTGGTTTTAGACTGGAATACCCACGCGCGAGACTTTTACAGTCGTAGCGGCGCGACCGTTTTTACCGATTGGTGTACCGTGCAAATGGAAGAGGACGCAATGGACAAATTTCTCGAGAAATCACGTTAATAATACGCTAAGCCTCTATAAATAGCCCTTTTTATTAAAATCTATTCCTACTTTTGTAGAAACACCAAACTTATGGAATACGTTATACGCGAAGCTAAGCGGGAAGATATGCCCGCGGTTTTGGAACTTATTAAAGAACTTGCTTCTTACGAGGGTGCAGCAGATGAGGTTGAAATTCACGTAAGTGATCTTGAACATGAGGGTTTTGATGAAGCCAACTTTAAATGTTTTGTCGCAGATGTAAAAGGTAAGATTGAAGGAATGGCGCTGGTTTATTTTAGGTTTTCTACCTGGAAAGGCCGTACCGTTCACCTGGAAGATCTTATTGTTAGGGAAAGTATGCGTGGAACCGGGCTTGGGGGGGCGTTGTACAAAAGAGTGGTAAAATACGGTTACGATAATAATGTGAAGCGTGTGGAATGGGTAGTTTCTGAAGGCAATAAAAACGCGCAGGAATTCTATGAAAACACCGGAGCCGATATCAAGAAAAACTGGTACACCGTGCATATGGATGAAACCGGAATTCAGAAAAACATCGATTAAAAATTCATGAAGGTCTTTAAGTTTGGTGGTGCATCGGTAAAAGATGCTGCTGGGGTAAGAAATGTTCTAAATGTTTTAAAGAAAACCGGAAACGGACCGAAAGTGATCGTGGTTTCTGCAATGGGAAAAACCACCAACGCCCTGGAAACTGTAATTAAAGATTATCTTTTTGATAATAAAATTCCCGAAAGCCTGCAAGCGGTAGAAGATGCACATTTTGAGATAATAAATGAACTTTTTCCGGAAACCCAGCCTCCTGCTTTCAAGAAAATAAACACTCTTTTTACTGAACTTAGAAATTTTCTTCAGCATAATAAATCTGAGCAATACGACTTTGTATACGACCAGGTAATTTGCTACGGCGAGTTAATCTCAACCACCATAGTTAGCGAATACCTAAATTCCCAAAACATAAAAAACAACTGGCTGGACGCCAGGGAATTTGTAAAAACCGATAGTGTTTACCGCGATGCTGCTGTAAACTGGGAAGAGACCCAGGAAGCTATTCAGCAAAATTTAAATATTAACGAGATAAATATCACCCAGGGATTTATCGGCTCAGATCCCAATAATTTCACTACCACACTGGGACGGGAAGGAAGTGATTATACCGCTGCAATTTTTGCTTATTGTTTAAATGCAGAAAATGTAACCATTTGGAAAGATGTTCCCGGTGTTTTAAATGCCGATCCCCGAGAATTTGACAACCCCGAATTGCTTCAGCACATTTCTTATGAAGAAGCTATCGAACTGGCATTTTACGGCGCTTCGGTAATTCATCCGAAAACTTTGCAGCCACTTCAGCAGAAAGAAATTCCGCTGTTTGTAAAACCCTTTTTAAAACCGGAAAGCGAAGGCACCAAAGTTGGAAAAGGCCAGCTTATTTTTCCGGAAATTCCGTGTTTTATTGTAAAGAAAGACCAGGTTTTAATTTCCCTTTCTACCCTGGATTTCTCATTTATGGTAGAAGAAAATATCAGCGAGGTTTTTAGACTCTTTCATCTATATCAGATAAAGGTTGATCTCATCCAGAATTCAGCTATTAGTTTCTCGGTTTGTGTAGATAATAAATTTAACCAACTAGAGAAATTACTTCAGCATTTAAAGGCCAGGTTTAAGGTGAGTTTTGTGCCAGGTGTTTCCCTGTACACAATTCGTCATTTTAACAATGAAGCGATTAAAAGTTTAGAAAAAGATAAAGAAATTCTACTAAAACAGCTTACCCATAACACGCTTCAAATCGTAACCCGCAATTAATTCAAAATTGATTTGGACCATTCTACCATATGGAGTTTAATTTACCCATTAGGCTGTTAATTTCATGTTATTCTGAAGCATTCATTATGAAGGTTTTTAATTCATGCTTATCTTCAAACTGATTAAAATTTAAAGCAAAAATGGAAAAGATATTAATAGCCGGTTCTACTGGACAAACAGGAAAAAGGGTAATTGAAATTTTAAATAATACCGAAAATTTTAAACCTATTGCCATGATTCGTAAAGAGGAGCAGAAGCAAATCTTTGACGATATGGAGGTAGAAAGCGTGATGGCAGATCTTGAAGGTGATATAGAACACGCTTTTAAAGGAATTGACCGTGTGATTTTTGCAGCAGGTTCTGGTGGTAGCACCGGCCCTGACAAAACTACGGCGGTAGACCAGGAAGGCGCTAAAAAAATGGTTGATGCTGCTAAGAAATTCAACGTAAAAAAATTCATTATGCTTAGCGCAATGGGAACCGATAAACCGGAAGAAGGCGGAGATCTTGAACATTACCTGAGAGCGAAAAAAGAAGCTGATGATTATTTAGTAGACAGCGGAATTGTTTATACTATCGTTCAACCTGGCCGACTTACTGACGATATGGGTCTTGCTAAAGTAAAATTAGCTCTTAAACTGGAAGAACGAGGCGAAATTTCCCGAGATGATGTAGCGTTTTTATTAGTAATGTGCCTTGCCGATCCATTAGGAAAAAATATGGCATTTCAGGCACTGGAAGGAGAAGAATCAATTAAATCTGCACTTATTGAATTAAGCCAGAATAATTAAGAGAAAGTTCCCGAGTAACCTTTTATTTAAATGCTGTTTGATAATTTACGTCATCCTGTTTCAGGATCTAAGATGTGGATAATATCAAACAGCATTTTTTATTTTATAGATTGTCCATCATATTTCATTATCGCAACCGCTTTTTGATTTAAACCGTGGGTTTCTATCCCAGCGCTATAAATGTTAGCCCTTTCTTTGGCAAAATGCTCTAATTATCCCTGTGCCATCTGGCTCCTACAAGAATTTCAGGTACAAAGTACTAATACTTTTTTCATAAAAATTATAAATCAAGAACCTCGGGGCCAGCTTAGGAAGAATGAATTGAAAATTATTCTATAATTTCGAGTGTAGCCACGGTGAATTAGGCCCTCGATTGAGGGATTAACAGCAGCCACCTCCGGGTGCACATTCGTTTACACTAACTTCTTCC
>JAGXIG010000025.1 GCA_024635815.1 Salegentibacter sp.
GGCCTTCAATATTAATATCGTGACCGGCAAGAATCCTGTTGATCTCTGCAAAATTCCCGGCCTGTTCTCGTGAATATGAATAAGCCTGTGTGCATTTTGCAATACCGGCAATTGCAAATTCGGGAAGTTAACCGAGTTGGTGGTACTTCCTGTATTTATATATTCTATAATTTTTCCCGGAACAAAATTCCCGATATTTTCCTGGGCTTCCAGGGTACTTCCGCCAATATGCGGAGTTAAAATCACATTGGGTAAATTCCTTAATTCAGAAACAAATTCTTCATTATTGGTTTTAGGCTCCTGCGGGTAAACATCTATGCCCGCTCCCATTATTTTGCCAGATTCTATGTTCTTTTTAAGTGCTTTTATATCTACCACGTGACCCCTGCTTAAATTAAGGAAGATCACGTTCTCCTTCATATAACCGAATTCCTTTTCACCAATAATATCTTTATTTTCTTTTCTTCCGTCTACATGCAAGGTAACTATATCTACTGTTTCCAGAAGCTCCTTAAGGGAATTGCATTTGGTAACATTCCCCATTGGTAATTTTTCCTGGACATCATAATAATAAACATCAAATCCAACAGATTCTGCCATTACAGAAAGTTGTGCGCCAATATTTCCGTAGCCAATAATCCCCAGTTTTTTACCTCTGGTTTCAAAACTGTTTGTGGCAGATTTTTCCCATTTCCCTTCGTGCATTAAGCGCATTTTGTCGGGCAGGTTACGCATTAGCAAAATAATCTCACCTATAGCCAGTTCTACCACAGATCTTGTGTTGCTGTAAGGCGCGTTAAAAACCGCAACTCCTTTCTTTAAACAAGCCTGGAGATCTATCTGGTTGGTTCCAATACAAAAGGCACCCACTGCAATTAGTCGGTTGGCGTTTTCCAGGACTTTTTCGGTTAAATGTGTTTTAGAACGAATCCCGATTACCGAAACATCCTTAATCCTTTCACAAAGTTCATCCTCATCCATCGCGCCGGGATGTATCGTTACATTATAACCTTCTTTCTTCATAATGTCAACCGCATCCTGGTGCACATTTTCCAGAAGAAGCACGTTAATTCGGTTTTTGGGATAAGAGATCGCTTTGTTCATATTGTGTACAAATAAAAATTCGTCTAAACTTGGTGTGATATGGTCTGCCTTTTCAAGAATATTTGCCCTTTGCACATTTTCGGTAAAGGCATAAAACTTATTGGCGAGTCCGGCGGCTTTAATTTCATAATCGGTGTAACCATCACCAATGACGTAAACATCGCCTTTTAATTTTAATCTTTTGAGTTGTTCTACTTTTCCGTTATTGGAAGAAAGCACATTGTCTTTATCAAAACCAACAATATTACCATCTTCATCAAATTGAAAAGTGTTCGCAAAAACATTCTCGGGTTTTACTCCGTAAGGTTCTACAATTGGAATTATAAATTCCTTAAAACCGTTAGAAACAATATAGATATTTTCGTGATGATCGTTGAAAAATTCCCGGTTTCTAACAAAGGAAGAAGATACCTTTTCACTTAAATTCTCTACCAATTTGGGTAAATCATCCTTATTCGCTTTTAAAAGCCTAAGCCGCTCTACCAGGGATTCTCTAAAAGACATTTCGCCTTTCATTCCCCTGTCGGTTAAAGCTTCAACCTCATCAAGGTTCTTTTTTCTATCCGGATCATTGGCCAGGGAGATTTCTCCCAAAACATCCAGAGCTTCTACCTGGGTAAACGTGCTGTCAAAATCAATTACAAAGTGCTTGTTTTCACTCATAGTTATGGTACTCTAAAATGAGCCCTAAAACTACTATTTTTAGCAATCTTAATTAACTTATTTCGGTAAAATAAAGTGCTATAAATCTTATTGGCCGAGGATTTTCAATATTTCACAAAATGAGGCGCTATAAAATATGGAGCTGATAAAATCAAGTGAAAATTAAGTCTCAAAAATGAAATTTTCTTGATTTTTAAAATAAAAAAGCTGCCTAAGAATATCTTAGGCAGCTATATTTTAATTTATAAATTTAAAGCGTTAGCTCTCCATTTTTAAGAGCTTCGTCTATATTAGCACTAATCGTAGGATGACTTCTAAAAAATTTTCTCCCGTCTTCCCTTTTTAAAATTACGGTAGTTTCACCAGCATCGTTTGTTTCAACTGCAGTTACTTTTACCCTATTTCCAATCAGGCTTTTATAATTTGCAATTCCACCTTTTTTAATGATGAAATTAGCTCTTGGTAAATCTAAAGATTTAAAATCCTGATTTTCAGTTTGGTTAATCACTAAAACATCTCCCACCGTTACCGGTTGCGTTTGGTTCTGTGCCTCTACTTGAAAGGCAAATATTAACATAATCGGAATTATAAGTAAATTTCTCATAGTAAAAATTTTTATTTGGCAAAAATATACATATAATTTTACCGATACACAATTTTAAGCTGCTTTTAGCAAAATTTTCACAGATTAGATTTTAAACTCAAAAAAAGGATGAAGTGAAACTCCATCCTTTTCTTTAGAATTATTCTCATTTTGGGGCAAATAAGAATAAAGGATTTAATTCGTTTTCGTTTGGGGCAAAAAAAGATTAAATCATTTTGATAATGTAAATATAGATTAGAAAAAACTATTAACCAAACAAAAAGTGCTTTTTATCTGTTTTTATTGCATTTAATCGATGAAATACGTCTTTATTGATAAGAATTTCTTTGCTATATTCTTTTGCAGACTGACTTTAAGAAAGAATAAAGTTTTAATTACCTTTGGCTTCCGTTACACGGGATTCACCAAAATTATTAAGACGAGCATCCCTTTGAAAACGTCCGAAAATCTACTAATTAAACGCTTACAGGACAAAAAGACTTCTTCAGAAGCTTTTAAAGAACTGGTATCTTTATATAAAGAGCGTTTATACTGGCACATACGTAACATGGTTAAAGACCATGAAGATGCCCATGATGTGCTTCAAAATACTTTTATTAAGATTTTTAAAAATATTCATAACTTTAAAGGAGAAAGCAAATTGTTTTCCTGGATGTATCGTATTGCTACTAACGAAGCGATTAGCTTTCTAAATAAAAGGGCCAAACGAAATCATATTACATCAGAGGATTTACAACAACAGCTTATTTCAAACTTAGAAAGTGACGTTTATTTTGAAGGAGATGAAATTCAACTAAAATTGCAACAGGCTATTGCCAGTCTTCCGGCTAAACAGCAACAGGTTTTTAATATGAAATATTTCCAGGAATTAAAATACCGGGAAATGTCAGAAATTCTGGAAACCAGTGAAGGAGCGCTAAAAGCCTCTTACCATCACGCGGCTAAAAAAATTGAGGAATACTTAAAAACCAATTAAACCTTTTGTACTTTTCGTAGTCAAATAATAAATGAAGAAAGACAATTTATCATATAATCCAAATTCAGGTTTTAAAACCCCATCAAGTTATTTTGAGGGTTTGGAGGAGGAGTTATTGGATATGGTGAAACTTTCAGAAAACCTTAGAGAAAAAAAATCGGCCGGTTTTACAACTCCTAAAGGATATTTTGACGGGTTGGAAGATGAGTTGCTTAAAAAAGTATCTAAAAAAGAACCAAAAGTAAGAACCTTATTTACAAAAGATGCTTTCCTTTATGCAGCGAGCATCGCAGCTATTGTTATAGCTTTTGCCAGTACTTTCTATATAAACCCCGAAACGCAAACAAGCTGGGAAAATCTTGAACTTTCAGTAATGGAAAGTTATATAGACGATAATAATATAGATTTTTCTACCGGTGAAATTTCAAATTATATTTTTCAACAAGGCTATGTAGTAGACGATAGCGATTTAAACACAGTAGATTCTGAAGCAATGAGGAATTATCTTGATGAAAATATGGATGATCCCCTTTATATTTTAGATGAAGATTAATATGAAAAACCTATTATTAATATTATTTATGTTTTCTGGATTGTGGCAGTTGCAGTCACAGGAACGCGATGATTCTCATCGTGAAAAAATCAAGGAATTAAAAACCGCTTTTTTTACCCAGGAATTAAATCTTGATAAGAAAAAAGCGCAGCAATTTTGGCCGATCTATAATGAGTACGAAACCAATTTGCACGAACTAAGAAAGCGCGAGCACAGAGATCTTCCTAATCTTCAATGTATTTCAGAAAATGATGCTGAAGAGATGTTAGATGAGTATATTGTCATAGAAAAGCAGGATTATATTTTAAAACAAAAGCTTTTTAAGGATTTGAAGGAAATTATGACCGCGCAGGAAATTATTAAACTCCATAAGCTTGAGGACGAATTTCATAAAAAATTGATTAAAGAATACCGTGCACGAAAAGAACGTGAAAAGCGGGATGAAGAGTAAGTTAACTTCTTGCGAGTCCACAGAAAAAAATAAATACTTTGGTTCAAAACCCTCGTATTAAAATCTCACTAAGTGAGTTTTAGGTTTAGTTTTTTGGTTAGTTAGTAGTTAGTATCCCGGTTGGTTTTGGCTTTCCGGGATTCTTTTTTATCTAAAAGTGAGTTTTGCAATTCGGCCTTTACCGGCCGCATAAGCCACCGAGTCATTTTTAAACCTTAACGTATAAAAACCTTCCTTAGAAATTTCTTCCCAGGTTTTTCCGGAATCTTTTGAATATGAAATCCCGCTAAATCCGGTTGCAATTATCCTTTCTCCACCACCATTGGGCACAAACTTCACACTACTCTTATATCCCGGCTCCTCCCCTTTTGCAACCAACTCCCAGGTTTTACCACCATCGTTAGTAATGGCTTTGTTCCCGGTTTTTCCATCTGGATTAGTATAATCCCCACCTATAATAATCCCGAAATTTTCATCATAAAAATCCATACTGTATCCACCGGTTGTCGATTCGCCATCTATTAAAGGAGTATCGTAAACTTCCCAGGTTTCGCCTTTATCTGGAGAGAAATAAATTCGGGATTTCATTCCCCCTGTCAAAATCCAGGTCTTATCTCCTTCAATGGCGATATTGGAATTACTGGCTGCAAAAGCCGCTTCACCATCTATAACCTCAGGCAAGGCATCACAGTTTAATTTTTCCCAGGAGCTTCCGCCGTCACGTGTAATAATTACAGAAATGCAAGTATCGGTTGGGTCACCCATGGCAATTCCTTCCTGATTATTCCAAAAAGCCATGGCATCGTAAAAAGCTTTTTCGTTCTCCTCTTTATAAACCAGTTCCATCGCTCCGGAATTTCCAGTTTTATAAAGTAAGCCCGGACTACCCACGCTGAGCATAAAGAAATCTGTATCGGTTGAAGCTACCGCCCTAAACTCTGGCACCAGGCTATCATATTTCTGAGTATTTGTTCTCCAGGTTTTGTTATTAAAATTATACATTCCAAAAGTGGCATTGTTAGCCGCAAAAGCGAGGTTATTCCCAATAATTTCAATCGCACGAATACTCAAAGAATCATTTTCCAGGATTGGTTCTATTGCAACTGAAGAATAATCAATTTCAGTTTTAGCCTGTTTTTCATTTTCAGCTTCTTTTTCATTTTTACAGGCACTAAAAATTAAAAGGAGACAAAAAACTATAAGTCTGTTCATAAGTTGAATTTTAATCGTTTTGGATAACCAGTAAACTACCTCGCAAGACTCGGAACTCCCGATACTTATCGGGATAAATTTAGATTATCGAGTCAAAGGTAAATTTTTCCGAAGCAAAAATACCACATGCTAAGCTTAGAAAGCATTCAAAGAAAATACTATTTTAATTTCAAAGAAAGCCTCGAAGCATTAAATCTCTATTATCGAGTAAAAAACTTACCTTTGCAAATTCAAAATTTAGTTATGCGATTACACAGGAATTTGGTTTTTGCGACCATCGATGCCTTAAATGAAATTTTCAACAATAATAAATATGCCGATAAGGTCATTGAGCAAACCTTAAAACGCGATAAGCGTTGGGGTTCTCGTGATCGTAGTTTCATTGCTGAAACCGTTTACGATATTGTTCGCTGGAAAAGACTCTATGCAGAAATTGCTGAAGTAAAAGAACCATTTGATCGTGAGAATTTATTTAGATTATTCACAGTTTGGGCTACTTTACGTGGAATTGCTTTACCAGATTGGCCACAGTTTGAAAACACTCCTACCAGAAGAATTAAAGGGAAATTTGATAGTTTAAGTAAGATTAGAAAATACCGGGAATCTATTCCAGATTGGATGGATGAGCTTGGTGTAAAAGAACTTGGCGAAAAAGTTTGGGAGAAAGAAATCGCTGCCCTTAATACGCAGGCACCGGTCATACTTAGAGCCAATACGCTTAAAACCACAAAAGATAATTTACGCAGTGTTCTTAAGGATGAAGAAATTATTTCCGAACCTATAAAAGGCTATAAAGATGCTTTAAAACTAGAAGAACGTGGCAACGTTTTTAGAACTCAGGCTTTTAAAGATGGTTTCTTTGAGGTCCAGGATGCCTCTTCGCAGTTAGTAGCCGAATTCCTGGAAGTAGAACCTGGAATGCGCGTCGTAGACACCTGTGCCGGTGCTGGTGGGAAAACGCTTCACCTTGCGGCTTTGATGGAAAACAAAGGCCAGATAATCGCTACCGACATCTACGGAAATAAACTCAAAGAACTTAAACGCCGAGCCAAACGTGCCGGCGCTCATAATATTGATCCACGTGCAATTGATACCACAAAAGTTATCAAGAAACTATACGGAACTGCAGATCGTGTACTTATAGATTCCCCTTGTAGCGGACTCGGTGTCCTAAGCCGAAATCCTGATGCTAAATGGAAACTACAGCCAGAATTCATAGACAACCTTATAAAAACCCAGGCCGAAATTATCGAAACTTATTCCCGTATCGTTAAACCCGGTGGGAAAATGGTTTATGCTACCTGCTCGATTTTACCTTCTGAAAATGAAAAGCAAGTAGAAAATTTCCTGAAGAATACTGAAGAAGGAAAAAAGTTCAGATTGCTTAGAGACCAGAAAATACTTTCTTCTGAAACTGGTTTTGACGGGTTTTATATGGCGCTTTTAGAGAAAAAACCTTAAGGGTTTCTCCCCAATTTTTTTGAATGATTCAATTTCAGGGGAATTCCTGTTATTTTCCCTGAAATTGATTCTCGATGAAAAATTACTGCTTTTTATTCCTTTTAATAATTCTTTATTCCTGTTCTGAGGATGATACTGTGGTTTCTGAAGAACTGCAGGAAAAAAATAATTTTTCGTCTGAAATTTTCTTTTCTGAATATGTAGAAGGTACTTCATTTAATAAAGCACTGGAAATTGTAAATCTTACCGGAGAAAATATTGATCTTGAAGCTGAACTTTATTCTATTAGAAAACAATCCAACGGCGCCGGCGATTGGATGGGCGAAGTTATGCTGGAAGGTACCTTGGAAAACAATGAAACTTTTGTAATTGGGAATGAATCTGCCGATATTTCTGAAATAACTTCAAAATCAAATCAATTAAAAACCGGAGCCCCGCTGGATTTTAATGGCAACGACCCGGTCGGACTTTTTAAAAACGGGGAGTTAATAGACATCATTGGTCACATTGATAGTCCCGAAGATTTCGCCAAAGACCAAACCTTAAGAAGAAAGAAAACAATAACCGAGCCTTCACTGGAATACAATTCTGATGACTGGGAATTTCTCGAAATAGATACCGTAGATGGGCTGGGTGAATATTAAATTGTTCTATACTATCTTTTTCAACCTTGCTTTCTTGCGATTTTTGGCCATCCGTATAAAATTATTAGTGAATTCGTAGCAAAAGAGTGTTTAAATTTTTCTTCAATAACATCCTAAAATATTCCCTGTAAAAAACCTAAATTTGTGCTTTCTCGAACAACACAAAACAACATAGAATGATCCTTTTCTTTGGAGACCAAACCACTAAGGTTTTTGCGATAGAAACGCATACCAACCTTACGGCGCAAGATATCACAAAATTAAACTGGCTTTTTGGGAATACACAACAAATCGATAAATCTGCTCTGGCAGATTTTTTTGTTGGTCCTCGTGCCGCAATGATCACGCCCTGGAGTACCAACGCGGTAGAGATCACCCAGAATATGGGTGTTAAGGGAATAATCAGAATTGAGGAATTCTTACGAATAGACAAGAATTACCACGATTTTGACCCGATGCTTTCCCAGAAATACGAAGGTCTGGATCAGGATATTTTTGATATTCATATCAACCCAGAGCCTATAATTGAAATTGATGATATTGATGCCTATAACCAGCAGGAAGGTTTGGCGCTTAATGTAGAAGAGGTTGCTTATTTACAGGGCTTAGCCGATAAATTAGGCCGAAAACTCACAGATTCTGAAGTTTTTGGATTTTCCCAGGTGAATTCTGAACATTGCCGCCATAAGATTTTCAACGGTACTTTTGTGATTGATGGAGAGGAAAAGCAGAGTTCTCTGTTTAAATTAATTCGAAAAACTTCTGAAGAAAACCCGAACGAAATCGTTTCGGCATATAAAGATAACGTGGCTTTTATTAACGGCCCGCGGGTGCAGCAATTTGCGCCAAAGCTACCCGATGTTCCTGAATTTTATGAAAATAAAGATTTTGATTCGGTTATTTCTATAAAAGCCGAAACTCATAATTTTCCAACCACTGTCGAACCTTTTAATGGTGCTGCAACCGGAAGCGGTGGCGAAATTCGCGACCGACTTGCCGGTGGAAAAGGTTCTTTGCCTTTGGCCGGAACCGCGGTTTATATGACTTCCTATTCCCGACTCGATAAAGATCGAAAATGGGAAGACGGAATGAAAGAACGCGATTGGCTATACCAAACCCCGATGGATATTTTAATAAAAGCTTCCAACGGGGCTTCCGATTTTGGAAATAAATTCGGGCAACCTTTAATTTCGGGCTCGGTGCTTACTTTTGAGCATTCCGAGCATCAAAGAAGTTTAGGTTACGATAAAGTAATTATGCTTGCCGGTGGAATTGGTTACGGAAAAGCCAGCCAGGCACAAAAAGATATTCCGAAGAAAGGCGATAAAATCGTTATCCTTGGAGGTGAAAATTACCGAATTGGAATGGGTGGTGCCGCGGTTTCTTCTGCGGATACCGGCGAATTGGGTAGTGGTTTAGAATTAAATGCCATCCAAAGGGCCAATCCTGAAATGCAAAAACGTGCCTCTAACGCGGTACGCGGAATGGTAGAAAGCGAAGAAAACCCTATAGTTTCTATTCACGATCACGGTGCGGGCGGGCATTTAAACTGCCTTAGTGAACTGGTTGAAGAAACCGGCGGGAAAATCGATTTAGATAAACTACCCGTTGGCGATCCTACCCTTTCAGCAAAAGAAATTATCGGCAACGAATCCCAGGAACGAATGGGTCTTGTTATTGGCGGTGAGAATTATGAAATCTTAAAAAGGGTTTCAGAACGTGAGCGCTCGCCAATTTATCAGGTTGGCGATGTTACCGGCGATCACAGGTTTACTTTTGAAGGTTCGAAATCCGGTCAAAAACCAATGGATCTGGAACTTTCAGATATGTTTGGCAGCTCGCCAAAAACTATAATGAACGATAAGTCGGTAAACCGGGTTTATGACGATGTAGTTTATTCTTCAGAAAACATTAAAGATTATTTAACCCAGGTGCTTCAATTAGAGGCGGTAGCCTGTAAGGATTGGTTAACCAACAAAGTAGACCGCTGTGTAACCGGTCGCGTAGCAAAACAGCAAACCGCCGGATCCTTGCAGCTTCCGCTAAACAATTGTGGCGTAATGGCGCTGGATTATAACGGGAAAGAAGGTGTGGCAACTTCTATTGGGCACTCTCCTGTTTCGGCTTTGGTAGATCCTGTTGCGGGTTCCAAAAATTCAATTGGGGAAGCACTTTCAAATATTATTTGGGCGCCTCTGGAAAAAGGCTTAAAATCTATTTCGCTTTCAGCAAACTGGATGTGGCCGTGTAATAATGAAGGGGAAGATGCCAGGCTTTATGAGGCTGTGCAAGCTGTTTCAGATTTTGCGATTTCCCTTGGAATAAATGTTCCTACCGGAAAAGATTCGCTTTCCATGAAACAGCGCTATAAAGACGGTGAAGTTCTTTCTCCCGGAACGGTAATTATTTCAGCAGCCGGGCATTGCGACGATATCACGAAAGTAGTTGAGCCGGTTTTTCAGAAAAATGGCGGTGATATTTATTACATCAATTTATCGCAGGATAATTTTAAACTTGGCGGATCTTCTTTTGCGCAAATTCTGAATAAAGTTGGGAAAGAAGTGCCAACTATAAAAGACGATAAAAAATTTGCCGATGCTTTTTATAATATTCAGGGGTTAATTAAACAGGATTTGATCCTGGCTGGACACGATGTAGCTTCAGGTGGGTTAATCACTACCCTTTTGGAAATGTGTTTTGCCGATACCAATCTAAGTGCAGAATTAGATCTGTCAGCATTAAATGAAAAAGACAGCGTAAAATTGTTGTTTAATGAGAACTGCGGAATTGTTTTCCAGGCAAAAGACAATACCGCCGAAAAAGTACTTACCGATAATAAAATTGAATTCTTTAAAATTGGAAAAGTAATCGAAGGAAACGAACTAAAAATCAAAAACGGTTCAGAAAACCTGAGTTTCAATATTCCTGAATTGCGTGATGTTTGGTACAAAACTTCCTTCCTTTTAGACCAGAAACAAAGTGGGGTAGATAAAGCTACCGAGCGCTTCAATAATTATAAGAATCAACCATTGGAATTTAAATTTCCGTATGGTTTTACCGGTCAACTTCCTCTTCAATCCAGCTTAATGGGGAAGCCTGGCGAACCCATTAAAGCTGCGATTATTCGTGAAAAAGGCTCCAATTCTGAACGCGAAATGGCAAGGGCGATGCACTTAGCCGGATTTGATGTAAAAGACGTACACATGACCGATTTGATTTCGGGAAGGGAAACGCTGGAAGACATTAAGTTTATCGCCGCGGTTGGTGGATTCTCCAATTCAGATGTTTTGGGAAGTGCTAAAGGTTGGGCAGGAGCTTTCCTGTATAATGAAAAAGCCAAAAACGCACTCGATAATTTCTTTAAAAGAGAAGATACTTTATCGCTTGGTGTATGTAACGGTTGCCAGCTTTTTGTAGAGTTAGGATTAATAAATCCAGACCACGAAAAGAAACCGAAAATGCTTCATAATGCCTCGCATAAGTTTGAGTGTAATTTTACTTCGGTAGAAATAATGGAAAATAATTCGGTGATGCTTTCCACTCTTTCTGGAAGTAAACTCGGTATTTGGGCTGCACACGGTGAAGGGAAATTCAGTTTTCCATATAAAAAAGAACATTATAACATCGTGGGGGAATATGGCTATGATAAATACCCCGCCAATCCTAACGGTTCAAACCACAACACTGCGATACTAACTGACGATACCGGAAGACATTTGGTGATGATGCCGCATTTAGAACGTTCTACCTTCCCCTGGAATTGGGCATACTACCCAAAAGACCGAAAAGAAGATAAAGTAAGCCCCTGGCTGGAAGCTTTTGTTAACGCCAGGAAATGGTTGGAAGAAAAATAATTCTCCAGCAATATTTATTTAGAACGCCCCGTGATATCTTTATTGCCGGGCGTTTTTATTTTTGAATTAATCAAATGATTATCAATTTAATAATCGCTATTTCAGTTCAGTTTTCTCTTAATCTAAATAGCTTCTTTTCATTAAAGAATTTATATTCTTGTTAATATATCTGTGTATATTTTAATATTTCAATTTGAAATAGGCTATAAATTTGCTATTTTGCAAAGTATATAATAATGCTACACCCTAATGGATAAACCAACAAGATTATTTGACTTCCCTTATTTTCAACTGGAGAAACACGCTTTAGATAAGGCTTTAGTCACTAAATATAACGGGGAATGGAAAGCTATTTCTACCCAGGAATATATAGATAAGGCAAATGCCATAAGCCGTGGACTACTGCGATTGGGCATTAAACCCAACGATAAAATTGCGATAATTTCTACCAGCAACCGTACGGAATGGAATATAATGGATATTGGTGTTTTACAAACCGGTGCCCAAACTGTCCCAATTTACCCTACAATTTCTGAAGATGATTACCAATATGTATTGGATCACAGTGAGTCTTTATACTGTTTTGTTTCAGACGAAGAAGTGCTAGACAAGCTAAATTCAATTAAACACGATACCAAGCTTAAAGAGGTTTATACTTTTGATGAAATAGAAGGCTCAAAAAACTGGACTGAAGTTCTGGAGTTGGGAGATGATAAAAGCAACCAGGATGAAGTTGAGCAATTAAAGAAAGCCGTTAAACCCGACGATCTTGCAACATTAATCTATACCTCGGGAACTACAGGTAGACCAAAAGGCGTCATGCTCTCTCATAATAATATTGTAAGTAATGTTTTGGATAGCGCGCCGCGTGTTCCTTTTGAGCGTGGAACTTATGTAGCGCTTAGTTTTTTACCGGTTTGCCATGTTTTTGAAAGAATGATCCTTTATTTATATCAGTATTATTCGGTTTCCATTCATTTTGCTGAGTCTATAGATAAAATTAGCGATAACCTTAAAGAAGTAAAACCACACGTAATTACCGCCGTTCCAAGACTTTTAGAGAAAGTTTACGATAAAATTATTGCCAAAGGTTCTACAGTTGGTGGCGTTAAGCAAAAATTGTTTTTCTGGGCCGTAGAACTTGGTTTGGAATATGAACCATACGGCGCAAATGGCTGGTGGTATGAAACCCGACTTAAACTTGCCAGAAAACTTATTTTCTCTAAATGGAAAGAAGGTTTAGGTGGTAATATTGAATTAATCGTTTCTGGATCTGCGGCGCTTCAACCACGCTTAGCCCGTGTTTTTGCCGCAGCCGATATCCCTGTGATGGAAGGTTATGGATTAACCGAAACTTCCCCCGTAATTGCGGTGAACGACCAGCGAGATGGAGGTTTCAAAATTGGAACAGTTGGTAGACCAATAGATAACGTAACGGTAAAAATAGCCGAAGACGGTGAAATCCTTGCAAAAGGACCAAACGTAATGCTTGGTTATTACAAGGAACCGCAAAAAACCGAAGAGGTTTTAAACGGAGATCACTTTTTTCATACCGGTGACATTGGAGAACTGGATAAAGACGGTTTCCTTAAAATCACTGATCGTAAAAAGGAAATGTTTAAAACTTCAGGAGGAAAATATGTAGCTCCCCAAATCCTTGAAAACACGATGAAACAATCTCGTTTTATCGAACAAATCATGGTAATTGGTGATGGCCAAAAAATGCCGGCGGCTCTAATTCAGCCTAACTTTGAATTTATCCAGGAATGGGCAAAGCGTAAAAATATTGATATTGGAGATGGCTCTGAAAAGGCTATCGCTGAAAATACCCAGGTTAAAGAACGTATTCAAGAGGAAGTAGATTTTTACAACGAGAAGTTCGGAAAATGGGAACGTATAAAAGTTATAGAACTAACACCGGAAGTTTGGGGAATTGAAGAAGGCCACCTCACTCCTACTATGAAATTAAAACGTAGAAATATAAAAGAACGTTATATGAATTTATATGAAAAAATATATAGCCCTTCTTAAAAGCATATTTTTAAAATTAAAGTTAAAACCCTTCCTGCGAAGGGTTTTTTTTATGCATTTCGTATAAATTTAAGTAATAAATACCAACACATGATTATTTATTCGATTTTATTATGCGTGCATAATATATTTTTCTTAACTTTGAGAATCAACATTCAAAAATGAAGGAAAAGACAATAGATTATGTATTGCGTGCCACCTGGATGGCGGTATCTAAAATGTACAATGAAGAGGCCGGAAAGGCTGGAAGTACGATGTCTACCGGTTTTGCCCTGTTGAGTATAGATCCTGAAAATGGCACCCCTTCTACCTCCCTTGGCCCCAAAATGGGAATGGAAGCAACTAGCTTATCCCGAATCCTGAAGACTATGGAGGATAAAGGACTCATTATTAGGAAGAAAAATCCAAAAGATGGCCGCAGTGTACTTATCTATTTAACCGATTTTGGACGTGAAATGCGCGAATATTCCAAAAAAGTAGTGTTACGATTTGATGAAGCTGTGAAAGAAAATGTTTCAGAAGAAGATTTAATAACTTTCACAGAAGTAGCAAACACCATTTTGAACTTGATTTCTGAAAAGAAAATTTACAAAGAAGAGATAAAACTAGAATAGACCTCACAGGTTTTTGAAACCTGGGAGCTCTCAATGATAATCGAAAACCTTATAGTAAAAACCAGAAAAAATTATGAAGAGAAGAATTAATAAAGTAGCAGTAATCGGCTCCGGAATTATGGGAAGCGGTATTGCCTGCCACTTCGCCAATATTGGCGTAGAAGTTCTTTTGCTGGATATTGTCCCGCGGGAACTTAACGAGAAAGAAAAGAAGAAGGGGCTTACTTTAGAGGATAAAGAAGTTAGAGATCGCCTGGTAAACGAATCCTTACAATCGGCTTTAAAATCAAAGCCCTCTCCTATTTATCATAAAGATTTTGCCATTCGCATAAAAACCGGAAATATGGAAGACGATATTTCTAAAGTTTCTGAAGTAGATTGGATTATCGAGGTGGTAGTGGAACGCCTGGATATCAAACAACAGGTTTTTGAAAAACTCGAAAAACACCGTAAAAAAGGAACGCTAATTACTTCCAACACTTCCGGAATTCCTATTCAGCAAATGAACGAAGGAAGAAGTGAAGATTTTCAGCAGCATTTCTGCGGAACTCACTTTTTTAACCCACCGCGTTACCTGAAATTATTCGAAATAATCCCGGGCCCGGATACTAAACCTCAAGTGCTCGAATTCCTTAATGAATACGGCGAAAAATTCCTCGGTAAGAAATCGGTAGTGGCAAAAGACACGCCCGCATTTATCGGTAACCGAATCGGAATTTTCAGCATAATGAGTCTTTTCCATATGGTAAAAGATATGGATATGACCATCGAGGAAGTTGACAAACTTACCGGTCCGGTAATTGGCCGCCAGAAATCGGCAACATTCCGTACAGTAGATGTTGTTGGCTTAGATACTCTGGTTCACGTGGCCAACGGACTGCATAAAGGAGTGCCGGACGATGAATCCCACGATCTTTTTGCGCTTCCAGATTTTATCCAGATAATGGTGGATAATGAATGGTATGGTAGCAAAAGTGGACAGGGTTTCTACAAGAAAATTAAAAATGATGACGGTTCCAGCACCATAAAATCTTTGGATCTGGAAACCTTAGAATATCGCGACCAGAAAAAGGCTTCTTTCGCAACTTTAGAAGAAACCAAGAACATAGATAATGTAGCCGACCGTTTTGAAGTTTTAATTAACGGAAAAGACAAAGCCGGTGAATTCTATCGTAAAAACTTTTCTGCACTTTTCGCTTATGTTTCCAATAGAATTCCTGAAATCTCCGATGAACTTTATAAAATCGATGATGGTGTAAAAGCTGGATTTGGTTGGGAGCACGGTCCGTTTCAAATTTGGGATGCCGTGGGTGTGAAGAAAGGTGTTGAAATGATGAAAGCCGAAGGTAAAGAACCAGCGGCCTGGGTAAAAGAAATGCTGGAAAACGGGAAAGAATCTTTCTACACCGTAAAAGAAGGCAATACCTATTATTACGATATTGAGAAAACAGATTATACGAAAATTCCTGGTCAGGATGCGTTTATCATTCTTGATAACATTCGTGAGTCAAAAGAAGTATTCAGCAACAGCGGTGTTGTGGTGGAAGATCTTGGCGACGGAATCCTTAATGTGGAATTCCGAAGTAAGATGAACACAATTGGCGGTGATGTACTGGACGGAATCAATAAAGCCATAGATATGGCCGAAAAAGATTACCAGGGACTAGTTGTTGCTAACAATGGTAAGAATTTCTCTGTGGGCGCCAACATCGGGATGATTTTTATGATGGCTGTAGAGCAGGAATATGAAGAGCTGAATATGGCGATTAAATATTTCCAGGATACGATGATGCGTATGCGCTACTCCTCTATTCCAACCGTAGCTGCACCTCACTCGATGACACTTGGCGGCGGATGTGAACTTTCACTTCACGCTGATATGGTTGTAGCAGCAGCCGAAACTTATATTGGTTTAGTTGAATTTGGCGTTGGGGTAATTCCCGGCGGTGGTGGTTCTAAAGAAATGACCGTTCGTGCCGCAGATACTTTTGAAAAAGATGATGTGGAACTGAACCGTTTGAGAAAACATTTCCTAACTATAGGAATGGCAAAAGTTTCTACTTCAGCCCACGAAGCATTCGATTTGAATATTCTTCAGAAAGGAAAAGATATCGTAGTGGTAAATCAGGAACGTCAATTAACTATAGCAAAGAAACACGCTTTATTAATGGCTGAAAATGGTTACACAAAACCAATTCACCGTACCGATATTAAGGTTCTGGGGAAACAAGCTTTAGGTGCTTTCTTAGTCGGTACAGATCAGATGAACGCCGGAAAATACATTAGCGACCACGATAAGAAAATTGCAAATAAACTGGCTTATGTTATGGCCGGAGGAGATCTTTCAGAACCACAAATGGTAAGCGAGCAATACCTGTTAGATCTGGAAAGAGAAGCATTCCTTTCTCTAACCGGAGAACGCAAAACCTTAGAACGCCTTCAGCATATGTTGAAGAAGGGGAAACCATTGAGAAACTAGTAGTGAGTATTTAGTATAGAGTAGTGAGTAACCATAAAAATCAGAGATATGCATGATTTAAAAATTTGGAATAAAGCAATGGATATTGCTGAAAAAACTTACCTACTCTCTGCTAATTTTCCTACTGAAGAAAAATTTGGTTTAACGAGTCAAATAAGAAGAAGTGCTGTTTCGGTTCCTTCTAATATTGCTGAAGGAGCGGGTAGAAATACTAAAGGAGAATTTAAAAATTTCTTAGGAATAGCCAGCGGGTCTTCTTATGAACTGTATACGCTATTGATTCTTTCTTACAGACTGAATTTAATTGAAGAAGAAAAAGTTAAACCGGTTTTGTCTGAAGTTATTGAGGTTCAAAAAATGAATTATGCATTAATGAAATCGTTAGCGGTTTGAGTTTTCTCAATACTCAATACTAACATCTAAATACTAAAAAATGAATAAGACAGCATACATAGTAAAAGCATACAGAACAGCCGTGGGGAAAGCGCCTCGCGGAGTGTTCAGGTTTAAGCGGCCCGATGATCTGGCAGCGGAAACCATAGAATATATGATGAAACAATTACCCGATTTTGATAAAACCAGGATCGATGATGTAATTGTTGGAAACGCAATGCCAGAAGCCGAGCAAGGTTTAAACGTTGGTCGTCTAATTTCTTTAATGGGCCTAAAAACCGAAAGAGTTCCCGGAATGACGGTTAACCGTTATTGCGCTTCAGGACTGGAAACCATCGCGATTGCCTCGGCTAAAATCCAAAGTGGCATGGCCGACTGTATTATCGCCGGTGGAGCCGAAAGTATGAGTTATATTCCAATGGGGGGTTATAAACCGGTTCCCAATTATAAGACTGCCAAAGAAGGTAACGAAGATTATTACTGGGGCATGGGACTTACTGCAGAAGCGGTAGCCGAGAAATATAAAGTTTCACGGGAAGATCAAGATGAATTTGCCTTTAATTCTCATCAAAAAGCATTGAAAGCTCAGGAAGAAGATCGTTTTCAGGATCAGATTGTGCCTATAGATGTGGAAGAAACTTTTGTAGGGAAAGACGGAAAAAAACAAACTAAAACCTATACGGTAAACAAAGATGAAGGTCCGCGTGCCGATACTTCAAAAGAAGTTTTAGGAAAACTAAGACCCGTTTTTGCCGAAGGTGGAAGTGTAACTGCAGGTAATTCCTCTCAAATGAGTGATGGTGCCGCTTTTGTAATGGTAATGAGTGAAGAAATGGTCAAAGAATTTAATCTTGAACCAATCGCCAGAATGGTGAGTTACGCACCGGTAGGTGTAGATCCAAGAATTATGGGTATCGGGCCGGTTCACGCCATTCCAAAAGCTTTAAAACAAGCAGGGTTAAAGCAAGACGATATGCAGCTTATTGAATTGAATGAAGCATTTGCTTCTCAATCACTGGCAGTTATCAGAGAATTGGGCTTAAACCCTGAAACACTAAATCCTAATGGAGGGGCAATTTCAATGGGGCACCCGCTGGGTTGTACAGGAGCAAAACTTTCGGTGCAAATCTTTGATGAAATGCGCAAACGCAACCTTAAAGACAAATATGCCATGGTAACCATGTGTGTAGGAACCGGACAGGGAGCTGCGGGAGTTTATGAGTTCCTTAGTTAGATTCAAGAATTAAGATTCAAGACTGTAGAACCAAGACATAAAAGATGCAGCGGCACAATTTTAAAAAGTTGAGAATTTGGAAAGAAGGAATGTTTCTTACAAAAGAAACATATAGTATGGTTAGAAGCTTTCCTGATTTTGAAAAGTTTAATCTAGTGTCGCAATTAATAAGATGTGCGGTTTCTATTCCTTCCAATATTGCTGAGGGAACGAGCAAAAGAACCGATAGACATTTTATCCAATATCTTGAAAATAGTCTCGGGTCGGCTTTTGAATGGGAAACACAATTAATAATAGCCTATTCAGAAGATTATATTTCAGAAAAAAGATTTAAAGAATATGAATTAAAAATTCAGGAAATACAGAAAATGATATCAGGATTTATAGACGGATTAGAAAAGTCTTGAATCTTGTCTTGAGTCTTGAGTCTTGTTTCCTGATTCTTATTTCAAAAAAATAAAACAACAATATAAATAATGGAAAATTCAATTAAAGAAGATAAACTCCTCCGCGGTGGGCAATTCCTGGTAAAGGAAACTAAAGCGGAAGATATATTTACTCCGGAAGATTTTACTGAGGAGCAAAAAATGATGCGTGATTCGGTTAAGGAGTTTGTAGATCGTGAGATCTGGCCGAAAAAGGAAGAATTCGAAAAAAAGAATTACACGCTTACCGAAGAGGTAATGGGCAAAGCCGGGGAACTTGGGTTCCTTGGGGTGGCTGTGCCGGAGGAGTACGACGGACTCGGAATGGGATTCGTCTCAACAATGTTGGTTTGTGATTATATTTCTGGAGCAACCGGTTCTATCGCTACCGCTTTTGGAGCGCATACTGGAATTGGAACTTTGCCAATCCTACTTTACGGAAACGAAGAGCAGCGCAAAAAATATATTCCGAAGTTAGCAACAGGAGAATGGTTTGGCGCGTATTGCCTTACTGAACCCGGAGCAGGAAGCGACGCAAATTCTGGTAAAACAAAAGCAGAGCTTAGCGAAGATGGTAAAAACTATAAAATAAATGGTCAAAAAATGTGAATCTCCAATGCGGGGTTTGCAAAAGTTTTTATCGTTTTTGCTAGAATTCAAGACGATAAGAATATTACCGGGTTTATCGTAGAATACGATAAGGAAAATCCTAACGGAATCACGTTTGGGGAAGAAGAGAAGAAACTGGGAATCCACGCCTCCTCTACCCGTCAGGTATTTTTTAACGACACCGTGATACCTGCTGAAAATATGCTTTCGGAAAGAGGAAACGGATTTAAAATCGCGATGAATGCCCTAAACGTGGGGCGAATTAAACTTGCCGCAGCTTCTCTGGAAGCCCAGCGAAGAGTGACCGATGTTGCGGTTAAATACGCGAATGACAGGGTTCAGTTTAAAACTCCAATTGCAAAATTTGGAGCAATCAAATTGAAACTTGCAGAAATGGCTACCTCAGCCTGGGTTGGGGAAGCAGCAAGTTACCGTGCCGCAAAGAATATTGAAGACAGAATTAACCTTCGTCAGGAAGCAGGAGAGTCACATTCTGATGCAGAATTAAAGACTTTTGAGGAATATGCCATAGAATGCTCTATTCTTAAAGTTGCCTGCTCTGAAGATGTTCAAAACTGCAGTGATGAAGGTATCCAGGTTTTAGGTGGTATGGGCTTTTCAGCAGATACTCCTATGGAATCTGCCTGGAGAGATGCCAGAATTGCAAGAATTTATGAAGGTACTAACGAGATTAACCGAATGTTGGCCGTTGGAATGCTAATTAAGAAAGCGATGAAAGGTCACGTAGATCTTTTAGGTCCAGCTCAGGCAGTTGGCGAAGAACTTACCGGAATCCCTTCTATGGATAAACCAGATTTTAACGAATTATTCGCTGAAGAAAAAGATATGATCAAGAAACTGAAAAAAGTTTTCCTGATGGTAGCTGGAAGTGCAGTTCAAAAATTTGGTCAGGATCTGGAAGAACACCAGCAATTACTTTTGGCCGCTTCAGATATTCTTATTGAAGCTTATATGGCTGAATCTGGTATTTTAAGAGCTGAGAAAAACGCGAAACGTTTTGGTGAAGATACGCAGAAAGAGCAAATCGCTATGGCTAAATTATATCTATATCACGCTGTAGACACCGTAAACCAAAAAGCTAAAGAGGGAATCGCTTCTTTTGCCGAAGGTGACGAGCAACGCATGATGTTAATGGGACTTAAACGTTTCACCAAATATGATAGAATGCCAAACGTGGTGGAATTAAGAAATACTATTGCTGAAAAACTTACTTCAGAAAACAAGTATTGTTTCTAAAATTTCTAATAAATCTGTTTTAAAAAGGCCGTCAAATTTAGACGGTCTTTTTTTTATTGCCTATTTTTAAAATTATTCCGATATGAAAATTAGTATCGATTTCAAAAATAAGGTATGGAGAACCGGATAAGAGTGTTATTTTTATTCTTCAGTGTATTCACACTGCAAATTTCAGCTTTTGCTTTTCCGCAAGATTCAACAAGCACTGAAGAGCTCCCTTCCGAAGAAAAAATAGCAGATACTACTGATTCAAATTATTTACCTAATAGTTTAAAAGATTATAATGAAGCTTATTATCAATTAACCAGGTTGAACAATCCGTTGGGATTTCCGCCTAATAAATTCAATTTACAAACTCCGCAAGCTACGCTGGAACATTTTGTAATAAGTTGTAGAAATAAAAATTTCAAAGAGGCTGCTTATGCACTAAACCTCAACTTAATGCCTAACTCTATAACCGAGAAA
>JAGXIG010000026.1 GCA_024635815.1 Salegentibacter sp.
AAAAGGGTTTGAAGAATTAAATCTTCAAACCCTTTTTTATGTAATAAAAGATCTTATTTCTTTATGGAAGCGGTTACCTTTTTTAAGCCGGTAAACTTCGTTACGGCCTTAAGTATAAAAGCTTTCTGCAATATAGATCCCACCATACTACCAGCTAAAGATAAAGGTGACAAAGCGCCCTTAGTGCGCTCTATATTCAATTTAATCTCCTCCTGATCTATTTTGGTTTGAAGTTTCAGAATTTTCAAATCCCGATCTATTTCTTTGAATGAACTGTATTCCTTCATAGCACTTAGTCGTTAAAAAATTTTCTTGAAACTTTTACCAAAAGCATTTTTTCAATTGGCTTTCTTCCGAAGATTAGAATAAGTAGGAATAAAAGAAAATAGAATCCGCCAACAATAAAGTAACCGGAACTTGGTGAGCCTATAGCTTCGCTAATAAGAATTGCAACGGCTACAGATAGCAAGATCATGGCAAAAATGATAAATGTACCCAGCAAAAGACCCTGAACGAGACCAATGGCTCCTTTCATGGCTTGTTTAAAGAAATTGAGTTTATAATATTCGGCATTGCTATGGGCAAATGCTTTTAAATTATAATTCAACTCATCAATGCTTCTGGATAGTTTTTCAAATGCCATACAAATGCTTCTATACTACTGCTTTATTAGGTTGGTCTTTAGAATCTCCGCCTTTACCATCTTTCTGTAGTTTGGCGTTTTGCTTTCTAAGCTCTTCTAATTTAGTTTCCATTGCAGTAAGAATATCATCGGCCTTATGACTTGCTGAAGAAAGTGTTTCTTCTAAGCGTGCTTCAAAATCTACACGAGCTTGTTTTGCTTTTTCGGTTAGATTTGAAGAAGTTTCAGTGTACTTTTTATTTAATCTGTCCTGAGCTTTCTTAGACTCGTCTTTTAATTTCTTGCGGGTATGTTCTCCGCTATCTGGTGCATATAATAAACCTACTCCTGCACCAATTGCAGCTCCGGTAATTAATGCTAATAATGTACTTCCTGTATTTGCCATAATAGTT
Organism: Salegentibacter sp.; assembly: GCA_024635815.1. The sequence goes on from JAGXIG010000026.1 coordinate 1,036, forward strand.
TTTGTTAGTTAAATTAATACTAAACCCAAAGATACAAGATGGGTTAAGGCTATGCTGTTAATAACCGGTTAATATGTTAAAATGCTTTACTAAAATATTCTTAAAAACCCATATAACCAAATGGATTACAGCTTATTTAATCTTTGCCCAGGAATCTCTAAGTGTAACCGTTCGGTTAAAAATAGGTTTTCCTTCTTCTGATTCTTTATCTACACAGAAATATCCTATGCGCTGAAATTGAAATTTATCCTGAATTCCAGCCGATTTTAAACTTGGTTCCACATAGCCTTTTATTACTTCCAGGGAATCGGCGTTTACGAATTCCATATAATCTTTCTCCTTGTCGCCATCTGGATTTTCTACGCTGAATAAACGGTCGTAAAGCCTTATTTCAGTTTCTAAAGCGTGTTTAGCAGATACCCAGTGCAAAGTTCCTTTCACTTTTCTCATAGATTCTTCGGTACCACTTCCACTTTTACTTTTAGGATCATAAGTACAATGTATTTCGGTAATATTTCCTTCGGAATCTTTAATTACATCTTCGCCTTTGATAATATAGGCATTCTTTAACCTCACTTCTTTCCCAAGAGTTAACCTAAAAAATTTCCTGTTTGCACTTTCCTTAAAATCTTCCTTTTCAATATAAAGCTCTCTTGAAAAAGGAATTTCCCTACTTCCTGCTGCCTCATCTTCCGGGTTATTTTCAGCTTCCAGCCACTCTTCTTTTCCTTCTTCATAATTGGTAATCACCAATTTTACAGGATCTAAAACCCCCATTACTCTTGGAGCGATTTTATTAAGGTCTTCCCGTGCACAAAATTCCAGATGTGCAACGTCTATCATATTTTCACGTTTCCCAACCCCAATAGAATCGGCAAATTTCCTGATAGCATTAGGAGTATAACCCCTTCTTCTTAATCCAGAAATTGTTGGCATCCTTGGGTCGTCCCAGGAAGTAACCACCCCTTTTTCTACCAGTTGCATCAGTTTACGTTTACTAACAACAGTATGACTCAGGTTTCTGCGTGCAAACTCACGTTGTTTCGGCTTTAATTCGCCTTCTTTACTTACTTTTTCAACAAACCAGTTATATAATTCACGGTGAGGTAAAAATTCCAGCGTACAAAAAGAATGCGAAATACTTTCTATAAAATCGCTTTCCCCGTGGGCCCAATCGTACATAGGATAAATTTTCCAGTTGTCTTTGGTTCGGTGGTGGCTTTTATGCAAGCAACGATACATTACAGGATCGCGCATAAGCATATTCGGCGAGGCCATATCTATTTTTGCGCGTAAAACGTGACCACGTTCGGGGGTTTCGCCGTTTTTCATTTTCTCGAAAAGCTCCAGATTTTCTTCTACGGAACGTTTTCTATACGGGCTTTCTGTACCGGGTTCTGTTGGGGTTCCCTTTTGTTCTGCTATTTCTTCTGAACTCTGGCTATCTACATAAGCATCTCCATTCTTTATCATTTCTACAGCCCAATCGTACAACTGCTGAAAATAATCTGAAGCATAGCATTCCTTTTCCCATTTAAATCCGAGCCATAAAACATCTTCTTTTATGGCATCTACAAACTCCTGCTCTTCTTTTATAGGATTGGTATCGTCAAAACGAAGGTTTACAGGAGCATTGTATTTTTCGCCCAAACCAAAATTGAGGCAAATAGAAGACGCATGTCCTATATGAAGATAACCATTAGGTTCAGGTGGAAACCTGAATTTTAGTTCTTCTCTTTTGTGGGTAGTTTGAAGGTCTTCTTCTATAATTTGCTCAATAAAATTGAGCGATTTTTTTTCTTCAGCCATAATTTATTAAAATCAAAAACCCCGTAAAAAAGGTTAAAATCAGACATTTATTTTTAGATTCGAGCAAGGCTCAAAATATTATTTCCTTTTACGGGAATAATGCGCAAAGTTACCAAAAATTAGGTCGCCTAGCCCAAGCTTTGCCTTAAAGGAATATTATATTTCCTTTTGAGAGCATTTATTGTAAAAATAAAAATGTATTCACCAATTCCGGCAGCAAATCTTAGCTTTAAAAGATTCTAAAAGAGATATTGATTAAAAACTTATCTCTTAATAAATTGATATAAACCACCTGCCCACCTATCTTTGCCAAAAATCAATCTTTTGGGAAGTATTAAATTGAAAAACATTAGGGTTTTTGCCTATCACGGCTGCCTGGATGAAGAAGGAAAAATAGGTAGTGATTATCGCGTAGATCTTAAAGTGAAAGGCGATCTATCACATTCGGCTAAAACCGATGCACTGGCAGATACTATTGACTACGTTCATTTAAACAAAATTGTGAAAGAAGAAATGGCAATTAGGTCTAAACTCCTGGAACATGTGGCCGAACGGATTTTAAAACGAGTGCTGGAAGAAATAATTTTAGTGCAAAAAGCAAAAGTAGAAGTTTCAAAAATTAACCCTCCCATTGGTGGAAATGTAGCTATGGTTAGTGTTATTAGAAGTAAATCACGCTAATTTTTGAATTAATCAATATTTCAAGGATTAATTTAAGAGCAATTTTTTATTATTTTTAGTCCACTAAATCTTCCTGCAGTACGCAGGTTAGTTTTATTTTTTAAACTTAAAATTTTTACTACATTTGCCAACCCTTAAATAGGGCATCGTGGCCGAGTGGCTAGGCAGAGGTCTGCAAAACCTTGTACAGCGGTTCGAATCCGCTCGATGCCTCAAAAAGCTCCCAAATCCTGGGGGCTTTTTTTATAGATCAAAACCAGATTTATTGTTAAAATAGTATTGTAATGTAAAACGCTTCTCTGGAAGCTTTGGGACGCTCTTTGACTCTTAAAGTTCGAAAAATATATGAGGTACTTTTGTTATTAATCCTGTATGGTATCGTTTGGGGTAATCGTTTCAATCTGTTCTTTTATCCCATTAACCTGGTTAGGAAAGACTCCCTGGAAAATAAGCATTCCGCCAAAAACTATCAGTAAAATACTTATGCCCTTTTTCATAATGTAAATTCGGGTAGGCGTGAGTTTTCGGTTTAATTTTTTGGCCAAAAGAATTTTAAAAACGTCTAAAACGAGATAAGTTCCTAAAACACTTCCGAAGAAAACCAGTATCCGATTTTGCTCCATTTCTAATTTTGGACCAAAAATGATAATTAATCCCAGCCAGAATCCCAGAACGCCGATATTGATAAAATTCAATAGGAATCCTTTTACAGCTAAACCCATATAATCGCTTTTACTGAGTTTTCTAATCTCTGGGGTATCATCTTCCTGCCGAAGCACTTTTTTGGTCTGTACAAAGCTCATAACCCCATAAGTGGCGAGGATCATACCTCCAAATATGAATAACGCCGGATCGTCTTTAATACTGGCGAGTAGTTTAGTGGTACTTAAATAAGCTACAAAAAGGAATACAATATCCGCCACAATAACGCCTAAATCGAATGCAAAAGCGGCTCTAAAACCTTTAATAGCGGCAGTTTCCAGAAGTACAAAGAAGACCGGACCAAGTAAAAAAGCTAAAAAAAGACCTAGGGGTAGGGCTGCTAATACATCCTGAAACATACAATTGTATTATTTTACAAATGTAGACTTTTAGTTCTTTCTAATTACTTTTCCGCCAAACAGGGTATTTTGATCTATGGTCTTGGGATTCCCATAAACATTTACGGTGCCTCCTGCCCTAACCTTAGCCTCTACTACCCCACTTGCAGTGATATCTGCAACGCCACCAGCTTTAATGCTAATTTCGGTATTTGTAGATTTTAAGTTTTTAGCGAAGAATTTTCCACCGGTGTTAATGCCAATTTCCTGATCTTCGGTTTTTCCCTCCACCTCAATTTCGGCTCCGGTATTAGAATCTACATAGAGTTTACTAAGATTTACATCTGCAAAAATATCGGCTCCCTCAGAAGCATTTAAATGAAGAAATTCTTGTTTCAGTTTAGAACTTATTTTTATGGAAGCGTTTTGACGGGCATCAATTTTATCCAGTTTTTTAAACTGAATAGTGATTTTGGTATTATCATTAACAAGTATTTCATCGATACTCATCCTCACTTTTAAAATTCCGTTATCTATTTTAAATTTTACATCAGTTCGGTTTTCACCGGTTATTGTTGCCTTATTCTGGTTAGCTTCTTTTAAGATAACTTCCAGGCCATTGTAGACTTTAATTTCGGTAAAATCTCCCAAATCCTGGGTAAGTTCCTGAGCGCTTAACATTCCAACACTCATTAAAAACAGTGCAAAAAGATATTTTTTCATTTCTATAAATTTTTAAAATAACCATTTTGTTTATTGAAAAAATTATAAGGATCACTAAATTTTATATTTATGTAAAGCTGCACTTGGTTCAGCTTTTAAGATGTTTTGTATATCAACAACTTAGATCTCCTAATAAATTTCGGAGCAATCTCTGAAATAAAACCGCCTGAACGGAGGGCAGGTTCAGGATGACGTTCCTAATTATTTTTCAGACATTCATTTATTGCTAATCCATTAGGCTATAAAGCCTATTTATTCTTCCTTTTTACCGATTAAAGTAAAATCAAGATGCCTTTTCACTAAATCGGCATTTTTCACTTTTACAATCACTTCGTCACCTAGCTGATAAGCCTTTTTAGTCTTTCTGCCTACAATTGCATAATTTTCGGCATCAAAATCATAATGATCGCCTTTTATGTCACGCAAGCGAATCATTCCTTCACATTTATTCTCTACAATTTCCACAAAAATTCCGAAGTCTGTTACCCCTGAAATCACCCCAATAAATTCCCTATCCTGGTGATCTATCATAAATTTCACCTGCATATACTTAATAGAATCCCTTTCAGCATTTGTAGAAAGATTTTCCATTTGGCTGGAGTGGTGACATTTTTCTTCGTATTCGTCTTCTTTTGCGGAAGGTTGATTATCTAAATAACGCTGCAATAAACGGTGCACCATTACATCTGGATATCTTCTAATTGGTGAGGTAAAATGAGAGTAATAATCGAAAGCTAAACCGTAGTGTCCAATATTTTCAGTACCGTAATAAGCTTTGCTCATGGTTCTAATGGCAAGCGTATCTATTAAATTTTGCTCTTTTTTACCCTGAACATCCTGAAGCAATTGGTTTAAAGAAGAAGAAACGGTCTTCCTGTTTTTAAGGTTCAATCCGTGTCCAAACCTGGAAACCAGGCTATTTAACGAGACCAGTTTTTCTTCATCAGGCTCGTCGTGACAACGGTAAATAAAGGTTTTCTTTTCATCTCGTTTTCCTATGAATTCGGCCACTTTTCGGTTAGCTAAAAGCATAAATTCTTCAATCAGCTTATTGGCGTCTTTGGCAGTTTTAAAGTAAACACCAATCGGTTCGTTCTCTTCATCCAGTTGAAATTTAACTTCAACTTTATCAAAGGAAATAGCACCCTGACGCATTCTAGATGAACGCATCTTTTTTGCCATTTTATTCATAGTCAATACGGCCTCAACTATTTCGTCTTTAACCGTATAAGCTTTATCCTGAATAGAAACCTCTTCTGGAATTTCTCCTTTTTCAGTTTCAATTATTTGCTGAGCTTCTTCGTAGGCAAACCGGGCATCAGAATAAGTAACGGTTCTACCGAACCATTCGTTAACTACTTTTGTATTCTTATCTATTTCAAAAACTGCTGAAAACGTATACTTTTCTTCGTTTGGTCTCAAAGAACAAGCATTGTTGGAAAGTACTTCGGGCAACATTGGCACCACGCGATCTACCAGGTAAACCGAAGTTGCACGTTCGTAAGCTTCGTCGTCTAGAATAGTACCGGGTTGCAGGTAATGCGCAACATCGGCAATATGAATCCCAATTTCAACATTTCCGCTATTCAGTTTGCGAAAACTCAAGGCATCATCAAAATCCTTTGCGTCTGCAGGATCTATGGTAAATGTTAACACATCACGCATATCGCGACGTCTTTTGATTTCTTCTGGATGAATAGAAGTATCTATTTGATCGGCAAAATCTTCTATTTCTTTCGGAAACTCATGGGGTAAACCATATTGTGCCAGAATAGAATGAATCTCGGTATTATGCTCTCCAGGAGTACCTAAAACCTGAACGACTTTTCCAAAGGGAGAATCGGCTCTTTCCGGCCATTCTTCAATTTCAACAACTACTTTATCGCCGTTTTTAGCCTCACCCATTTTGTTCTTTTGAACAAAAACATCGGTATACATTTTTGGATCGCCTATCACTACAAAACCAAAATCTTTTTGCATTTGAAGAACACCAACAAATTCGGTTCTTTTTCGCTTTAAAATTTGAGTTACTTCTCCTTCAGATTTTTTATTTCGCTTTCGATTGTAGATGTAAATTTCTACTTCATCACCGTTAAAGGCAGTATTTAAATCCTTGGGCGATATAAAAACATCATCATCCAATTCATCTACCAAAGCATAGGCATAACCTTTTGTGGTCATATCTATCACTGCACGGTAATAATCGTTGCTTTTCCTACTTATTTTAAATTTTCCGCGTTCCTCTTCCTCAATCTGCTTTTTTGCGGCTAACTGAGCTAATTTTTTAATAATATTATTTCTGCTTGTAGCATCATTAACACCAAGTTTAGCGGCAATTTGCTTATGATTAAAGGTTTTTCCAGGTTCCTTTCTAAGGATATCTGTAATACTTTTGGAAAGATCACCCTGGTGTTGGGATTTATTTTTATTCTTTTTACTCATTTCAATATTTAAAGTATAAAATTACGGCTTCTGTGTTACATGAGCTCTATTTGCAATTAAAGTTTTGTTAAGCGCCTTAAAAATTATTCTCTTACAAAAAATTTTCACAATTAATTAACATAATTTTCTTAATGGGTAAAAACCCCTGTTTTTTGTCACTTAAAAATAAAAGCACTTCTAAATCTTAATTTTTTCATAATTTTAATTTAAAGTTTCCGGTTCATTTTATTTCCATCTTTGTAAGAGTTCGTTTATCAGGTTACTATGGATAAAGCTAAAAAAATATCACTTTTATTCTTTGCTATTTTCCTTCTAGGGTTGATAGTTTTTATAGCATCAATAAATATTTCCCTAAATAAAAAAAGCCAGGTAAACCTTAAATCAGCTCAGCTTTATATGGAACACAGCATGAGTTATTCAGAAGAAACAGTATATTATTTAAATTAGATTTAAAATACTGTATTTCAATTTTTTACATTTATATTTTTCTGAATAAAAAACCTGTAAAAGTAAAAACAGAAGTATTTTATTTCCAGACTTTTATATTTCTTACAATTCGATTTTAAAAATCCAAAGCTCAGAATTCAAATTTAGAAGATCGTAGTCAATGTTATTAACATTATATATAATTATCTTTTTTTCTTCTTTTTATAAAAATTAAAAATGATGATGATTATAGTCTGTTAACTTATAGAACAATTTTTTTTAGTTTTTTTTGGTTTTTAAGTTAGCTTGATTTGATAACAACTTATTAACATACTTCTTAGGTTCTAAAAGCTTGAGAACCTAAGCATTTTAATATTTACTTAACAAAAGTTAATAATCCAATCTTAATATCTAATCGGGATAATTGGAAAATAAATTACTGTTTACAACCTGTTTTTATATGCTGATAACTTCCCTAAAAATAACCGACTTATTATTTGATTTACTCAGAGATATTTTGCTATTAAAATTTAAATCGAA
>JAGXIG010000027.1 GCA_024635815.1 Salegentibacter sp.
ATAAATTCCTTTAAATTAATAATTTGAGCGCGCAAATGTAAAGTATTCTTAATAAAAAACCCACCATAATTAGGTGGGTTTTCTGGTAATTTCGTTTACACTAAAATATTAATAATAAGTAAACCTTCTCACTTTAGCTATGTATTTTGCCAGCCTAATTAATTGATGGCTGTAGCCATATTCATTGTCATACCAAATATAAAGGATTACGTTTTTACCATCTGCGGAGACAATAGTCGCTTTACTGTCATAGATCGCCGGAGCATTTGTGCCAACGATATCTGATGAAACCAACTCGTTGTCCAACGAATATTTAATTTGTTCTACGAGTTCGCCTTCCAGCGCATATTTCTTTAAAATATTATTTACACCTTCAACTGTGGTTTGACCTTCAATTTCAAGATTTAGGATCGCAAGCGAACCATTAGGGACAGGAACCCTAATTGCATTAGAAGTAAGTTTTCCTTCAAAAACCGGTAAGGCTTTGGCTACTGCTTTTCCTGCACCGGTTTCAGTAATTACCATATTAAGGGCAGCAGCACGGCCACGACGGTATTTGCTATGCATATTGTCTACCAGGTTCTGGTCGTTCGTATAAGCGTGAATGGTTTCTAAATGCCCGTGAACCACGCCCAAAGTATCTTGAACTGCTTTTAAAACCGGAGTAATTGCATTTGTGGTACATGACGCAGCAGAGAAGATTGAAATTTTATCGGGATTATGTTCCTTGTGGTTTACGCCGTGCACAATATTTGGTACGTCTTTAGCGGGAGCTGAAAGTAAAACTTTAGCCGCTCCTTTGGCTTTTAGATGTCTGCTTAAAGCTTCCTTATCCCTAAACGCCCCGGTGTTATCTATAATTAGCGCTTTATTGATTCCGAATTTAGTATAATCAATATCCTCCGGTTTATCTGCGGAAATCACCTTTACGGTGGTACCGTTTATAATAAGTGCGCTATTCGCCTCATCTATGCCAACTGTTCCTGAAAAATCTCCGTGAACGGAATCATTTTTAAGTAAAGAAGCGCGTTTTTCCAAAACATTCCTGTCTATCGTTCCGCGGGTAACTATAGCTCGTAAGCGTAACTGACTTCCCTTACCGGTTCTAGCCATAAGTTCCCTGGCAACCAAGCGGCCAATACGTCCAAAGCCATATAGCACAACATCTTTAGGAACTACTTTATCATATTTTTTGGCATCTTTCAGTTTATCTGAAACAAAAGCCATAGCATTTAAATGTCCCTGGTCTTCCAGGTGATATTCATAGGTTAATTTACCAATATCGAGTTTTGCCGGTGATAAATCCATATCCTGGATTGCTTTTGCGATTTCTACCGAATCAAATATGGAAATAGGTTTTTCTACAAATTCTCCCGCGTATTCGTGAAGATTAAGAATATCGCTCACATTTCGGTTAAGTAATTGATTTCTGAATAAGACCAGCTCTATAGACTTATCGTACCAGAGGTCACTTATTATATTAATGAATTCTACGGTCGCTTTGCGCCGATTTGCCTGAAAAGCGAGTTCCTTTTCGTAAACTTTGTTAAAACTCATGTGTGTGGTGTGTTGTTTTAATAATGGGGCAAAAGTATATGTTTCAAACGTTTTCGTAAAGAATTTTTTGCATAAAAAACTCCCTTAAATTGAGGGAGTTTTGATAAAGCATATTAGTGATTTTTATCTCCAAACCATGCGTTGTTTTTGACCATTTCTGTCCACGATGGTAATTACAATATCCTCTGTAGGATTCTTTTTTCTAAAGATTCGTTCAACGTCCTGAACATTGTAAACCTTTATATTATCAATAGCCGTAATTACCGTTCCTATTAATTCCTCAGCAGGTAATTTAGGCGAAAGGGTGCGGTGAATTTTCACACCATTTTCAGCATTAATTGCCTTTAATTCTTCTTCACTGGCATTTGAAATTTCAATCTTTATAGGTTCTATAATATAGGTTTCAAATTTGGTAAGGGTGACATTAGCATGTTTTTCCCGGCCATCTCTTAAATAGGTGACCATAATTTCATCGTTTGGTCGTTTAGAATTTACGTATCCGGTGAGATCAGAGAATTTATTAATATTTATATTGTCTAATTTTCTAATAATATCACCTTGCTTTAAACCGGCCTTTTCAGCACCACTGCCTTCGGTTACTTCCGCCACTATAACTCCCTGGGAAGTTTTAAGTCCAAATTCTTTCACATCACGTGGAGTTATACTGGCTCCTCTAATACCTAAAATTCCTTTTTGAACATCTCCATACTCCATAATATCTTCAACGATCTTGCGGGTATTATTAGAAGGTACGGCGAATGCATAACCTATATAGCTTCCGGTTTGGGAAGTGATCGCGGTGTTAATTCCTACCAGTTCTCCATTGATATTAACCAAAGCACCACCGCTGTTTCCGGGGTTTATTGCAGCATCGGTTTGAATAAAAGATTGTGGAGTAGCATCGTGAGTATTTAAATCTCTTGCAGTTGCACTAATAATCCCTGCGGTTACGGTAGATTTCAGATTGAACGGGTTTCCCACTGCTAAGACCCATTCCCCGAGTTTTACATTATCTGAATCGCCAAACGGAATATAATCTAAACCTTCAGCATCTATTTTTAATAAAGCAATGTCTGAGATTTCATCGGCACCAATAATTTCGGCAGTATAATTTTTGTTATTGTTTAAGGTAACTTCAATCTCACTAGCACCCTTAATCACATGGTTGTTGGTTACAATATATCCATCGGGAGAAATAATGACCCCGGAACCGGCACCTTGAAGTGCTTTTCCGCTACTATAGTTTCCACTAATAAGATCTTTCATGGTTCGTGGTCCTCTAAAGATCGCAACGTTTTTTACGTGAACCACTCCGTTTACTGTATTTTCAGCGGCTTCGGTAAAATCGGCATTCGTACCGTAAATATTTCCCGAGTAATTCGCTGGAATTACTTTAGTTTCGGTGTTTGAAACCGGTGGTAATTCAGCTGAAGTTTCTTCTTCAAAAAACATTTTATAGCTTCCTAAAGTTAGCGCCCCTCCTAGGATAGAAACGAAAAGTAATTTTGGTAAATTTTTCATTTTTTAAATAGGATTTTTATAAAATTCAACTTTAAATTTATAATATTAGTATATGTTGTTTTTAACTTTAACGGCCATTTAACACACAGAAAAATCGTGTTATTTATAGTATCTTTGTAGCCCTTAAAATTCAAGAAATGAAAATTCCATTTTATAAATATCAAGGTACAGGAAACGATTTTGTGATGATTGACAACCGTCAACATTTATTATCCAAAAACAATACCAAAATAATTAAAAAGCTTTGCGATCGTAAATTTGGTATTGGTGGCGACGGACTTATACTTTTAGAAAATCCCGAAATTGAAGGAGACGATTTTAAAATGGTTTATTTTAATGCCGATGGAAACGAAAGTAGTATGTGCGGTAATGGCGGTCGTTGTCTCGTAGCATTTGCCAAATTCCTGGGGATTATTGAAAACGAAGCTACCTTTACTGCGATAGACGGGCCACATAAAGCAACTATTAGCGATCACGAGGTGAGTTTGCAAATGCAAAACCTGTCAGATATAAAGCAATTGGGAAATAGTGCTTTTTTAAATACCGGATCTCCGCATCACGTGGTTTTTACAAAAAATGTAGCCAATCTTGATGTGAAAAAAGAAGGTGCATTAATTAGATATTCAGATGAATATGTTTCTAATGGTGGTACCAATGTGAATTTTGTAGATATGCAGGAAGAAAATACCTTCCTGGTTCGAACTTATGAAAGGGGGGTGGAAGATGAAACGCTTTCCTGCGGCACAGGAGTTACCGCGGTTGCATTGGCAGCCCATGCTTCGGGAAAAGCTAATTCTAATACAATAAAGCTTATTGTTCCCGGCGGAGAATTATCAGTTTCTTTCCAAAAAGAAAATGGAACTTATACCGATGTCTGGTTAACCGGGCCTGCAGAACAGGTTTTTAAAGGAGAAATAGTATGTCGAGCCTAAAAGGAAATAAGGTCTATCTGCGAGCCCTGGAGCCGGAAGATCTCGATTTTGTTCACAGGGTAGAGAACACCGAAGAATTTTGGGAAGTAAGTGCTACCCAAACCCCTTATTCCCGGTTTATGATTAAACAATACCTTGAAAATGCGCATCGTGATATTTACGATGTTAAGCAGCTGCGTTTAGTGATATGTGATCTGAAAGATAAAGAAGTCGGACTTATAGATATCTTCGATTTTGAGCCAAAAGATCGTAGGGCTGCCCTTGGAATTTTAATAGCCGATCCTTCTGAACGTGGTAAGGGTTATGGAGAAGAATCCCTAAAACTTATTTGTAATTACTGTTTTAAACATCTGGCTATGCACCAGGTGTATGCAAATATTGCCGGGGGAAACGAAACCAGTGTAAAACTTTTTGAAAACCTGGGTTTTCAACGAGTGGGCGTAAAGAAAGACTGGACTTATTCAGACGGCCGGTTTAAAGATGAAATTCTATATCAATTGATCAATAAATAATGTACATTAAAAAAATCCTACTGGCTATTGCTATTCTTGGGCTTATAGGCCTTTCTATTTTTAGCTATTATATTTATACGAGTATATTTTCAGCAAACACCAGTTTTTCAGAAAAAGAAAAGTTGGTTTATGTGCCTACCGGTGCAGATTACCAAACCGTAATAGACAGCCTTCAGCCTTATATTGAGGATATGGAATCTTTTGATTTGGTTGCTCGCAAAAAAGGTTATGCTTCAAATATTAGAGCAGGGAGATACGCTTTAAGGTCTGGTATGAATAATAACCAATTGGTAAACGCCTTGCGCAGCGGTAATGTTCCGGTTAAACTGACTTTTAATAACCAGGAGCGCCTGGAAAATCTCGCCGGAAGAATTGCCCAGCAAATTGAAGCCGATAGTACGGCTTTAATTAAAGCTTTTAAAGATGAAGACTTTTTAGCCGAAAACGATTTTACACAAGCGGAAGCTTTAGCAATGTATATTCCTAACCAATATGAATTTTACTGGAATACTTCAGCTGAAGAATTTAGAAGCAGGATGAAACGTGAATACGAACGTTTCTGGACTGAAGAAAAAAGGAAGAAAGCTGAAGAAATTGGATTGAACCCTAAAGAGGTTTCCACTTTAGCTTCCGTAGTACATAAAGAAACAGCCAAAGTAGACGAACGCCCAAAAGTTGCAGGCGTTTATATGAATCGTTATAAAAACGGTTGGAAATTAGATGCCGATCCTACTGTAATCTATGCTCTTAAACATAAGACTCAAAAATGGGATACCATTATAAAGAGAGTGCTCTATAAAGACCTTGAGCTAGATTCGCCCTATAATACTTATATATATAAAGAGCTGCCTCCCGGGCCTATTTTTATGCCAGATATTTCAGCTATAAATGCGGTGCTTAATTATGAAGATCACGATTACTTTTATTTTGTAGCCGACGTTCAAAACTTTGGGTATCATAAATTCGCAAAAAATTTAGCACAGCATAATCGAAATAAGCAGGAATATGTGCGTTGGATTAACGAACAAGGCGTGAAAAGATAAAAATAATTTTTCGTTCATTTTATGAAGAAAGCTCTAACGCCTTTGTATATGCTTTCTCAGAGACATTTTAGGCCTTTTAGAACTTTATAATATGCTTAACATATTGTAGTTCAGATTTTTAAAAATTGTTGTACATTTGCACGGCAAAATTGAAAGGGGTTCTAGTTAAGTTTTTACCAGGCCAATATCCTTTCATAAACATAATGTAATGAGAAGGAAAATTGCAAAATTTTCAATCTTGCCTGTATTCGCAGGCTGCTTGTTTTTCAGTTTTTCAACCAGAGAAGCAGCAAATCTGGAAATTGAAGGTTATTCAACTTCCAATCTTGATCTAAACTATACTGTGGCCCTTTTAGAGGAAAGCGAATTAGCAAAAGATCAAAGCCTTGACAGGGCGTTACCTGAACTGGGAAAGTCCTATGTTGGTTTTAAAGAAGCGCTGGGTTTTAAGGAATCTCGCGGAAATTATCAAACGATCAACAAGTTTGGTTATATGGGGAAATATCAATTTGGTATTGGAACCCTGGAATTACTGGGCATATACAACGGCACAGAATTCATGAACTCTCCAGAATTGCAGGAAGCTGCATTTTATACTAATACTTCCAGAAATAAATGGATCTTAATTCGTGATATTGCTCGTTTTGAGGGCAAAGTAATCAACGGAGTTGAAGTAACCGAATCTGGAATTCTTGCTGCTGCTCACCTTGCGGGGCCGGGAAGCGTAAAGAAATACTTGAGAAGCTGGGGCGCGCAATCATTTAGCGATGCTTTTGGAACTTCTATCAAGAATTATTTGAAAAAATTCGGAGGATACGATACTTCGTTTGTAAAACCGGAACAAAATCCAAGAGTGAATATTAAAGCCTTTAGAGCTTAAACTTCTCTCTGAAAGATAAAAATAGCAGGCCTCTTATGGAGGTCTGTTTTTGTTTCCATCCATTCTGAAACCGGTTTAGTAACAATATATTCAGTGGGAAGGGTGAGATCGCAGGCAACACAAAGTCGGGTTGCAGGTGTTAAGAATTGTAGCAAATCTTCCAACAATTTGTTATTTCGATAAGGGGTTTCAATAAAAATTTGTGCTTCTTGTTTTTCAAAAGAAAGCCTTTCTAAATCTTTTATTTCCTTTTTTCTTTCCTTTTTATCTATGGGTAAATACCCGTTGAAGGTAAAACGCTGGCCATTCATTCCGCTACCCATCATAGCCAACAAAATTGAAGAAGGTCCAACTAAAGGAATTACCTGAATACCTTCGTTATGCGCAATTTTTACGACTTCGGCACCGGGATCTGCCACGCCGGGACAGCCGGCTTCACTCAATAAACCTATATTTTTTCCTTCTTTGCAATCATTTAAAAATGAAGGAATTTCTGAAGCTTCAGTAAATTTATTTAGATGAAAAAATTGAAGTAAAGATTGTTGCTTTTCTGGAACCAGTTGTTTTATATGTCTTCTGGCAGTTTTTTCATTTTCAGCGATAAAAATATCCAGGCTTTCCATAATTTCTTTAACCTGCATCGGTAAAACCTGCATTGGGTTTGCCGCTCCCATAGTGGTAGGAATAAGGTAAAGTTTTCCTGAATATTTAAAGTCTGACATTAAGCTTTGTTTTCTTCTTTAAGCTGGGCTGCGATTTTTTCACAGGCTTCATCCAGCATCTGGTATACATTTTC
>JAGXIG010000028.1 GCA_024635815.1 Salegentibacter sp.
AGCATTAACATTAAAACCGAATAACAAAAACAAATAATTATAAAGAAAATCATATTCGGTTTTTAGTTTCTTATTCCCGGTAAAGTAAACTAAATTAATGCAAACCCATCGAGGCTAAAGCAGAAAAGTAGTTCCGGCAACTGCGTAATTAAATTCCAGCCTGGTGAGTAGGGAAATGAAATTGCTTAGCTTTGCAAAGCAGCTGAATTACGCAAGCTTTAAACCGAAACAGCTATTTTGAAAAGCGAAAGAATTATTTTAGGAATTGATCCCGGGACCACGATTATGGGCTTCGGACTCATAAAAGTAGAAAATAAAGAGATGAAATTTATGCAGCTGAACGAATTGCAGCTGAGTAAATACAGCGATCCCTACGTAAAACTAAAATTGATTTTTGAGCGTACCATAGAGTTGATTGACACCTATCATCCCGATGAAATCGCGATTGAAGCTCCTTTTTTCGGTAAAAATGTGCAATCCATGCTCAAATTAGGAAGGGCACAGGGTGTAGCCATGGCCGCCGGACTATCAAGGCAAATACCAATTACCGAATATTTACCTAAGAAAATAAAAATGGCCATTACCGGTAACGGAAATGCCAGCAAGGAACAGGTAGCGAAAATGCTACAAAGTTTACTCGGCTTGAAATCCCTACCCAAAAATCTCGACTCAACCGATGGACTTGCGGCAGCGGTTTGTCACTTTTACAATTCGGGGCGAACTGAGGTCGGTAAAAATTATACCGGTTGGGCTGCTTTTGTAAAGCAAAATCCGGAGAAAATTAAATAATTCAGATTATTCCACGTAGTCCTCAAATCACCACAATGTCCGGTATCTACATCCATATTCCTTTTTGTAAGCAGGCCTGTCATTATTGCGATTTTCATTTTTCGACTTCCTTAAAAAAGAAAGGGCAGCTGGTGGAGATGCTTTGCAAGGAATTGGGATTGCGTAAAGATGAACTTACATCAGCTGAAATCCAGACGATCTATTTTGGTGGTGGTACGCCGAGTTTGCTGGATGCTGATGAACTTCAGCAGATTTTTGAAACGATTTATGCAAATTATAAAATTGCTAAAAACCCCGAAATCACCCTGGAGGCAAATCCCGATGATTTAACCGAAGAAAAAATAAAAATGCTTGCCGCTTCGAAAATCAACCGATTAAGCATCGGAATCCAGTCTTTTTTTGAAGAAGATTTAAAGTTGATGAACCGCGCACACAATGCGGAAGAAGCTTTAAAAAGTATGAAACTTGCCAAACAATATTTCGATAATATTTCCATAGATCTTATCTACGGAATTCCCGGGATGAGTGTAGAGCGATGGAAAAGAAACCTCGAAATTTCGTTGGAGCTCGGCGTACCGCATATATCCAGTTATGCACTTACGGTAGAACCAAATACTGCGCTTCAGAAATTTATTGAAAAGGGAAAAATTAAACCGGTAGACGATGAAGCTGCCAAGCTTCATTTTGAAATTTTAGTTGAAACCCTTACCGAAAATAGCTTTGAGCATTATGAGTTTTCAAATTTCGGCAAACCGGGTTATTTTTCGCAAAATAATACAGCTTACTGGCTAGGGAAACCTTATTTGGGCATTGGTCCTGCTGCGCATTCCTACGACGGAAATTCCAGGAAATGGAACATTTCTAACAATCCACTATACATAAAGGCACTGGAAAAAGGCGAAATTCCCCAGGAAACAGAAGATTTATCGCTTTCAGATAAGTATAATGAATATGTGATGACACGGCTACGCACAAAATTTGGGGTAGCTGTTGATGAGGTAGTTAAGAAATTCGGTGAAAATTACAAAGATCATTTTATCAAACTGGCAAAGCGGCTGCAAAAAGAAAATTTATTGAAAGAAACTAATGGCATTTTCCATATTACTTCAAAAGGAAAATTTCTAAGCGATGGTATTGCGGCAGATTTGTTTTTTCTGAGCGAATAATTATTTGTTTCCTATCAGGGAAACTTTTATCTTTAAGTAAAATTATATCGTGACAGGGAAAATAAAGGTTGAGTTTTTAAAAGAAGTTTTGCAGTTTCTAGATACTATAGATAAAAAAGCTCAAAAGAAAATCCTGTCTAATATTGATAAGTTTACTCACACCAGGGATAAAGAACTATTTAAAAAGTTAAGTGGGGATATTTGGGAGTTTAGAACGCTCTATAACAAAAAACATTATCGGCTTTTTGCTTTTTGGGATAAACGAAAAACCAATATCACAATAGTTGTGGCAACCCACGGAATTATTAAGAAAAGGCAAAAAACTCCGAAGAAGGAAATTCAGAAAGCCACAGAACAAATGAAAAAATATTTTGAAGATTAAATAAAAGCTATGAAAACATATTCTTTAGATGAAGTAAAAGACCGGTATATTGGTAAAAAAGGCACTTCTGAGAGAGACGAGTATGAAAATGAGTTACGACTTGATCTAATTGGCGATGCAATAAAAACAGCGAGGAAAGAAAGAAATTTGACCCAATCGCAATTGGGTGAAATTGTTGGCGTAAAAAAGGCACAAATTTCTAAAATTGAAAATAACCTTAAAGACGCTCGTTTTGAAACAATTTTAAGGGTGTTTAAGGCGCTTGATGCGAAAGTGAGTTTTAATGTTGAGCTAGAAAACAAAGAACTTGATTTTGCTGGATAATTGCTTTTGAATAAGGAAAAACCCTTCCGTTTTTATCAGCTGGCGCTAATAAATCTACCTTCCCTTTGAAGGGAAAAAGTCTTTTTATTTTTGATTTAAAATCTAGCTTTAATTCAGTTCTCTCTTCTTAACGAACAAAACTTTTTTAATACATTTAACTTGTGAAAGCAAGTATAGAACTCAACAATCAAACCTACCAGACAGATTTTTCAAAACCGCTGGATATTTCTATCGGATTGCGGGGGGATGCTAAAAATCCGGTGGCCTGGTATTTAGAAGCGCCCAAAATAAAACCCGTGAAAGACGGTGATTTTATAGGGAAGGTTTCCAAAGGTGCTTCTGTTAATTTTAATAATATTCAATTTAATCCTCACGCGCACGGGACCCATACCGAATGTGTCGGGCATATTTCCAGGGAGTTTTACAGCATCAATCAAACACTTAAAACGTTCTTCTTTTTCTCTAAATTGATTTCAGTGGAGCCTGAGACAATAGGTGAAGACCAGGTGATTTCTGAAGCAATTTTAAAGGAAAAATTTCACGCTAAAAATACCGAGGCTTTAATTATAAGAACACTGCCCAATTTTCGAGAAAAACAAACAAGAAAATATTCCCATACCAACTGGCCGTATCTAAGCGAGGAGGCTGCGGTTTACCTTCGAAATTGCGGAGTAAAACATTTACTCATCGATTTACCATCGGTGGATAGAGAAAAAGATGAAGGAAAGCTTTTGGCGCATAAAGCATTTTGGAACTACCCCAAAAACACCCGTTTTGATGCCACTATTACGGAACTTATTTATGTGCCAAATTCAATATCGGATGGGGATTATTTACTAAACCTACAGTTCGCTTCTTTTGAAAATGATGCCAGTCCTTCAAAACCGGTTTTATATAAAATTCAGTATCAATGAAATTAACACTCAAACTCGAAGAACTCACAATGTTATTGCTTGGAGTTTTTGCTTTTAGCCAATTAAATTTTGCCTGGTGGTGGTTTTTGGTCTTATTTTTTACACCAGATTTTGGAATGCTGGGCTACCTCTTTGGAAATAAAATCGGTGCGCTTACTTACAACATTTTTCACCATAAAGGACTCGCCATTTTACTATGGTTATTGGGATTTTATATTCAGAATGAGGTATTTCAATTAATAGGCGTAATTTTGTTTTCGCACGCGGCTTTTGATCGTATTTTGGGTTATGGACTTAAATATGAGAAAGGCTTCAAATTCACTCATTTGGGAGAAATAGGAAATTAATATGGAATTTTTATTTATCGGTTTGGCTGTGGGAGCGGTCGTGGCTTATTTCATTTTTGCCAGGTTTAACAGGGAAAAATCAAAGCTCAAGACCAACGAGCAATCGCTGGTGATTATGGATAAAATAAAGAGCGTTTGTAAGTTCATTACGGTCGAAGGCGATTTTTCTGAAATCTATCATTACGAGAATTTAAAGGAAAAATACCTGAGTTTGTTACTTGGAAAGAAAAAAGCGATCGTTCTGGTGAATGCCAAAGCGCACGTTGGTTTTGATCTTAGCAAAATTCGAATGAATAGTGACAACGAGAAAAGAACCATCGTGCTTACCAATTTTCCGCAACCTGAACTACTTACCGTAGAAACCGATTTTAAGTATTACGACAAGCGGGAAGGCTGGGCCAATCCGTTTACCACTTCAGACCTTACCGATATTAACCGCGATGCGAAGAATTATATCGTAGATAAAATACCGCAAAGCGGACTTTTAGACCAAGCAAGAAAAGAGGCGTTGGATACTATCTTGTTGATGGAAAAAATTGTGGAAACCATAGGCTGGAAACTCGATTATACCGCGCTGACTTTAGAAGATAAAAAACAGAAAAAGATCGAAAATTAAGTTGATACGTCATTCTGAACTCGTTTCAGAATCTAGCGTGTTTTTTTGATTTTTTCAATCTTCACGGAAATGACAAAGGATTAATTATGGACATCGAAACCCTAAGAAATTACTGTATTGCCAAAAAAGGCGTAACCGAAGAATTACCTTTTGGTCCGGATACCTTGGTTTTTAAAGTAATGGGAAAGGTGTTTGCTTTGACAGCATTAGATTCGATTCCCCTGAGTGTAAACTTGAAATGCGATCCCGGGAAAGCAGTTGAACTTCGGGAAGAGTATGAATCAAACATTTTGCCCGGATATCATATGAACAAAAAACACTGGAATACCGTAATTCTGGATGGACATTTAAAACCAGGTTTTGTATATGAGTTGATAGACCATTCTTACAATTTGGTGAAAGCGGGCTTAACGAAAAAACAACAACAAGAATTTAAGGATTTAGATGAATAACCCACTCGAATTTTATAAAAAACAAAAAGGAATACATCAGCAGGAATTAAGCAAGATTTCGAAAAAGCTGATGGTTTCCAGTTTCATCCGCTTACTGATTTTCCTGGCAATTTGCTTCGCGATTTATTATTTCTTTGGAAACATGAATGTGATCGTTCCTGTAATTATCGGCGGGATTGCAATTTTCCTGTTCTTGGTTTCCCGGCACAGCGACCTTAAGGATAAAAGTGATAAGCAAAAGGAAATAATTCGCCTTAACGAATTGGAGATCGATATTCTTAAAACCAGAAATTTCCAGGACCTGCCTGATGGAAGTGAATTTGAAAATCCGTTGCATCCCTACAGTCAGGATATCGATTTGTTTGGATCGGGATCATTTTTTCAATATTCCAACCGCACCTCGCTTTATGAAGGCACTAAAAAACTCGCGGGTATTTTTACCGAAAATAGCATAGAGGATATTCAGCAGAAACAGAAAACCATAAAAGAATTAGCCCAAAAACCGGAATGGAGGCAGGAATTTACCGCGCTGGCTAAATTGGTAAAGACCGAAACTCCCTCAAAAACAGTGGTGAATTGGTTTAAAAATTATAAAAATTTTGTTCCGAATTACATCAAATGGCTGCCAACAGTATTTTCGGTGATATCGATATTGGTGATTGCTGGCTATTCCTTTGATTATTTAAAAGGCATTCATCTTTTTCTATGGTTTTTAGCGGGACTGCTTTTTACCGGAATTTACCTGAAAAAGATCAATTTACTTTCGGGCAGCGTAAGTAAAATTCAGGATACTTTTCATCAATATCACTTTTTACTCGGACTTATAGAACGGGAAAATTTTTCTTCGGAAACCTTAAAAAAGAACCAGGAACTTATTAATGCTGAAAAGAAAAAAGCTTCTTCGATTTTTAAAGAATTTTCCAAAGCAATTGATTCCTTAGACCAGCGAAATAATATGCTTTTTGGAATTTTTGCCAACGGATTTTTGCTTTGGGACCTTCGGCAAAGCTATAAGCTAGAAAAATGGATTTCAGCTTATCGGCAACACGTAGAAAACTGGTTTGAAGTGATTGAATTTACCGATGCCTATAATTCGCTGGGTAATTTTGTTTTTAATCATCCCGATTATGTTTTTCCTGAAATCATCAAGGAAAAAAGAGGAATTTCAGCAACAAAATTAGCGCATCCGCTTTTAGATCCCAATAAGAGAGTTGCGAACGATTTTACTATTGGAGATGAAGAATTTTTTATCATTACCGGTGCAAATATGGCTGGGAAAAGTACGTTTTTAAGAACGGTTTCCCTGCAAATTTTAATGAGTAATATTGGGCTTCCGGTTTGCGCTGAAGCCTGTAAATATTCTCCGATTAAACTGATTACCAGTATGCGTACCAGCGATTCGCTAAGTGACGACGAATCCTATTTCTTTTCAGAATTAAAACGACTTAAATTTATTGTAGACGAAATTAAAACCGACCGGTATTTTATAATTCTGGATGAAATTTTAAAAGGCACTAATAGTAGCGATAAAGCGATTGGTTCTAAAAAGTTTATCAGGAAACTGGTTAACTCTAATTCAACCGGAATTATCGCCACGCATGATCTAAGTTTGTGCGAAATCACTTCAGAATTAAGTCAGGTGAAAAACCATTATTTCGATGCTGAAATCATCAATGACGAATTGCATTTTGATTATAAATTCAAAGACGGAATTTGCCAGAATATGAACGCGTCTTTTCTTCTTCGGAAAATGGAGATTGTAGATGATTAACACTCGAGACCTCACAGGTTTCCAAAACCTGTGAGGTCTAACTATAAACTATGGATTCACTAACTCAAATAGTACTTGGTGCAGCGGTAGGCGAAGCAGTTCTCGGAAAAAAAGTAGGGAACAAAGCGATGCTCTACGGCGCAATTGCTGGCACTATCCCCGACCTGGATACTTTTGCCAGCGTTTTTACCGATACTATCACCGCCATTGAGATCCACCGCGGATTTACACACTCTATTGCGTTTTCCATACTTTTTGCACCGGTTTTTGGCTGGCTCATTTCAAAAATTGAAAGGAAGTCGATCGCTACCTGGCAAAACTGGTCCTGGTTAATGTTTTGGGGTTTTTTCACGCATCCGCTGTTAGATTCGCATACTACCTGGGGCACGCAGTTATTCTGGCCACTGGAGACCCGCCTGGCTTACAAAAATATTTTTGTGATAGATCCCCTATATACCCTGCCATTTCTGGTGTTTTTGATCCTGGCGATGCGCCAAAAAAGAGGTTCGGAAAAAAGGAGAAAATTCAATAATCTAGGGCTTGTAATCAGCAGTATTTATTTGTTGATTATTACCCCGGCTTTAAAGCTTTATACTTATAATAAATTTACCGAGGCACTCGATAATCAGGAAATTTCCTATAAAAAAATAGAAACGAAGCCGTCACCTTTAAATGCTATTTTATGGTCGGCCAATGTAGATGTGAATGACGCTTATTTAATTGGTAATTATTCAATTTTTGATACACAACCAATCGAATTTGTTTCGCATCCTAAGAACCACGATTTGCTTGGCGATTGGAGTGAAAAAAGAAATGTAAAACGACTTATCAAAATTTCTGAAGGCTGGTATACCATTTCAAAAAAAGATGATGAAATCTATTTTAACGACCTACGTTTCGGAACCTTGAGCCCGATTGCCCGAGCAGATGCCGAGTTCGCTTTTAGCTATAAACTGGTTGAAGAGAACGGCGAAATTAAAGCTATAGAAACCGAAAAAACCCGGGGTGATGCAAAGGAATTATTATCTCAGCTTGGAAACCGGATCTTGGGGAATTAGGGCTTGTTCAATTAATAATTACAACTTTTCTCCTTTAAAATTGCGTGCGGAGTGGTGTACAGTTAATATGTCTATTCTTAGGTCATTTACAATTTTATAAATAATTCTATAATTCCCTTCGATCAACTCCTGAATTTCTGGCTGATTTATTTCAGGTACTAATTTTCCGGAATAGGGTTGAGTCTTTAAAATTTTTGTTCGGTTTCTAAGTTTAATGATTTGCAGTTCCGCATATTTCTTAGAATCCTTACTAATAAATTCAGCAATACTATTTAGGTCATATTTTGCTTGAAAAGTCCAGTTTATTTGAACTATTTTTCAATTTCATTGTCCAGTTCAGTCTCAGAGATTACTTCCCCCTTTTGTGACTGACTTATACCTCTTTCAACTTTTTCAATAAAAATTAAGCGTTCTACCAGTTCATCAATGGAGAATGTGTCTGGTAGTTTTTCAATTTCCTCTCTTAATTTACTTTTCGTAAGCATTTTTTTATCAATTTAAACTTACTACAAGATACAATTTTAAATTTATCGAGATGATTATTGCATATAGAGGTTATTCGTGTATTCGTGGCGAATCAAGTCCGCTCAACATTTCTCGAGAAACCTTATCTTTATTGAAAAAATTCCCATTTTTCTATGAAACACATATTTTCACTTGCCTTTAGTTTTTTATTTATTTCCGGCTTATCAGCCCAACAGAATTCAAAAAACCTTGATGCGATTATCAGTAAAATTGAAGATTACAAAGCCTATGATCGCGAGGAATTTCCTTTAGGACTTTTTACCGAAAAATATTATAAAGAGGAAGCCGAATTTGCTAAAAAGCGCCTGGAAGAACTTAAAGAGATTAGTGCCGATTCTCTAAATGAAACTCAACAGATTTCTCTTGAAATGTTGAAATTCAAGCTTCAGGAAACCATAGATTTTTATAAATATGAAGCTTATTTAAATCCGTTACTTTCTGATTCCGGTTTTCATCTAAGCCTGGCTTACCAGGTACGCGACTTAAATAACTACGCCCAGGTAAAAGCTTATTTAAATAAACTAAATGCGATTCCCGCTTATGTCGATCAACATTTTGATTTGCTAAGAGAGGGTTTAGAAAAAGGAAATACCCAGCCGCGGGTGATTTTTAAAGGATACGAGTCTACTTATAACGATCAGATCGTTGAAGATCCTCAAGAAAGCTATTTCTATAAACCTTTTGAAAATCTTCCAGGTATACTTTCCGAAGCGCAAAAGGATTCGGTTTTAAGCGCTGCAGAAAATGCAATTGCTAATAATGTAGTTCCTCAGTTTAAAAGGATTAAAGAGTTTTTTGAAACCGAATATTTGCTAGAAACCCGAACAAGTTTAGGTGTTTCTGAAATTCCAAATGGTCGTGAATATTACCAAAATCGATTGGATTATTATACCACTTTAGACCTGAGTGCAGAGGAAATTCACCAGATAGGTTTAAAGGAAGTAGCGCGGATTAA